>NZ_JBVIHP010000032.1:0-115240 GCF_055570235.1 Streptomyces sp. NPDC031274 | reverse complement strand
ACGCGTGTCGAGCAGCGCACCGACTTCGACAAGCTGATCGTCGACGTCGAGACCAAGCAGGCCATGCGCCCGCGTGACGCCATGGCGTCCGCCGGTAAGACCCTGGTCGAGCTGTTCGGTCTGGCCCGTGAGCTCAACATCGACGCCGAGGGCATCGACATGGGCCCCTCGCCGACGGACGCGGCCCTGGCCGCCGATCTCGCCCTGCCGATCGAGGAGCTCGAGCTCACCGTTCGGTCGTACAACTGCCTCAAGCGCGAGGGCATCCACTCCGTGGGTGAGCTCGTGGCCCGCTCCGAGGCGGACCTGCTCGACATTCGCAACTTCGGTGCGAAGTCGATCGACGAGGTCAAGATGAAGCTCAATGGCATGGGCCTGGCGCTGAAGGACTCGCCTCCCGGTTTCGACCCGACCGCCGCGGCTGACGCCTTCGGCGCCGACGATGACGCTGACGCCGGGTTCGTCGAGACCGAGCAGTACTGATCTGATTTTGGCTGCGGGTCCGCTTCGGCTGGTCGCGCAGTTCCCCGCGCCCCTTACGGGGCACGGTCTCCGACGGGCGACCGCCTGCTCGGACACTGACACCGGTACCTGATACGGCCGGTGCAGCGATGAAGGAGAAACACCATGCCGAAGCCCACCAAGGGCGCCCGTATGGGCGGCAGCGCCGCGCACGAGAAGCTTCTTCTGGCGAACCTCGCCAAGCAGCTCTTCGAGTACGGCCGCATCACCACCACCGAGGCGAAGGCCCGTCGTCTGCGTCCCTACGCGGAGCGTCTGGTCACCAAGGCGAAGAAGGGTGACCTTCACAACCGCCGCCAGGTGCTGTCCGTCATCACCGACAAGAGCATCGTGCACACGCTCTTCACGGAGATCGGCCCGCGCTACGAGAACCGCCCGGGTGGCTACACCCGTATCACCAAGATCGGTAACCGTCGTGGCGACAACGCGCCCATGGCGATCATCGAGCTTGTCGAGGCCCTGACCGTGGCGCAGGCCGCCACCGGTGAGGCCGAGGCGGCCACCAAGCGTGCCGTCAAGGAAGACGCCCTCAAGAAGGACGACGCGCCCGTCGAGGACGCGAAGCCGGTTGAGGCCGCCGAGGAGTCCAAGGACGCCTGAGGCTCTGCCTCGCTGTGAGCGGGTCCGCCCTTCGGGGCGGGCCCGCTTTCGCATGTCGGTCCGGCTGAGAGGATGGCTGATGTGAGTGATGAAGTAGAGCCCGGGTTCGTGCGGGTACGTCTCGACCTTTCGTACGACGGCAAGGATTTCTCCGGCTGGGCCAAGCAGCGCCAGGGGCAGCGGACCGTCCAGCAGGAGATCGAGGACGCGCTGCGGACCGTGACGCGGTCGCAGGAGACGTACGAGCTGACCGTCGCGGGGCGGACCGACAGCGGGGTGCATGCCCGGGGGCAGGTCGCCCACGTCGATCTGCCGGAGAGTGTGTGGGCCGAGCACAGTGACAAGCTGCTGCGCAGGCTCGCGGGGCGCCTTCCGCACGATGTGCGGGTCTGGAAGGTGACCGAGGCCCCCGCGGGGTTCAACGCGCGGTTCGCGGCCGTGTGGCGGCGCTACGCCTATCGCGTGACCGATCACCCGGGCGGAGTCGACCCGCTGTTGCGCAGTCATGTGCTGTGGCACGACTGGGAGTTGGACCTCGACGCGATGAACGCCGCGGCGGAGAAGCTCCTCGGAGAGCATGATTTCGCCGCCTACTGCAAGAAGCGCGAGGGTGCCACGACCATTCGTACGCTCCAGGAACTGCGCTGGGAGCGGCGGCCGGACGGGATCCTCGAAGCGACCGTGCGCGCCGATGCCTTCTGCCACAACATGGTGCGGTCGCTGGTGGGGGCGATGCTGTTCGTGGGTGATGGGCACCGGCCCGTGGAATGGCCCGCCAAGGTGCTCGCCGCCGGGGTGCGGGACTCCGCCGTGCATGTCGTACGGCCGCACGGGCTGACCCTGGAGGAAGTCGGTTACCCCGCCGACGAGTTGCTCGCCGCGCGCAGCAAAGAAGCGCGCAACAAGCGGACGTTGCCCGGCGCCGGGTGCTGCTGAGCCCCGGCCTACGGACTAATCGGAAGCCCTGGCTTCCGGCTGCTCGGCGGGCTACTCGGGGGCGTTGGCCGCGGCGGAAGCCTGGGCCTCGCCCCGCCGGTTGATCTGGCCGAAGGCGAAGCGGGCCAGGTCGTCGCCGACCGTGTAGACCTTGCGCTCCTTCTCCGTGACGTCCTTGTCGCTGGTGAACCCGGACGTCGTGAAGTAGGCGTAGCGGCCGTAGGCGTTGTACGTGCCCCGGCAGACCGCCGTACGGCAGAAGCTGGGCACGCCCTTGCCGGGCAGCGAGATGACGAGGCCTTCGTTCGCCTGCTCGTTCACCTTCTTGGCCTGGGCCGCCGTGTCGAAGACGGCGACGCCGACCGTCACGGCGATGTTGTCCTTCACGTAGCTCGCGCGGAAGAGCTCGGTGCAGTCGTTCTTGGTGAGGATCGTGCCGAGCTTGTCCTGGGTGACGCTCGCGCACTTCTTCGTACTGTCCGTGGCGCCCTTCTTGTAGACGCGGTCGCCCGAGGTCAGCGACTTGCCCGGGAAGAGCGTGTCGGGGCCGAGCGGCG
Organism: Streptomyces sp. NPDC031274; assembly: GCF_055570235.1. Taxonomy (NCBI): domain Bacteria; kingdom Bacillati; phylum Actinomycetota; class Actinomycetes; order Kitasatosporales; family Streptomycetaceae; genus Streptomyces; species Streptomyces sp. NPDC031274. The sequence goes on along the minus strand of NZ_JBVIHP010000032.1, from coordinate 112,625 downwards.
CCTTGTCCTTCTTGGCGCTGGAGATGAACTCCTTGGGGTCCGGCGGGGGCGGCGGTGTCGTCTTCTCGAACGACGGGCCGGGGTTCTCGCTCGCGCCCGGGATGTCCGCGGTCGAGGGCAGCTCGCTCGCCGGTTTGTTCGCGGCGGAGGTGTCGTCGCTGTTGGCGGAGACGACCGCCACGGCGACGGCGGCCGCGACCACGACGGTGGCGAGCGCGCCACCGCCGACCATCAGCCATTTGCGACGCCGGGCGCGCGATTCGGACGCCTCGGCGAGCGCCGCCCAGTCAGGGGTCTGCCCTGAATCCCCTGGACCCCACTGAGGTCCCCCTTGCCCAAAGCTCATGCGCCGCATCTTAGACGGGGAGTTGGGGATGTTGAGCGAGGGCAGGGGAGGGGTCCGACCTAGCCTGATCCATATGAATACGGGCAAAGTAGCTGTTAGCGGGTGGTTGTTGCGGCCGGCGACCTGGCACGCCTGGGCTGCGCTCGGGGCGGTGCTGCTCGCCGTGGCCGTCCGGGTGGGGCTGCGGCTCCCGGACGGCGGGATGGACAACGCCATCGTGGTGCGGGCGGCCGATGCCTGGCTCGACGGGCGTTCGCCCTATGCCGACCGGCACTTCCTCTATCTGCCGGGCGCCGTGCTCGCCGCGGTTCCGCAGACGCTGCTTCCGCAGTCCGTCGTGCGGTTCCTCGTCCCTGCGGGGGTCACGGCCTCGCTCGTCGTCGGCTGGGGGTGCGCGCTGCGGATCCACGGGGTGGCCTGGCGCAGCCGGTTCGCGGTGCTCGGCCTGCTGGCGCTCGCGCTGGGGTTCGCGCCGTTCGGGCACCTCGTCGACCTCGGCAACTGGACCGTGGCGTCGGCTGCCGCGCTGCCGCTCGCGCTGCTCCTCGTGTGCCGGGGGAAGTGGGTGGCCGCGGGTCTGGTGATCGGGGCGGCCGTCGCCGTGAAGCCGCTGCTCGCGCCGGTGGTGCTGCTCTTCGTCTTCGCGCGGCGGTGGCGGGGGCTCGGGTGCGCGGTGCTCGTGCCCGCGGTGGTGTCCGTGGGGGCGGCGCTCGCCATGCCGGACCCCGCGGGGTTCTTCACGCGGACGCTGCCGTTCCTGCTGCGGGGCGACGACAGCTTCGTACGGCTCTACGAGGCGTCGCCGGCCGCTGTCCTGCCGCGGCTCGGGGTGCCGCAGGGGGCGGCGTCGCTGCTCGCTCTCGTGGCCGCGGGTACGGGCCTGTGGTGCGCGTGGCGGCGCTGGCGGGGTGGTGCGGGGCCGCAGGAGCAGCGCGTGGTGGAGACGGCCGTGATGCTGATGCTGGCGGCCTTCCTGGTGTCGCGGCCGTCGTACGACCACTACCTGGTCGTCGTCGTGCCGCTGCTGCTCGCCGGGGTGCTCGTGCCGGGTGCGGTGGCCCGCCGGAAGTGGTTCTGGCTGGCGCTCGTCCCGCAGATTCCCGGGTTCACCTGGCCTTGGCTGGAACCCGGCACCCGGCGGGCTTTCCGGGACTGCGTCACCCTGTGTGTACTGGCCTTCACGGTCGCCCGGTCCTGCCTGCGGCCCAGTGCGGTTATCCTGGGTGGCGCAGAACCGCCTGAGGCGGTGGAGTCCGGGGTGCCGGTCTCCAGATCCGCGTTTTGACCCGTACGGGGCGGCGTGGGTATTCTCAAGGATTGTTATACGTATTGGCTTCGTCGTTCTCACGCGAAGGGCCCTTACGTAAGGTTCCCTGGAGCAGTTACCAGTGGCTCGCATACGGGCAGCGTCCCCGGCATTGTGAGCCCCAGCTGCATGATCGCTTCCGGGATGCCGTGTGTCTGGACCCCATCCACTGAAGAAGCGAAGGCTACGAAGTGCGTACGTACAGCCCCAAGCCCGGCGATGTGACCCGCCAGTGGCACGTCATCGACGCTCAGGACATCGTCCTGGGCCGTCTGGCGACCACTGCTGCCAACCTCCTGCGGGGCAAGCACAAGGCGATCTACGCGCCCCACATGGACATGGGCGACTTCGTCATCATCATCAACGCCGAGAAGGTTCACCTCTCCGGCAACAAGAAGACCCAGAAGATGGCGTACCGCCACTCCGGTTACCCGGGTGGTCTGCGTTCCGTCCGCTACGACGAGCTTCTTGAGAAGAACCCCGAGAAGGCCGTCGAGAAGGCCATCAAGGGCATGATCCCCAAGAACACCCTGGGCCGTCAGATGCTCTCGAAGCTGAAGATCTACGCGGGCGACCAGCACCCGCACGGCGCTCAGCAGCCGGTCCCGTTCGAGATCACCCAGGTCGCGCAGTAGTTCCGGCCACCACCCCCAAAGACGTAAGAAATTCTGAGGAGAATCGTGGCCGAGACCACCGTTGAGCAGCCGGTCGAAGAGACCGAGGTTGTTGACGTCGAGCAGTACACCACCGAGTCCGAGGTGCCCGTCGAGGGCGAGTACACCTCCGAGTCGAACGCCGCGCGCTTCGGCGACCCCCAGCCGGCCGCCGGCCTGGGCCGTCGCAAGAACGCCATCGCCCGCGTCCGGATCGTCCCGGGCACCGGCAAGTGGAAGGTCAACGGGCGCACGCTCGAGGACTACTTCCCGAACAAGGTTCACCAGCAGGAAGTCAACGAGCCCTTCAAGGTGCTCGAGCTCGACAACCGCTACGACGTCATCGCCCGCATCTCGGGTGGCGGCGTCTCCGGTCAGGCCGGTGCGCTCCGTCTCGGTGTCGCCCGTGCGCTGAACGAGGCCGACGTCGACAACAACCGCGCCGCCCTCAAGAAGGCCGGTTACCTCAAGCGTGACGACCGTGCGGTCGAGCGCAAGAAGGCCGGTCTCAAGAAGGCCCGCAAGGCTCCGCAGTACAGCAAGCGTTAATCTGCCTGCTTGTACTTTTCGTTCGCCCCGGCGGCACGTTGTGTGCTGCCGGGGCGTTCGTTTATCGGAAACCCTGGTGATCCTTCCTGGTGATCCGGGTCGGGACCCCGGTGATCCCGGGGTAGAAGTCCGGAGGAGGACAGCAGTGGGACGACTCTTCGGCACGGACGGCGTGCGCGGTGTCGCCAACGCGGATCTGACGGCCGAGCTCGCGCTCGGGCTCTCCGTGGCAGCGGCTCATGTGCTCGGCGAAGTGGGTACGTTCGAGGGCCATCGCCCGGTCGCGGTGGTCGGGCGGGATCCCCGCGCGTCAGGGGAGTTCCTGGAGGCCGCGGTGGTCGCCGGTCTCGCGAGCGCGGGCGTGGACGTCCAGCTCGTCGGTGTGCTGCCCACCCCCGCGGTGGCGCATCTCACCGGTGCGCTGGGCGCCGACCTCGGCGTGATGCTCTCCGCGAGCCACAACGCCATGCCGGACAACGGCATCAAGTTCTTCGCGCGCGGCGGCCACAAACTGGCCGACGAGCTCGAGGACCGCATCGAGTCCCTGTACGAGGAGCACCGCACCGGCGCTCCCTGGCAGCGCCCCACGGGCCAGGGCGTCGGCCGTGTACGGACGTACGACCAGGGCCTCGACCAGTACGTCGCCCATCTCCTGGGTGTCCTCCCCAACCGCCTCGACGGACTGAAGATCGTCCTCGACGAGGCGCACGGCGCCGCCGCCCGTGTCTCGCCCGAGGCGTTCGCGCGCGCCGGTGCCGAGATCATCACGATCGGCGCCAAGCCGGACGGCCTGAACATCAACGACGGCTGCGGATCCACGCACCTGGGCCTCCTGAAGGCCGCCGTCGTCGAGCACGGCGCCGACTTCGGTGTCGCGCACGACGGCGACGCGGACCGCTGCCTCGCCGTGGACCACACGGGTGCCGAGGTCGACGGCGACCAGATCCTCGCCGTCCTGGCGCTCGCCATGCGGGAGCACGGCACGCTGCGCGAGAACACCGTCGTCGCGACCGTCATGTCGAACCTGGGCTTCAAGCTCGCCATGGAGCGCGAGGGCCTCTCCCTCGTGCAGACCAACGTCGGCGACCGGTACGTCCTCGAATCGATGAAGCAGCACGGCTTCGCCCTCGGCGGCGAGCAGTCCGGGCACGTGATCATCCTCGACCACGCGACCACGGGCGACGGCACGCTGACGGGGCTTCTGCTCGCGGCGCGCGTCGCCGAGACCGGGCGCAGCCTCGCGGATCTCGCCGGGGTCATGGAGCGGCTTCCGCAGATCCTGATCAATGTGCCCGACGTCGACAAGTCGCGGGTCACGACCTCCGCCGAGCTGACGTCCGCCGTCGCCGAGGCCGAGCGTGAACTGGGCGCCACGGGACGGGTGCTGCTGCGCTCGTCCGGTACGGAGCCGTTGGTGCGCGTCATGGTCGAGGCCGCCGACATCGACCAGGCCCGGACCGTGGCCGGGCGGCTCGCCGACGTGGTGAAGTCCGCGCTGGGCTAGGGCCTCTCGGCCGGATCAGGCAGGGCGCTTCCTGGCCGTACGTTCGTGCTGTCTGGCCCAGAGGAACTTCTGGGCCAGCAGCGTGAGGGTGCCCGCCAGGACGATGCCCAACAGGTTGAGCAGGAGCTGCTCGGTGGAGCCCCACGCCTGCTTGTACTCGGCGTAGCTGAAGGCGACGGCGGCGTTCGCGGCAGCCGGGACCGTCGTCACCGAGATCGCCACTCCCACAAGGGCGCCCGACTTGGCCGAGGTGAGCGAGAGCGTGCCCGCCGCACCCGCGAGGACCGCCACGACGAACGAGAACCAGTCGGGGCGGTAGATGAAGTTCGTGTTCGGGCGCTCCGACTTCAGGGCGCCGTCGCTGAACAGGTTCATCGCGTCCATGAAGTAGCTGAAGCCGACGGTGACCACCATCGCGGCCGCGAAGCCCACGAGCATCGCGATCAGCGAGCGCAGGGCGAGCCGCGGGGCGCGCTGGACGAGCGCGGTGCAGAAGCCCGCCAGCGGGCCGAACTCGGGGCCCACCGCCATCGCGCCCACGATCAGGATCGCGTTGTCGAGGACCACACCGCAGGCCGCGATCATCGTGGCGATCGTGATGAAGGCCAAGTACGTGACCGAGAGCGTGGATTCCTCGTGCGTCGCGTCGGAGAGCTGCTCCCACAGGACCGCGTCGGCGCCCTCGCCCGGTGCGTCGTCCTCCGCCTTGTCGGCGCGGTGGGACAGGGACAGGTCGATGTTCTCGACCGCGATCGACCCCGACTCGTCGATGCCGAGTGAGCGCAGAGCGCCGATCAGTTCATCGCCCGCCTCGCGGGCCACGTCGCACATCACGACATCGCCCGCGGGGTTGCGGGCCGCACCCGGCACGACGGCGAGATGCGTGGCGCCGACCGTCTTCTCGATCAGGCGCACCACGTCGTCCGTCCTGTCGGCCGGGGTGATCAGGCGCAGATGCAGCATGCGCGCAGGGTATCCGGCTGTGCGCGGCCCACGGGATCAGAGCTTGCGCAGGCTCAGCTTGCGCACCTTGTGGTCGGAGCCCTTGCGGATGACCAGGGCGGCCCGGCCGCGCGTGGGGGCCACGTTCTCCAGGAGGTTGGGCTTGTTGATCGTGCGCCAGGTCGTGCGGGCGTAGTCCAGGGCCTCTTCCTCCGAGACCTGGGTGTACTTGCGGAAGTACGAGGACGGGTCCTTGAACGCCGTGTCGCGGAGCTTCTTGAAGCGGTTCAGGTACCAGCGCTCGATGTCCTCCTCGCGCGCGTCCACGTACACGCTGAAGTCGAAGTAGTCGGCCAGACCCACGCGGGTGCGGCCGTCCTTGCCGGGGAGCGCCGGCTGGAGGACGTTGATGCCCTCGACGATGAGGATGTCGGGGCGGCGGACCGTGAGGCGCTGGTCCGGGACGATGTCGTAGATCAGGTGGGAGTAGACGGGTGCCGTCACCTCGTCCTTGCCCGCCTTGATGTCCGCCACGAAGCGGGTCAGGGCCCTTCTGTCGTACGACTCCGGGAAGCCCTTCCTGGACATCAGGCCGCGGGCCTCCAGCTCCCTGGTGGGCAGGAGGAAGCCGTCCGTCGTCACGCGCTCGACGCGGGGGTGCTCGGGCCAGCGGGAGAGCAGGGCTTGGAGGAGTCGGGCGACGGTCGACTTGCCGACGGCCACCGAGCCCGCGACTCCTATGACGAAAGGCGTGCCCGACTGGGAGCCCTTCTCGCCGAGGAAGGTGTTCAGGGCGCCGCGCAGGCCGTCCGTGGCGCCCACGTAGAGGTTCAGGAGGCGGGAGAGCGGGAGATAGATGTCCCGCACCTCGTCCAGGTCGATGACATCGCCCAGGCCGCGCAGCTTCTCCAGCTCCGCGGCGGTCAGGGGAAGCGGCGTCTTGTCACGCAGGGCGCTCCACTCGGTGCGGGTGAGGTCGACGTAGGGAGTCGCCTCCGGCCTGTGCCGGTGGGCGCTCCGCGGGTTCGTCGGGGGTACGGAGACCGATGAGATCACAGTCCATTGTTACGGCTGTTTGAACGGGACGGGGGGTGGGGTGCGTCACCCTCCGCGGGGCTTGAACCGTTAGGGTGCGCGGGCTCGTAGGCTGCTGCTCGTGATTATTGGGGTCGGAATCGACGTGGCCGAGATCGAGCGGTTCGAGGCGGCGCTGGAGCGTACGGCCGGGATGGCGGGGCGTCTCTTCGTGGAGCGGGAGCTGCTGCTTCCGAGCGGGGAGCGGCGGGGGATCGCCTCGCTCGCGGCGCGGTTCGCCGCCAAGGAGGCGCTGGCCAAGGCGCTGGGCGCACCGGCGGGGCTGCGGTGGACGGACGCGGAGGTGTACGTCGAGGGGAGCGGGCAGCCGCGGCTGCGCGTGAAGGGGACGGTCGCCGCGCGGGCCGCCGAGCTGGGGGTGCGGTCGTGGCACGTCTCGCTCAGCCATGACGCGGGGGTGGCTTCCGCCGTGGTGATCGCTGAGGGGTAATGACGGCCGGGGGTAGGCGCTGTGCGCGGCGCTGGGTGACACTCGGGGTATGCGTACTGCGTACCCGGTGGAGACGGTCAGGGCTGCTGAGCGGGAGTTGATGGCTCGGGTGCCGGAAGGTGCCCTGATGCAGAGGGCCGCGGCGGGGCTCGCGGCGGTCTGCGCCGAGGTGCTCGGCAAGGTGTACGGGTCCCGGGTCGTGCTGCTCGTGGGCAGCGGGGACAACGGGGGCGACGCGCTGTACGCGGGGGCTCGGCTCGCCCGGCGAGGGGCGGGCGTTTCCGCGGTGCTGCTCTCACCCGAACGGGTGCATGCGGGTGGGCTCGGCGCCTTCCGTGCGGCCGGGGGGCGGGTCGCCGGTTCTGGGGATGTCGTGCGGGGGGCCGATCTCGTCGTTGACGGGATCGTGGGGATCGGGGGCAAGGGCGGGCTGCGGTCGCCCGCTGCTCAACTGGCGGGAGCTGTACGTGAGTCGGGGGCGCGCGTGGTCTGCGTCGACTTGCCGAGCGGTGTCGACGCGGACAGTGGTGTGGTCGCCGGGGAGGCCGTTCGGGCCGATGTGACGGTGACGTTCGGGGCGTACAAGCCGGGGCTGCTGATTGATCCCGGGCGGGAGTACGCGGGGGTGGTGCGGCTTGTCGACATCGGTCTTGAGCTGGGGGAGGGCGAGGGCGAGGGCGCGGGTGAGGGCCAGGGCGCGGTCGAGGCGCTTCAGTACGCCGATGTGGCCTCGCTCCTGCCGATGCCGACCGGCGAGAGCGACAAGTACCGGCGGGGTGTCGTGGGGATCGTCGCCGGGTCCGCCCGGTATCCCGGAGCCGCTGTCCTCGCCGTCGCCGGTGCGCTGCGGGGCGGGGCGGGGGCCGTGCGCTACGTGGGGCACGCCGCGGACGCGGTCATCGCGCGGTACCCGGAGACCCTCGTCTTCGAGGGGCCGCCTTCCAAGGCGGGGCGGGTGCAGGCCTGGGTGGTCGGCCCCGGGCTCGGGGACGACGCCGAGCGGCTCGCGGACGTGGTCGGCGCCGATGTGCCCGTGCTGATCGACGCGGACGGGTTGCGGCTCGCCGACGAGGCGGCGGTACGGGGGCGGAGCGCGCCCACTCTGCTGACGCCGCACGCGGGGGAGGCGGCTGCCCTGTTGGGGGTCGCGCGGGAGGAGGTCGAGCGCGGACGGCTCGCCGCTGTGCGGGAGTTGGCGGAGCGTTACGGGGCGACCGTGCTGCTCAAGGGGTCCACGACGCTTGTCGCGGGTGCCGGGGAGGGTGCCGGTTCCGGTGCCGTGCGGGTCAATCCGACAGGGACGCCCTGGCTCGCCACCGCGGGCAGTGGGGACGTCCTTTCGGGGCTCGCCGGGGCGTTGCTCGCGGCGGGTCTCGGCGCGGGGGACGCGGGGGCTGTGGGCGCTTATCTGCATGGGCTCGCCGGGCGGCTTGCGGCGGATGGGGCGCCGGTGGGGGCGCATGACGTGGCGGGGGCGATTCCGGTGGCTTGGCGGGATGTGCGGGGGGACTAGGGCTCGGCTTGGCTCGGCTTGGGTGTGTGTGGGGGTGTGGGGGGCTAGCGTCCGGCTTGGCGGGGTGGGGCGGTGCGGTGCGGGTTCGTCTTGGGGGCGGGGAGGCGTCGCGCGTGGCTGACGTGGTGCGGTGGGGGTTCGTTCTGGGGCCGGGCGGGGTCGCGCCGGTCTGTCCGTCCTCGGCATCTGCTGGTGGGCGTCCGACTGCTTCGGCGGGGAAGTGCCGTGAACCGTGCTCCGGCGGCGGAAGCACCGACACGTCCCCTCGCGTCTCGTTGCCGGGCCATCGGGTGCGTGGGCGGGAAGGCCTGTTCGGGCAGGGGGACGCGCGACCGCCCTTCGAAGTGGGCCGGAATGAACCGCTCCTGGGCCCGCGGCCCGTCCGCGCCCCTTCGGGTGACCCCCAGCGCGCGGCGCAGCGTGCCGGGTGTGGAGACGCGGTTCGCTCATCGCATGATCAGTAAGACAGCTCAGCGCGGCCTGCCCGTGCTGCTCGCGCTGGCCGCCGCCTTCCCCGCGGCCCCCGCGTCCGCCGACCCCACGCCGCCGAGCCCCGCGTCCCCCGGCGCCCACCTGGTCCCGGGCATCCCGCTGCCGCCCGCGCACCCGTGGCAGCTGGACACCCCGGACCAGGACATGGCGCCGGACGTCTACACCCCCAGCGCCGAAGAGGACGCCATCGAGCCGGACGACGCCGTCGGCGAGCAGCTCATCGAGTACGTGCCGCGCAGCGAGGTGGTCAGGAAGTCGGCCGCCGCCCGGTGCACCACGAGCACCGGCCCCCATCAGCGGCAGGCCGAGCGCTGGCTGAAACTCACCGTGGACGGCAAGCAGTCCCCCAAGGACTGCCGGGCGATCCGCGCCTTCCAGCGGAAGGAGGGGATCCGGCCCGCCATCGGATTCGCGGGCCCCACCACGTGGGCGCGGATGCGGCTCATCTCCTCCCGTGAGGCGCCGAACGCCGCGAAGAAGTGCCCCACGCGCGCGTACCGCGTGGCCTGCGTCGATCTGCGCAGGCAGCTGATGTGGGTGCAGAAGAGCAAGAAGGTGTTGCTCGGTCCGGTGCCGATCCGCAGTGGGCGGGCCGGGTACACGACCCGTACCGGCTGGAACAAGATCTACTGGAAGCACAAGAACCACTGGTCGTCGATCTACGAGACCCCCATGCCGTACAGCCAGTTCTTCAACGGCGGGCAGGCCTTCCACGGCATCTACGGCAACGTCTACAGCCCTCCTGGCTCGCGCGGCTGCGTGAACATGCGGATCGACGACGCGCGTGCGCTGTGGAAGACCCTGCGCAAGGGTGACCGGGTCTACGCGTGGGGCAGTAGGCCCGGGACCTGAGGCGCGCGGCTGCCAGGGTGTCAGCGGCCTCTGAGACACTGGTCGGCGATATGACTGAGACCGCACCCTTGCGTGCCCGCGCCGAGATCGACCTGGCCGCCCTCCGGGCCAACGTGCGGACTCTGCGCGCCCATGCGCCAGGCGCCGCCTTCATGGCCGTCGTGAAGGCCGACGCGTACGGCCACGGGATGGTGCCCTGCGCCAAGGCCGCCATCGAGGCGGGAGCCACCTGGGTGGGCACCGCGACCCCCGAGGAAGCGCTCGCGCTGCGGGCCGCCGGGATCAAGGGGCGTCTCATGTGCTGGCTGTGGACCCCGGGCGGCCCCTGGCGCGAGGGCATCGAAGCCGATCTCGACATGTCGGTGAGCGCGCTGTGGGCGCTGCGCGAAGTGGCGTCCGCGGCGCGGGCCGTGGGGCGTACGGCCCGTATCCAGCTGAAGGCCGACACCGGGCTCGGGCGGGGCGGCTGCATGCCCGCCGACTGGCCCGAGCTCGTCTCGCAGGCGCTCCAGGCCGAGGCCGAGGGCCTGGTGCGCGTCACCGGACTCTGGTCGCACTTCGCGTGTGCCGATGAGCCGGGGCATCCCTCCATCGCCCCTCAACTGGCGCTCTTCCGCGAGATGGTCGCCGCCGCGGAGGAGCGCGGGATCCGGCCCGAGGTGCGGCACATCGCCAATTCGCCGGGCACGCTCACGCTTCCGGAGACCCACTTCGACCTCGTACGCCCCGGGATCGCGATGTACGGGATCTCGCCGAGCCCCGAGGTGGGCACGTCCGAGCAGTTCGGGCTGCGCCCCGTCATGACGCTCAGCGCCTCGCTCGCCCTCGTGAAGCACGTTCCGGGGGGTCACGGCGTGAGTTACGGGCATCACTACGTCACGCCCGGTGAGACGACCCTCGGCCTCGTCCCTGTCGGGTACGGGGACGGGATCCCGCGCCACGCCTCCGGCACCGGCCCCGTGCTCGTCGGCGGCAAGTGGCGCACGATCGCCGGAAGGGTGGCGATGGACCAGTTCGTGGTCGACCTCGGCGGCGACGAGCCGGCGGTGGGCTCCGAAGCGGTCCTGTTCGGTCCCGGTGACCGGGGTGAGCCGACCGCCGAGGACTGGGCACAGGCGGCGGGCACCATCGCGTACGAGATCGTCACCCGCATCGGATCGCGTGTTCCGCGCGTCCATGTGAATGAGCGACCCGACGACTGAGTAGGAGCGGCACGTGAGTGAGACCAGCACGGGGGCGGCCGCGGAAGCGGTGACGGAAGTCGCGGCGGCGGCCGGCAACTGGCGCAGGGCGGGAATCGCCGGTGCCGCGATAGGCGTCGTCGCCGCGGGCGCGGCGGCCGGTGTCGCCATCGAGCGGCTGACCGTCGGGCGCGGCATGCGCAAGAAGGCGCGGCTCGCACTCGACGCGTCGGGGCCGTACGGATCGCTGCGCGGCATGCCGGGCCAGGCGTACGCGGACGACGGCACAGAGCTCTCGTACGAGGTCGACGAGATCGACAGGACGTCCGCGGACAGCACGCAGGCACCGCGCCGCCGCAGGCTCTTCGGGCGCAAGGCACCCGCTCCCGTCACGGTCGTCTTCAGCCATGGCTACTGCCTGAGCCAGGACTCCTGGCACTTCCAGCGGGCGGCCCTGCGCGGTGTCGTGCGCTCCGTGTACTGGGACCAGCGCAGCCACGGCCGGTCGGGGCGCGGCGCGGCGCAGCTTGCCGACAAGGCGCCCGTCTCCATCGACCAGCTGGGGCGGGACCTGAAGGCGGTCATCGACGCGGCGGCGCCCGAGGGGCCGCTGGTCCTGGTCGGGCACTCCATGGGCGGCATGACGACGATGGCCCTCGCCGACCACTTCCCCGAGCTGATCCGCGAGCGCGTCGTCGGCGTGGCCCTCATCGGTACGTCGTCGGGGCGGCTCGGCGAGGTCAACTTCGGTCTGCCGGTCGCCGGGATGAACGCCGTGCGGCGCGTGCTCCCCGGCGTGCTCAAGGCCCTGGGCTCCCAGGCCGATCTCGTGGAGAAGGGGCGGCGGGCCACCGCGGACCTCTTCGCGGGCATCATCAAGCGCTACTCGTTCTCGTCGAAGGACGTGGACCCGGCGATCTCGCGGTTCGCCGAGCGGATGATCGAGTCGACGCCCATCGACGTGGTCGCGGAGTTCTATCCGGCGTTCGCCGAGCACGACAAGACGGAGGCGCTGGGGCACTTCGCCGGGCTTCCGGTGCTCGTCCTTGCCGGTGACAAGGACCTGGTGACGCCCAGCGAGCACAGCGAGGTCATCGCCGATCTGCTCCCGGACGCCGAACTCGTCCTCGTCCCCGACGCCGGGCACCTGGTCATGATGGAGCACCCCGAGGTGGTCACGGACCGCATAGCGGACCTCCTCGCGCGCGCGGGCGCGGTTCCCGCGGCGGCCGACGCACGGTCGTCCAGCGGCTAACGTGGGTGGGCATGGAAGCACCGCACAACCCGGCCCCGGCCCCCGTGAACTCCCTCGGCATCACCGTCACATCGCCTGAGCAGATGGGCGACCTGGGTCGCCGCCTCGCCAAGCTGCTGCGCCCCGGCGACCTCGTGATGCTCACCGGCGAACTCGGCGCGGGCAAGACGACGCTGACCCGCGGCCTGGGCGATGGCCTCGGCGTCCGGGGCGCCGTCACATCGCCGACCTTCGTCATCGCCCGCGTCCATCCGTCCCTCTCCGACGGGCCGCCGCTGGTGCACGTGGACGCGTACCGCCTGGGCGGCGGGCTCGACGAGATGGAGGACCTCGACCTCGACGTCTCGCTGCCCGAATCGGTGATCGTCGTGGAGTGGGGCGACGGCAAGGTCGAGGAGCTCTCGGACGACCGGCTGCGCGTCGTCATCGACAGGACCGTCGGCGACACGACGGACGAGGTGCGCGAAGTGACGCTGACCGGGTTCGGGGCGCGGTGGGCGGAGGCCGATCTCACGCTGCTCTCGGCCTGACTACAGATCCCGGACCCCGGCCCCCGGACTCCCGACTCCCGCCCCCTGCTCCGGAGGATTCCCGACCCCCGACTCCCGCCCCCTGCACCGGAGGACTCCCGACCCCTGACTACCGGCCCCTGACTCTCGTCTTTCGGCCTGATCTTTGTCTTTTCGCCCGAACATTCCGACAGAGCGTCGGCAAGATGTTGCGCGGCGCGCATCGGGCGTGGTCACATGGATACCAGTACTGGTTAGGTCTACCTAACCACGTCTGCCCCCGGAGCCCAGGAGGCATCCATGTCGGCTTCAGAACGTGACGTAAAGCCCCGGCCGCACGGACTGTCGGGGCTGTCGGGGCCATCCGGGATTTCCATGCACGATCTGCTGGCGTCCTGTGCGGCCGCGAGCGCGGTCTCGACCCCGCCGCGCGCTCAGGCGCCCACGTCCGCGGGCGACGTCCCTACGGAACGACGACGACCTTCTTGCTGATCGTCGCGAACTCCCACATCGCGTTGCCGTCCTTGCGCGACTCGCGGATGCCGCCGGTCTTCTTCTCCGGGTCGGGCTTCGGCGTCGAGCCGTCCGTCGCCGCGCTGAAGCCGATCGCGATCCCGTCCACGCTCGCGAAACGCACGACGTGCTCGATCGCCACGCCGTCCGTTCCGGTGACGGTGCCCGAGCGCGAGGTGACGGCGTACGTGCCGGGTACCGGGTCCACCGTGCTCGGCGTGACCTTGAACGTGCGCTGCGCCTTGCCGGCGGCGCCGACCAGCCATACGCGGTCCTCGCCCACCGAGTAGACGACCCGCTCGCCCGCACCGGACTGCGCCGGGACCGCCGTCGGGTCGGCCTTGTCCTTGGGGGAGCGCGAGGCCGAGGCGGAGGGGGACGTCTCCGGCTTCTTGCCCAGACTGTCCGGCGCGCTGGCCGAGGCCTGGTAAGCGAGGAAGCCGACCGCGGCGATCGCGGCGGCGGTGAGCCCGGCCACGATTCCCGAGCTGCTCCTGGACACCTGCGCCACCCTCTTCGTACTCCGTACGGCTATGGGGTGACGTTAGCAGCAGGTGTGCGGCTTGTTCGGTCGGCCGTGCTGCGGGCGCCGGAGCCGTAGGCTATTCGCGTGCTCTTGCTCGCTCTGGATACCGCCACCCCCGCCGTCACCGTCGCGCTGCACGACGGCTCGTCCGTCGTCGCAGCCTCCAGTCAGGTGGACGCCCGCCGCCACGGTGAGCTGCTGCTTCCCGCCGTCGACCGGGTGCTCGCCGACGCGGGGCTGAAACTCGACGCCGTGACCGACATCGTCGTCGGCGTGGGCCCCGGCCCCTACACCGGTCTTCGCGTCGGCCTGATGACCGCCGAGACCTTCGGCCTCGCGCTCGGCGTGCCGGTGCACGGCGTGTGCACGCTCGACGGCCTCGCGCACGAGTCCGGCATCGAGAGCGGGCCCTTCGTCGTCGCCACGGACGCGCGGCGCAAGGAGGTCTACTGGGCGCGGTACGCGGACCCGCGCACCCGCCTCACCGAGGCCGCCGTGGACCGCCCCGCCGACATCGCGGACGAGGTGGCGGGCCTGCCCGCCGTCGGCGCCGGCGCGGTGCTCTACCCCGAAACGTTCCCCGACGCCCGCGCCCCCGAGAACGTGTCGGCGGCCTCGCTGGCCTCGCTCGCCGCCCAGAAGCTCGCCGCGGGCGAGGAGCTGCTGGCCCCCAGGCCGCTGTACCTGCGCCGCCCCGACGCGCAGGTCCCCAAAAACTACAAGGTGGTCACCCCCAAGTGACATCCGTGACGACAGCTGTCCTGCGCGAGATGCGCTGGTGGGACATCGAGCCCGTCTACGTCCTTGAGAAGGAGCTCTTCCCGGACGACACCTGGTCGCGCGGCATGTTCTGGTCCGAGCTCTCCCACGCGCGCGGGCCGCTGGCCAGCCGCCGCTATGTGGTGGCGACGGACGAGGGGCAGATCGTCGGGTACGCGGGACTCGCCTCCTCCGGCGACCAGGCCGACGTACAGACCATCGCGGTGGCCCCGAGCCATCGGCGCACCGGGCTCGGCTCCCGGCTCCTGACCGATCTGCTGCGCGCGGCGACCGCCTTCGAGTGCGCCGAGGTCCTCCTCGAGGTGCGGGTGGACAACACACGGGCGCAGAAGCTGTACGAGCGCTTCGGCTTCGAGCCCATCGGCTTCAGGCGCGGCTACTACCAGCCGGGCAACGTGGACGCCCTGGTGATGCGCCTGACCGACCCATCGACATCCGTACAAGGAACCGACACCCATGGCTGACTCGCGCGACCAACCCCTCGTTCTCGGCATCGAGACCTCCTGTGACGAGACCGGCGTCGGCATCGTCCGCGGCACCACCCTGCTCGCCGACGCCATCGCCTCCAGCGTCGACGAGCACGCGCGCTACGGCGGGGTCGTGCCCGAGGTCGCCTCGCGCGCGCACCTGGAGGCGATGGTGCCGACCATCGACCGTGCCCTGAAGGAGGCGGGGGTGTCGGCGAAGGACCTGGACGGCATCGCGGTGACCGCGGGGCCCGGTCTCGCGGGCGCGCTGCTCGTGGGCGTATCGGCGGCCAAGGCGTACGCGTACGCGCTCGGCAAGCCGCTCTACGGCGTCAACCACCTGGCGTCGCACATCTGCGTCGACCAGCTTGAACACGGCGCGCTGCCCGAGCCGACGATGGCGCTGCTCGTCTCCGGCGGCCACTCCTCGCTGCTGCTCTCCACCGACATCACGTCGGACGTACGTCCCCTGGGCGCGACCATCGACGACGCGGCGGGCGAGGCCTTCGACAAGATCGCGCGGGTGCTCAACCTGGGCTTCCCCGGCGGTCCCGTCATCGACCGGTACGCGAAGGAGGGCGACCCGAACGCGATCACCTTCCCGCGCGGCCTCACAGGGCCGCGCGACCCGGCGTACGACTTCTCCTTCTCAGGACTCAAGACGTCCGTCGCGCGCTGGATCGAGGCCAAGCGGGCCGCGGGCGAGGAGGTTCCCGTCCGCGACGTGTCGGCGTCCTTCCAGGAGGCGGTCGTCGACGTGCTGACCCGCAAGGCCGTGCGGGCCTGCAAGGACGAGGGCGTGGACCACCTGATGATCGGCGGCGGCGTGGCGGCCAACACGCGGCTGCGCGCGCTCGCCCAGGAGCGGTGCGAGGCGGCCGGGATCCGGCTGCGGGTGCCGCGCCCGAAGCTGTGCACGGACAACGGCGCGATGGTGGCCGCGCTCGGCGCGGAGATGGTGGCGCGCAACCGCTCGGCGTCCGACTGGGACCTGTCGGCGGACTCCTCCCTGCCGGTGACGGAACCGCACGTCCCGGGCCACTCGCACACGCACACGCACGCGCACGACCACGTGCACGAGGTCAGCAAGGAGAACCTGTACTCGTGACGGTCGCGCTGATGTGGGAGGCCCGCGCCACGGACGGACGGGGCGAGGAACTGCTCGCGTGGGCGCGGGCGCAGGTCCTTGACGGTGAGCCCGTGCGGCGGGAGAGCTTCCGTGCCCCGCAGGACCGGGTCCTCGTCCTGACCTGGTGGGACGCGCCGTACGACGCCGATCTCCCCGAAATCCCGGAGCCCGCGCCGGAGTTGGTGACGCGGGCGGTGCACCGGTGGCGCTTCGAGTCGGTCGGGCTCGGCTGAACGCGGAGTACGTCGGCGGGGGTCAGGGGCGGGCCGCCTGTCCCAGCAGCCCGTCGATGACGGCTCCCAGTTGCGTGGACGCGTCGTACTCCGCCGTCAGTTCCAGCCAGCGGTCGGCGAGTGCGCTCATGTGGGGCAGTTCGGCGGCGTCCGCTTCCGTGAGCATGTCGGGGAAGTAGCGCCTGCGGTCCGGCTCCTCGGCGCGGCGGGCCATCGCCTGACGGAAAGCCAGATCGCCGTAGACGCAAGTCCAGATCGTGCGGTAAGCGGCGACGGCCTGGGACTGTGTCAGTCCGCAGGCGAGGGAGCAGTCGATGATCTCCTCGACCATCCACAGGGCGCCCTTGTCGGTGAGGTCGCCCAGGCTCAGCACCTCGACCACCCAGGGCATCCGCGCCAGCGCGCCGTGCATGTGCAGGGAGACCGCGAGCAGCCTCTCGCGCGGATCGTCGGGGAGTTCGGGGCGCGGGACCGAGTCGGCGGTCCCCGACAGGGTGAGCATCAGGAGCTCGTCCTTGTCGCGTACGTGGTGGTAGAGCGCCATCGGGGTCGTGCCGACCTCCTTGGCCACCCGGCGCATGCTCAGCGCCGCGACGCCCTCCTCCTGGAGGATGCGGCGCGCGATGCCGACGATCGTGTCGAGGTCGATGCGGCTCGGGCGGCCACGCTTCTTCTTTTCGCCGCCTGATTTCTCCGGGCCTGGGCGTGTTTTGTCCGGGCCTGGGCCTGATCCCTCTGGACCGCTCTACCTCCAGGAGGTCATGTCGTACGGATCGACGCGGGCGGGGGCGGCGTTCCTGCCGTTCTGCGCGGGCGTCGTCGCCGGGTCGGTGATCTCGGCGCGCACGGCCGGGCGCTTCGGGGAGCGCGCGATTCTGGTGACCGGCGGCCTCCTCGGGGCGGCGGGGTTCGTGTGGTTCGCCCTCACCGTCGGCCCTGACGGCACCTTCCTGGGATCCATTCTTGGACCCTCGCTGGTGGCGAGCGTCGGCATCGGCATGTGCTTCGTGCCGCTGGGGACGGCGGCGACGTCCGGTGTCGCCGCCGAGGAGACCGGCATGGCATCGGGGCTGCTCAACAGCTCGCGCCAGCTGGGCGGTTCGCTGGGGCTCGCGGTGCTCGTGACGGTGGCGTCGGGCGTCACGGGGTCCATGGGGTCCACGGGATCCGGCCGGGGGCCGGGCGCGCTCGCGGACGGATACGCGACGGCGTTCGGCGTGGCCGCCGCGCTGCTCGTGGCGGCGGCGGTGGCCACGGCGGTGCTGCATCCGGCGCGCAGGCCCGCACGGCCCGCGGCCACGGAAACGTCCTTGGGCGCGCCCGCTCCGGAAGAAAGTCAGAAGAATCTCGGAGACGATGTCGATCCGGGCGTCTCCCGTTCGACGCAGGGGTGAGAGGCGGGGGATGCCCGCCGACAGCCGAAGGGAACGACCATCATGCCGCGCTATCTGACGATGATCCGCATCGACGAGAAGAACGCCCCCGAGGGCGGCCCGAGCCCCGAGATGGGCGAGCGTATGGGCGAGCTCCTCGAAGAGATCACCAAGGCCGGGGTGATGCTCGACACCGCGGGCCTCACCCCGAGTGCCCAGACCACTCAGGTGCACTGGAAGGGCGGCCAAGTGTCCGTCACGGACGGGCCGTTCACCGAGGCGAAGGAGGTCGTCGGCGGCTACTCGATCACGCAGTGCAAGGACAAGGCCGAGGCGATCGAGTGGGCGAGCCGGTTCCTGAAGACCCATGACGAGAAGTGGACCGTGACGGCGGAGGTCAGGGAGATCATCGAGGGCTGACGCGGCAGACGCCGGTCCTTTGCGGCGCGGCCGCGGGGGTGCTCTGATGGGTGGCCGTGACGGCCCACTCCCCAGAGCATCCCCGCCCCGAGACCCCCGGCGGCGTTCCACAGGCCCCCGACCGCGCGGTCGAGACCGTCTTCCGGATCGAGTCCCCGCGCCTCATCGCCGGTGTCGCGCGGATCGTGCGCGACGTGGGCATCGCGGAGGAGCTCGCGCAGGACGCGCTGGTCGCCGCCCTCGAACAGTGGCCGCGCACCGGCGTCCCCGACAACCCGGGCGCCTGGCTGATGACCACCGCCAAGCGCCGCGCCATCGACCTCGTACGCCGCAGGGAGCGCTACGCGAGCAAGCTTCAGGAGATGGGCCGCGACCTGGAGACGGCCCCGCCCCACGTGGACGAACCCGCCGACCTCGACGACGACCTCCTGCGCCTCGTCTTCACCGCCTGCCACCCCGTGCTCTCCGCCGAGGCCCGCATCGCACTCACGCTGCGGCTGCTCGGCGGCCTCACGACAGGGGAGATCGCCCGCGCGATGCTGGTCCCCGAGGCGACGGTGGCCCAGCGAGTCGTGCGCGCCAAACGCACCCTCGCCACCAAGGGCGTGCCCTTTGAAGTGCCGTACGGAGCCGAACGCGAGGCCCGGCTCGGGTCGGTGCTCGAAGTCATCTACCTCATCTTCAACGAGGGGTACGCGGCCACGGCGGGCGACGACTGGCTGCGCCCCTCCCTGTGCGAGGACGCCCTGCGTCTGGCCCGTGTGCTGGCCGCGCTGATGCCGCGGGAGGCCGAAGTGCACGGTCTCGCGGCGCTGTTGGAGCTCCAGGCGTCCCGCGCGGCGGCGCGGACGGGCCCCGAGGGTGAGCCGGTGCTCCTCGCCGACCAGGACCGCCGCCACTGGAACCGGCCGCTGATCCGGCGGGGCTTCGCGGCGCTCGCCCGCGCACACTCGGCGGCTCCGGGCGCGGCAGGACCGTACGCACTCCAGGCCGCGATCGCCGCCTGCCACGCGAACGCCCCTTCGTACGAGGAGACGGACTGGCCCCGGATCGTCACGCTGTACGGACTCCTTGCCGCCCGCGCTCCGTCACCGGTGGTCGAACTGAACCGCGCGGTGGCGGTGTCGATGGCCTCGGGACCGGCGCAGGCGCTGCGCCTGGTGGACGCGCTCGCGGACGAACCCGCCCTGAAGGACTACCACTTGCTGCCGAGCGTGCGGGGCGACCTGCTGATGAGGCTCGGGCGGGTGGCTCAGGCGCGGGAGGAGTTCGAGCGGGCGGCGGGGCTTACGCGCAATGAGCGGGAGCGGGAGTTGCTGCTGGGGCGGGCGGACGGGTGCGGGTAGGGGGCTCTGCGGGGTCCTGCGGGAGCTCTGCGGGGGCTTTCCCCCATCCCGCCCCATCCCGCCCCTTCCTGGAACCGGGGCTCCGCCCCAGAGCCCGTTCCTCGGACGCCGGAGGGCTGAACTATGCGACCGGCCGCCCGATCAACATCGTCGGCGCCCCCGCCACCCGGGTGAGGAACACGGTCGCCGAGTTGGCCCCCCGCGGCTTCACCTTCCGCCGCAGCTCCTCCGGCTCCACCGCGGACCCCCGCTTCTTCACCGTCAGGATCCCGACCTCCCGCTCCCGCAGCACCGCCTTCAACTTCTTCACGCCGAAGGGCAGTTGATCGGTGATCTCGTACGCCACCGCGTACGGCGTCGCGTGCAGCGAGTCGGAGGTGACGTACGCGATGGTCTCGTCGATGAGGCCGCCCTCCACCCGCGCGGCCACCTCCGCCACCAGGTGCGCGCGGATGACGGCGCCGTCCGGCTCGTACAGATAGCGGCCCACCGGCCGCACCCCGGGATCCGGCAGCATCGCGTCGAGCGAGGACCACAGGGACGCGCCCGATGGCAGCAGCGTCGCGCGGTGCGACGACGGGGTGTCCGTGCCGAACCACAGCACGGCCTCCTTCACGTCCCCGCCGTCCGAGATCCACTCCGCCGCGGCCTCGGCGGGAACCGCCTCGTGCGGAATGCCGGGGGCGATCTTCAGCGCCGCGTGCGGGGCCTTGCGGGCGGCCTGGACGGCCCAGGAGAGGGGCGGCGAGTAGGCCTCGGGGTCGAAGATGCGGCCCCGCCCGCCACGCCGTGCGGGGTCCACGAAGACGGCGTCGTACGCGGCTGTGTCGACCTCGGTGACATCGGCCTCGCGCACCTCGATGAGGTCGGAGAGCCCCAGCGCGTCCGCGTTCGCCCGCGCCACCGCGCACGTCAGCGGGTCACGGTCGACGGCGAGGACGGCGATTCCGGCCCGGGCGAGGGCGATCGCGTCGCCGCCGATGCCGCAGCACAGATCGGCCACGCTCCGTACGCCGAGGGACTTGAAGCTCTCGGCGCGGTGCACGGCCACGCTCGTGCGCGTCGCCTGTTCGACGCCGTTCGGAGTGAAGAACATCCGCCCCGCGTCATCGGCGCCGAACTTCGCCACCGCACGCCGCCGCAGCCGCGCCTGCGCGAGCACCGCGGTGACGAGATCCGCCGGATGCTCGCGGCGCAGGCGGGTGGCGACGGCGAGCTCCCGGGCCGGATCGGCCTCCCGCACCTCGTCGAGATCGAGCAGCGACCGGCCTTCGGCGGTCAGCAGCGCGGAGAAGGAGGCCAGGGCGGAGTCGAGGTCGTTCACCCGGTCCATTGTGGGCCAGTCGGTGGATGGTGCGCGCCCGGCGGCGGTGTCGGCCCGGTGGCAGGGCCGTGAGCTGCAAAGATCCGGCGCCATGCAACTGGTACGACAAAACGACAAATTCAGTGCAAGACGGAAGAGCCGGGGGTGGGGTCGGGCGCGGGATCGGGTGGGTCGCGCGAGGGGTTCGGCGCGCGGCCGGGCGAGGGGCCGGGTGCGGGCCGGGGCGGCCGTGCTCGTCGTCGCCGCGATCGCCTCCGGCTGCGCCTCGGGCGCCGACGGGGGAGCCAACCCCGCACCCGGTCAGCAGCGCCTGGACGCGCCGCCCGCCCGCGCCCTCGACTCCTACGCCCAGAAACTGCGCGTCGCCGAGGTCGCGCGCGCCGCCGCCGCGAAACGCTGGGGCCTGGCGAAGACCCCGCTGACCGCGCCGGCCGCCCCCGCCGCGAAGGCGAGGATCACCACGCGCAAGGGGTTCGAGGTCAAGGGGCAGGCGAGTCTGCCGCCCGTCTTCACGACCATCCCGACCAAGAAGAAGGTCGTCTTCCTGACCATCGACGACGGCGCCGAGAAGGACCCGGCGCTGCTCAAGATGATGGGCGAACTGAAGATCCCGTACACCGCGTTCCTCAGTGACTATCTGGTCAAGGAGGACTACGGCTACTTCAAGAAGATGCAGTCCCGCGGCGTCACGCTGAACAACCACACCCTCAACCACCGCTATCTGCCGGGGCTTTCGTACGAGGGCCAGCGGCGCGAGATCTGCGGCATGCAAAACATCATCCACAAGCGCTACGGCAAGCGGCCCGAACTCTTCCGGCCGCCGTACGGCAACTACAACGTGGACACCCTGCGTGCCGCCAAGTCCTGCGGGATCAAGGCCGTGCCGCTGTGGGCGTCCGAGGCCTTCGCCGACCACATGGAGTGGCGCGAGTGGGACCGGGACCTGCACCCCGGCGACATCATCCTCACGCACTTCCGGGGGCGCGAGGACTGGAAGGGCACGATGCCGGACATGATCCGCAAGGTCATGAAGACGGTCACCGACAAGGGGTACGCGGTGGCCAGGCTCGAGGACTACCTGTGACCCGGCGGGCGCGGGCGCACCGCTGCTTCGCGGCGGCGCTCGCGGTCGGCGTGCTCGCGCCCGCGCTGCTCACCGGGTGCGCGCAGTCGGTGGACCCGATCGAGCGCCTCGGCAGAAAAGCGGCGGAGAAGGTCCCGCCGCGCAAACCGACGTCGTCGCCCGACTGCGCCCCGGCCGCCGGACCGGCGGACGCGGGGCGGCACGGGCACGCGGCGGGGGAGGCGGGGCCGGAGCCGGAACCTCCGGAGTACGGAAAGCGTTGCCGGGACGGGCGCACGGCACCCTCCGTGCCCCCGCAAGGCACCCCTCTCCCGCAGGAACTTCCATAAGACCCGCGTCAGTGAATTGGCACTCCGCTTGACCGAGTGCTAATCGCCGTCCTAGTCTCGGCCTTGGCACTCACCACTGGAGAGTGCCAACCAGCGACGGGCAGGTCCGGCACCCGCGACGACGGATCCACCTGGTCGCCACCCCAGACTGTTAACCCCGTAGATCTCCGAAGGGGGAGACCGGATCGTGACGACCGCAAGCTCCAAGGTTGCCATCAAGCCGCTTGAGGACCGCATTGTGGTCCAGCCGCTCGACGCCGAGCAGACCACGGCCTCCGGCCTGGTCATTCCGGACACCGCGAAGGAGAAGCCCCAGGAGGGTGCTGTCCTCGCCGTGGGCCCGGGCCGCTTCGAGAACGGCGAGCGCCTGCCGCTCGACGTCAAGGTCGGCGACGTCGTGCTGTACAGCAAGTACGGCGGCACCGAGGTGAAGTACAACGGCGACGAGTACCTCGTCCTCTCGGCTCGCGACGTGCTCGCGATCGTCGAGAAGTAATTCACCGCTTCACGGCTTTACCTGCTTCACCAGCAGATTTGCTTTTGAGTTGCGCCCCTGGTCACCCCGCTGATTGCCGGGCGGCGAGGGGCGCAGTTCGTTAACCCGAGTTTTCGAGAGGGCTGAATCGCTCCCATGGCGAAGATCCTGAAGTTCGACGAGGACGCCCGTCGCGCCCTTGAGCGCGGCGTCAACAAGCTTGCCGACACGGTCAAGGTGACGATCGGTCCCCGCGGCCGCAACGTCGTCATCGACAAGAAGTTCGGCGCCCCCACCATCACCAACGACGGTGTCACGATCGCCCGCGAGGTCGAGATCGACGACCCGTACGAGAACCTCGGCGCGCAGCTCGTCAAGGAGGTGGCGACCAAGACCAACGACATCGCGGGTGACGGCACCACCACCGCGACCGTGCTCGCCCAGGCCCTGGTCAAGGAAGGCCTGCGCAACGTAGCCGCCGGCGCCTCCCCGGCCGCCCTGAAGAAGGGCATCGACGCCGCCGTCAAGGCCGTCTCCGACGAGCTCCTCGCGACCGCGCGCCCGATCGACGACAAGGCCGACATCGCGGCCGTCGCCGGTCTGTCCGCCCAGGACCCGCAGGTCGGCGAGCTCATCGCCGAGGCGATGGACAAGGTCGGCAAGGACGGTGTCATCACCGTCGAGGAGTCCAACACCTTCGGTCTTGAGCTCGACTTCACCGAGGGCATGGCCTTCGACAAGGGCTACCTGTCGCCGTACATGGTGTCCGACCAGGAGCGTATGGAGGCCGTCCTCGACGACCCGTACATCCTGATCCACCAGGGCAAGATCTCCTCCATCCAGGACCTCCTGCCGCTGCTCGAGAAGGTCATCCAGACCAACGCCTCGAAGCCGCTCCTGATCATCGCCGAGGACGTCGAGGGCGAAGCCCTGTCGACCCTGGTCGTGAACAAGATCCGTGGCACCTTCAACGCCGTCGCGGTGAAGGCCCCCGGCTTCGGCGACCGCCGCAAGGCCATGCTCGGTGACCTCGCCACCCTCACCGGTGCCACCGTCATCGCCGAAGAGGTCGGCCTCAAGCTCGACCAGGTCGGCCTCGACGTGCTCGGCACCGCGCGCCGCGTGACCGTCACGAAGGACGACACCACCGTCGTCGACGGTGGCGGCGACGCCTCCGAGGTCGCGGGCCGCGTCAACCAGATCAAGGCCGAGATCGAGTCCACGGACTCGGACTGGGACCGCGAGAAGCTGCAGGAGCGCCTGGCGAAGCTCGCCGGTGGCGTCTGCGTGATCAAGGTCGGCGCAGCCACCGAGGTCGAGCTCAAGGAGAAGAAGCACCGTCTGGAGGACGCCATCTCCGCGACCCGCGCCGCGGTCGAGGAGGGCATCGTCTCCGGTGGTGGCTCCGCTCTGGTGCACGCCGCCAAGGTGCTGGGCGACTCCCTCGGCAAGGAGGGCGACGAGGCCACCGGTGTCGCCGTCGTCCGCCGCGCCGCCGTCGAGCCGCTGCGCTGGATCGCCGAGAACGCCGGCCTCGAGGGCTACGTCATCACCTCGAAGGTCGCCGAGCTCGACAAGGGCTTCGGCTTCAACGCCGCGACCGGTGAGTACGGCGACCTGGTCAAGGCCGGCGTCATCGACCCGGTCAAGGTCACCCGCTCCGCCCTGGAGAACGCCGCGTCCATCGCCTCGCTGCTCCTCACGACCGAGACCCTGGTCGTCGAGAAGCCGGCCGAGGAAGAGGGCGACGCCGGTGGCCACGGCCACGGTCACTCCCACTGACGCTCGCGCGTAGCTGTGACGGAGGCCCGGCACCCCGCTTTGGGGGTGCCGGGCCTCCGTGCGTTTGTGGGTGCGGGCCGTCGTGGCTTGTCGCGCAGTTCCCCGCGCCCCTTAAGGGGCGCTCTCCTTGCTGCGGCCGTACTTCCGTCTACTGCGGGCCGTACTTCCGTCCCGTCCGTGACGTCACTCCGCCGAGCAGTGCCCTCGGCGTCACCTTCACCACTCCCATCAATGCCTTGTACCGCGGGTCCGGGATGGAGAGGGTCTTGCCGCGCGACAGGTCGGCCAGCGCCGCCCCGACCAGCTTGTCCGCGTCGAGCCACATCCACTTGGGGATGTTGGACGTGCCCATCCCGGCGCGCTCATGGAACTCGGTCCGTACGAATCCGGGGCACAGGGCCATGAGACGCACCCCGGAACCGGCCAGATCCTTCGCCGCTCCCTGCGTGAACTGCACGACCCAGGCCTTCGACGCGCCGTAGGTACCGCGCGGCACGAACGCCGCCACCGACGCGACGTTGACGACGCCGCCGCGGCCCCGCTCGCGCATCGACTCCGTCGCCGCCGACGTAAGCCGGAGCACCGCCTCGCAGTGCACCTTGAGCATCGTCAGCTCGTCCTCGATCGACACTTCCAGGTACTGGCCCTTGTTGCCGAACCCGGCGTTGTTCACAAGGAGGTCGACCGGACTCCTGCGGTCCGCGAGCCGCTTCTCGACGGCGGCGATCCCGTCGTCCGTCGCGAGGTCCGCGGTGAGGACCTCCGCCTCGATGCCGTGCCGGTCGTGCAGTTCGGTCGCCTGCTCGCGCAGCCGCTCGGTGTTCCGTGCCACCAGGACCAAGTTGTGGCCGTCACCGGCGAGGCGCCGGGCGAAGGCCGCGCCGATACCGGCGGTCGATCCCGTAATCAGAGCCGTAGTCATGGCCCAAGGCTAGTGAGAACCGGTGACCGCTGTGTCGCCCGGACGGCCTCCAGGACCGCCCCCGTACTTCTCCACGTGCTTCCGGGCCGTCTCGATCAACTCGGAGTGCAGCGCTTCGCCCGCGGCGAGCAGGTCCGGCAGCAGGTTGCGCTCCGTCGTGACGGCCCTGAACTGGAGGGACACGGTGACGTCGTGCTCCGGCCTGTGCACGATCTCGATCGTGTCCCCGCCGCGGATCTCACCCGGTTCGATCACCCGCAGATAGGCGCCGGGAGCCCCCTGCCGCGTGAAGCGCTTGACCCATCCGCTCTCCCCGAGATGGCCCTGGAACGTCCGGCAGGGGATGCGGCCCGATGTCACTTCGAGGAGCAGATCGGGGCCGACGCGCCAGCGCTCGCCGATCTTCGCGCCGCTCACGTCGATCCCGGACGTCGTGAGGTTCTCGCCGAAGGAGCCGCCCGCGAGCGGATGGCCGAGCAGGCGTTCCCACGCGTCGAGGTCCTCGCGCGCGTAGGCGTACACCGCCTGGTCGTCACCGCCGTGGTGCCGCAGATCGCAGACGTCGTCCCCGGCGAGCCCACTCCCGGCGACCCCCTTCGGGCCGGGAGCCACCACCCGTACGGCTCCTTCGACGGGTCGCTTGTCGATGCCGGTGCCGCCCGAGGGAGCGTCCGTGTACTCCACGGCCTTGAACCGGCCCGTATTCACAGAGAGAAGCTTCATGACGGAAGGCTAGGCGCGTCCACTCAAAGCGTCGACGCATTATTGGGCGTCTGATCCAAGCGTCACTTATGCTTGATCCATGATTGAGGCCCGCCATCTCCGCGTCCTGCGTGCGGTCGCCGCCACCGGCTCCTTCTCGGCCGCGGCGCGCGACCTCGGCTGCACCCAGCCGGCCGTCAGCCAGCAGATGAAGGCACTCGAAGCCTCCGCCGGCACGACGCTGCTGATCCGCACGGGCCGCGAGATGCGCCTGACCCAGGCGGGCGAGGCCCTGGTCCGGCACGCCGCCGGGATCCTGGCCGGTCTGACCGCCGCCGAGGAGGAGGTCGCCGCCATCGCGGGCCTGCGGGCGGGCCGGGTCCGCCTCGTCTCCTTCCCCAGCGGCAGCTCGACGCTGGTGCCGAGCGCGCTCGCCGCCCTGCGCGCCGCGCACCCCGGCACCCGGGTCTCGCTCGTGGAGGCCGAACCGCCGCGCTCGGTCGAGATGCTGCGCGAGGGCGACTGCGACGTGGCGCTCGCCTTCCGCTACGACGGCGCGTCCGCCGCCGAGGAGTGGGACGACCTGGTCGTCCGTCCCCTGCTCGCCGACCGGCTCGTCGGTCTCGTGCCCGAGGGGCACCGGCTCGCCAAGGCGGATGCGGTCGCCATCGGGGAACTGGCCGACGAGCCGTGGATCGCGGGCTGTCCGCGCTGTCGCAGGCAGCTGGTCGAGGTCTGCGAAGGGGCGGGTTTCGTGCCCCGCATCGATTTCGCGACCGACGACTATCCGGCGGTGATCGGCCTGGTCGGCGCGGGCCTGGGAGTGGCGGTGCTGCCCGAGCTCGCCATCGAGTCCGTGCGCCCCAAAGGTGCACGCACAGTGACGGTGGAGCCCGCCGTCCAGCGCGAGATCGTGGCGCTCACCCTGCCGGATCTGGCACAGGTGCCCGCGGTGGCCGCCACGCTCGACCACCTCGCGAGGGCCGCGGAGCGCTGAGTGCGCCTCCGTCCTGTCCTGTCGGGTGCGCCTATGAAGAAACGTTCCTTCAGGCCGATGCCGACGGTGCGGACGTCGTGACGAGGCGGTTGCGGGCACGGCCCATGAGCTCCTCGCGCTCGTCCTCGGTGAGCCCGCCCCAGACGCCGTACGGCTCCCGTACCGCGAGGGCGTGAGCGGCGCACTCCGCACGTACCGGGCACCGCATGCAGACCTCCTTGGCGGAGTTCTCACGCGCGCTGCGTGCCGCGCCCCGCTCGCCCTCGGGATGGAAGAAGAGCGAGCTGTCGACGCCGCGGCAGGCCGCGAGGAGCTGCCAGTCCCAGAGATCTGCGTTCGGTCCGGGAAGGCGGGAGAAATCTGCCATTGCTTGTCTCCTGGTAGCCGTTATGCGCGGATACGGTGCCCATGACCGTACATCTACTGTCTAAGGAGATGAAAATATGACTCATTGGAAAATCTAGCCACAGACACCAGCAAAAGGGAAGGAAAGCGGCTAAATGGGGCATGGGTTGTGATGAAAGGTTGAGGGTCTCTTGCGCCGCCTGCTCTGTGTCCGCGCCCTCACGTAGAGTGCCGAACGAGGCCGACCGCCCCGTAACTCTTTCGGGTGACCGTCGTTGAGTGTGCGAGGCGGTTGAAAGAAGAAGCGCTCGGGCACATGTCCGAGAGCGTCAACCGCGCAGGTGACGAATATGTACCAGCCTGGAGGCTCAAGGTGACGCGCAGCAGCTGTGAGAGCCGCGGAGGACAGTCATGACATCCGTCCTCGTCTGCGACGACTCCCCGCTTGCCCGAGAGGCGCTCCGCCGCGCGGTCGCGACCGTGCCCGGCGTCGAGCGCGTGACGACAGCGGCCAACGGCGAGGAAGTCCTCCGCCGCTGGGGCGCCGACCGCTCGGACTTGATTTTGATGGACGTACGCATGCCCGGTCTGGGCGGCGTCGAGACGGTCCGGCGGCTGCTGTCCGCCGACCCCGGTGCGCGCATCATCATGCTCACCGTGGCCGAGGATCTGGACGGTGTCGCGCTCGCGGTCGCCGCCGGTGCCCGCGGCTATCTGCACAAGGACGCCTCGCGCGCCGAGCTGCGCGCGACCGTCACGCAGGCGCTCGCCGACCCGACGTGGCGACTGGCTCCGCGCAGACTGCGTTCGGCCGAGATGGGCGCGGCGCCCACACTCACCGCGCGTGAGATCCAGGTGCTCGAGGGCATGAGCCACGGCCGGTCCAACGCCGAGATCGGACGTGAGCTTTTTCTCTCCGAGGACACGGTCAAGACCCACGCCAGGCGGTTGTTCAAGAAGCTCGGCGCCTCGGACCGCGCGCACGCCGTGGCGCTCGGTTTCCGCTGGGGCCTGGTCCGATAGGTGTGCCGCCGTGCGGGCACGGCGACCCCCGCCCGCTGTGTGGTGGGCGGGGTGACGGACGCCCGTCGCTCCCTTTCTCGGGAGCGGTTGCCGTTGCTTCGCCGCCGATGCCGCATCCTTGAGGTGTGGAGTTCCTCGGGGACAGGTCGGTCGAGCGGGAGGGGAGGGCGCACGAGATGAGTTCCGGCGCACCTGCTCATAACGCTTCGGTGCACAACTACGGACGTGGTGCCACGGATCAATCAGCGCCAAGGCACCATGGACCGATGCGCGATGACAAGACGACGGTGATCGGTGCCCTCGTCCTTCGCGCGGTCGAGGGTGATGACCAGGCGACGCACGATCTCCTGGCTCATGTGCACCCTCTGGCGCTGCGGTACTGCCGCACGCGGCTCTCTCGACTGCCCGGTGACGCACGGCACTTCGTCGAGGACCTGGCGCAGGAAGTCTGCGTCGCGGTCCTTCTCGCCCTGCCGCGGTACAAGGACACGGGGCGCCCCTTCGAAGCGTTCGTCTTCGCGATCGCGGCGCACAAGGTCGCCGACCTGCAGCGCGCGGCGATGCGCCACCCCGGCTCGACGGCGGTGCCGTCGGACGAGATGCCGGAGCGGCCCGACGACTCCCTCGGTCCTGAGGAGCGCGCGCTGCTCAGTAGCGATGCCGAATGGGCCAAGAAGCTCATGGCCAACCTCTCGGAGAACCAGCGTGAGCTGCTGCTCCTGAGGATCGCGGTCGGGCTCACCGCCGAGGAGACCGGGCAGATGCTGGGGATGTCCCCGGGCGCCGTGCGCGTCGCGCAGCACCGGGCGCTGAGCCGCCTGCGGGCCCTTGCCGAGCAGTAGTACGCAGCCTCGGCCGCGTACGTGTGCGTATACGTGTGAACGTACAAAGTAAGCCGATGATCTTGATCGTGGAATGAGACACCCTCGGTTCCCGTTAGCATGGACATCCGCACCGATCAAGGCCATTTGGGGAAGGTGTCATGACTGCAAACGTCGACGGAGTGCCCGAGAAGTTCGCGACGCTCGGGCTGACCTACGACGACGTGCTGTTGCTGCCGGGCGCGTCGGAAGTCCTCCCGAACGCGGTCGACACCTCGTCCCGCATCTCCCGCAACGTCCACGTGAACATCCCGCTGCTCTCGGCGGCGATGGACAAGGTCACCGAGGCCCGCATGGCCATCGCCATGGCGCGGCAGGGCGGCGTCGGCGTGCTGCACCGCAACCTGTCGATCGAGGACCAGGTCAACCAGGTCGACCTCGTGAAGCGCTCCGAGTCCGGCATGGTGACCGACCCGATCACCGTGCACCCGGACGCGACGCTGGCGGAGGCCGACGCGCTCTGTGCCAAGTTCCGCATCAGCGGCGTCCCGGTGACCGACCCGGCGGGCAAGCTGCTCGGCATCGTCACCAACCGCGACATGGCCTTCGAGAACGACCGCAGCCGTCAGGTGCGCGAGGTCATGACGCCCATGCCGCTCGTGACCGGCAAGGTCGGCATCAGCGGTGTGGACGCCATGGAGCTCCTGCGCCGCCACAAGATCGAGAAGCTGCCGCTCGTCGACGACGCGGGGGTCCTCAAGGGCCTCATCACCGTCAAGGACTTCAAGAAGGCCGAGCAGTACCCGAACGCCGCCAAGGACGCCGAGGGCCGTCTCCTCGTCGGTGCCGCCGTCGGCGCGAGCCCCGAGGCACTTGAGCGCGCGCAGGCCCTTGCCGCCGCCGGGGTCGACTTCCTGATCGTCGACACCTCGCACGGGCACAACAGCAACGCCCTGAGCTGGATGTCGAAGATCAAGTCGGGCGTGAACGTCGACGTCATCGGTGGCAACGTAGCGACGCGTGACGGCGCCCAGGCGCTCATCGACGCCGGTGTCGACGGCGTCAAGGTCGGCGTCGGACCGGGTTCCATCTGCACCACGCGCGTGGTCGCCGGAATCGGCGTTCCGCAGGTCACCGCCATCTACGAAGCCGCTGTCGCGGCGCGTGCGGCCGGAGTCCCGGTCATCGGCGACGGCGGCCTCCAGTACTCCGGTGACATCGGCAAGGCGCTGGCCGCCGGCGCCGACACCGTGATGCTCGGCTCGCTGCTCGCGGGCTGCGAGGAGTCGCCGGGTGAGCTGATGTTCATCAACGGCAAGCAGTTCAAGTCCTACCGCGGCATGGGTTCGCTCGGTGCCATGCAGGGCCGCGGCCAGGGACGTTCGTACTCGAAGGACCGCTACTTCCAGGCGGAGGTCTCCTCGGACGACAAGCTCGTGCCCGAGGGCATCGAGGGCCAGGTGCCCTACCGCGGCCCGCTGGCCAACGTGCTGCACCAGCTCGTCGGCGGCCTGCGCCAGACGATGGGTTACGTGGGCGCCGCCTCCGTCGACGAGATGGAGTCCAAGGGCCGCTTCGTGCGCATCACGTCCGCGGGCCTCAAGGAGAGCCACCCGCACGACATCCAGATGACGGTCGAGGCGCCGAACTACACGAACAAGCGCTGACCCGATTTCGCCGCGCACGCGCGCGTGGGGGCGGTCCGGATTCCCGGGGCCGCCCCCTTCGCGCGCGTCGGGGATACTGGAACGGCAGACCGAGTGCAAGTGCCTAAGAAGTGCGAAGTACCGAAGAAAGCTGAAGGGCCACCCACGTGACTGAGATCGAGATCGGGCGCGGCAAGCGCGGCCGCCGCGCGTACGCCTTCGACGACATCGCCGTCGTGCCGAGCCGTCGTACCCGCGACCCGAAGGAGGTCTCGATCGCCTGGCAGATCGACGCCTACCGCTTCGAGCTGCCCTTCCTGGCGGCGCCGATGGATTCGGTCGTCTCTCCGCAGACCGCGATCCGCATCGGCGAGCTGGGTGGTCTGGGCGTACTGAACCTCGAGGGCCTGTGGACGCGGTACGAGGACCCGCAGCCGCTGCTCGACGAGATCGCGGAGCTGGACACCGACAACGCGACGCGGCGCCTCCAGGAGATCTACGCGGCTCCGATCCAGGCCGACCTGATCGGGCAGCGCATCAAGGAGGTGCGCGACTCGGGCGTGGTCACCGCCGCCGCGCTCTCCCCGCAGCGCACCGCGGAGTTCTCCAAGGCCGTCGTGGACGCCGGTGTCGACATCTTCGTCATCCGCGGCACCACCGTCTCCGCCGAGCACGTCTCCGGTGCCGCCGAGCCGCTCAACCTCAAGCAGTTCATCTACGAGCTCGACGTGCCGGTCATCGTCGGCGGCTGCGCCACGTACACCGCGGCGCTGCACCTGATGCGCACGGGCGCGGCCGGTGTCCTCGTCGGCTTCGGCGGCGGCGCCGCGCACACCACGCGCAACGTCCTGGGCATCCAGGTGCCGATGGCCACCGCCGTCGCGGATGTCGCGGCGGCCCGCCGTGACTACATGGACGAGTCCGGCGGCCGGTACGTGCACGTCATCGCGGACGGCGGCGTGGGCTGGTCCGGCGACCTGCCCAAGGCCATCGCCTGCGGCGCCGACTCGGTGATGATCGGCTCCCCGCTGGCGCGCGCCACGGACGCGCCCGGCAAGGGGCACCACTGGGGCATGGAGGCCGTGCACGAGGACGTGCCGCGCGGCAAGCGCGTCGACCTCGGTGTGGTCGGCACGACGGAGGAGATCCTCAGCGGTCCCTCGCACATCCCGGACGGCTCGATGAACTTCTTCGGGGCGCTGCGCCGGGCGATGGCGACGACGGGCTACAGCGAGCTCAAGGAGTTCCAGCGCGTCGAGGTGACGGTCGCGGACTCGCAGCACTCGCGGTAACGCTTCTTGTTCCACGAAGGGCCCCGGTACTCGTACCGGGGCCCTTCGTGCGTGCGTCACAGGCGGTGGGCCGCGCCCGCCGGGGTCGCGCCTCGCGTGTCGAGGAGCAGCTGGGCCTTCACGGCGAGACCTTGCAGGTCGTACGTGCGGTGGTGCTGGAGCAGGATCGTGAGGTCGGCGTCGGCCGCGGCTTCGTAGAGGGAGTCCGCGCGGGGGACGGGGTGGCCGAGCACGCTCCAGCTGGGCACGTAGGGGTCGTGGTAGCTGACGGCGGCGCCCATCTCCATCAGGCGGGTCGCGACCTCCTGGGCGGGGGAGCCCTGCTGGTCGGCGAGGTCGGGCTTGTAGGTGACGCCGAGGAGCAGGACGCGGGCGCCGCGGGCGGACTTGCCGTGCTCGTTGAGCAGGGTCGCCGAGCGCTGGATCACGTACCGGGGCATGCGGTCGTTGACCTGCTGGGCCAGTTCGACCATGCGCAGGCCGCGTGTGCCGCGGCCGGGGCCGGGGATGTCCAGGGGGACGCCGTGGCCGCCGACGCCGGGGCCGGGGCGGAAGGCCTGGAAGCCGAAGGGCTTGGTCTCGGCGCAGCGGATGACGTCCCACAGGTCGATGCTCAGGTCGTGGCAGAGCACGGCCATCTCATTGACCAGGGCCATGTTCACGTGCCGGTAGTTGGTCTCCAGGAGATGCACGGTCTCGGCCTCACGCGGGCCACGCGCGCGTACGACCTTGTCGGTGAGGCGGCCGTAGAAGGCGGCTGCCGACTCGGTGCAGGCCGGGGTGAGACCGCCGATGACCTTGGGGGTGCCCGCGTAGCCGTGGGTGCGGTTGCCGGGGTCGAGGCGGCCGGGCGAGTGCGCCAGGTGGAAGTCCCGGCCCGCGCGCAGTCCCGAGCCCTCTTCGAGGATGGGGCGGAGGAATTCCTCCGTGGTTCCGGGGTACGCGGGTGACTCGAGGATGACCGTGGTGTGCGGGCGCAGGCGCGCGGCCAGGGCGCGGGCGGCGTCGGCCACCTGGCTCAGGTCGAGGGTGCGGTCGGCTGCCGGAGGAGTGGGAGCGCAGATGACCGCGGTGCGGACCCGGCCGAGCTCGACCGGGTTTGTGGTGGGCCGGAAACCCCCCGAGAGCATCCGGCGGACATCGGCGGCGGTGAGGGTTCCCTCGGCGCCGTCGCAGGGCAGGCGGCCGTTTGCCAGGTCGACGGCGCGGGCCGGGTCGTAGCCGATGGTGGCGATGCCGCCGGAGACGGCGGCCTGGGCGAGGGGCAGGCCGAGGCGGCCGAGACCGATGACGGCGAGATCTGCGGGCATGGCGGTGGGCCGTCCTCCCAATAGCCGGAGCGGGACGAGCGCGCAAGCCCTGTGGACAAGGTGGACCAGCGCAATGTCAGACTAGGAGTAAATATGACCGTTACGCGGCATTGTGCTGTGTCGGGCGTCGGAGTGTTGGCCGCGAGTTGTCCACAGGCGGCGGCCGAACTCAGCGGACACGGCCAGAATCTGGGCATGATGTGAGCGCGACCACACCCGACAGCTAGCGGGAGGCAGCGATGAGGACAGCGACCTTGGGACCGGTGGAGCGCGCCGAGTCACTTGCGGGAATGGCCGAGCGGGAGCTGGATGTCCTGGTCGTGGGCGCGGGAGTGGTCGGTGCGGGCACCGCACTGGACGCCGTGACCCGCGGCCTGTCCACCGGCCTCGTCGAGGCACGGGACTGGGCTTCGGGCACGTCGAGCCGGTCGAGCAAGTTGATCCACGGCGGCCTGCGCTATCTGGAGATGCTCGACTTCGCGCTGGTGCGCGAGGCGCTGAAGGAGCGTGGCCTGCTCCTGGAGCGGCTCGCCCCGCACCTCGTGAAGCCGGTGCCGTTCCTCTACCCCTTGCAGCACAAGGGCTGGGAGCGGATCTATGCCGGGTCGGGCGTCGCGTTGTACGACGCCATGTCGATGTCGCGTGGACACGGCCGCGGCCTCCCCATGCACCGCCACCTGACCCGGCGTCACGCCCTGCGCGTCGCCCCGTGTCTGAAGAAGGACGCCCTGGTGGGGGCCATGCAGTACTACGACGCGCAGATGGACGACGCGCGCTACGTGGCCACGCTGGTGCGCACAGCGGCGGCGTACGGCGCCAAGGTCGCCAACCGCGCCCGCGTGACCGGCTTCCTGCGCGAGGGCGAACGTGTCGTCGGCGCCACGGTGCGGGACGTGGAGGGCGGCGGGGAGTACGAGGTCCGGGCCAAGCAGGTGGTCAACGCCACCGGTGTGTGGACGGACGACACGCAGGCGATGGTCGGGGAGCGCGGTCAGTTCCACGTCCGGGCGTCCAAAGGCATCCATCTGGTCGTACCGAAGGACCGGATCAACTCGACGACCGGTCTCATCCTGCGGACGGAGAAGAGCGTCCTCTTCGTCATTCCGTGGGGCCGCCACTGGATCGTCGGGACGACCGACACCGAATGGGACCTGGACAAGGCGCATCCGGCGGCGTCCAGCGCCGACATCGACTATCTCCTCGAGCATGTGAACTCGGTGCTCGGCGTGCCCCTCTCGCGGGACGACGTCCAAGGGGTGTACGCGGGGCTCCGGCCGCTGCTCGCCGGTGAGTCGGACGCCACGAGCAAGCTGTCGCGCGAGCACACGGTGGCTCATCCGGCGCCGGGCCTCGTGGTCATCGCGGGTGGCAAGTACACGACGTACCGCGTGATGGCGAAGGACGCCGTGGACGAGGCGGTGCACGGCCTCGACCAGCGGGTCGCCGACTGTGTCACCGAGGACATTCCGCTGGTCGGCGCCGAGGGGTACAAGGCGCTGTGGAACGCGCGCGCCAGGATCGCGGCCCGCACAGGCCTTCATGTGGTGCGCGTGGAACACCTGTTGAACCGGTACGGATCGCTGGCGGAGGAGGTCCTCGCGCTCATCACGGCCGATCCCACGCTGGGCGAGCCGTTGCCGGCCGCTGACGACTATCTGCGCGCCGAGATCGTCTATGCCGCGTCGCACGAGGGCGCACGGCACCTGGACGACGTGCTGACCCGGCGCACGCGCATCTCGATCGAGACGTTCGACCGGGGCACGCGCAGTGCGCGGGTGTGCGCGGAGTTGATGGCGCCGGTCCTCGGCTGGGACAAGGACCAGGTGGAGCGGGAGGTACAGCACTACGAGAAGCGGGTGGAGGCGGAGCGGGAGTCGCAGCGGCAGCCGGACGACCTGACGGCGGACGCGGCGCGGCTGGGGGCGCCGGACATCGTTCCGCTCTAGATGTACTGACCCGTGAGGTTGGGCACTCCTGAGGGGCCCGGTCGACGCGAAGCCCCACCGGCCGGAACTCGGCCTCCAGGAGCTTCCGTTCAAGGGCCGGGCCCGCTGCCTTACCGGTGTGGCCCCCGGACCGTGGTGCCGCGAGGCCGCTTCCGCGGGTGGGGACATATGCCGTGACCATGGGGCTTCGCGGGCCAACAGCGTCACGGCGGGGCCTTGCTTCGGGTGACGAGCAACGGAAGAGTGGCGTCCGCGGCCGGTTTCGCGGCCGGCGGCGCACTGGCGGAAGTCAGGCCCATGAGGGTCACCGCAAGGGGTACGGCCAGCAGCGCCCGTCGAATGGGCACGGTGGTCTCTCCTTGTGCGGAGCCCCTCATGAGGGACGTTGGACCCTGGGCGTAGACCGGTCCCGAAGTAAGGGACAATGAAGGCTCTGTCAGGGCGGGTTGCGCGGGTAGCAGCGGTAGCAGCAGAGGGGACGCATGTCGGACGCGGAGAAGGCGGGTCAGTCCCGTCAGGACCAGAGCGAACGTCTCCTCTCCGGGCGCTACCGGCTGGGCGAGGTGCTCGGCCGCGGCGGAATGGGAACCGTCTGGCGCGCCAAGGACGAGACGCTCGGCCGTACGGTCGCGGTGAAGGAACTCCGCTTTCCCTCGAGCATCGACGAGGAAGAGAAGCGGCGGCTCATCACGCGTACGTTGCGTGAGGCCAAGGCGATCGCACGGATCCGCAACACCAGCGCGGTGACCGTGTACGACGTGGTCGACGAGGACGACCGGCCGTGGATCGTGATGGAGCTCGTCGAGGGCAAGTCGCTCGCCGAGGCCCTGCGCGAGGACGGGCTGCTCACGCCGAGGCGCGCGGCCGAGGTCGGCCTCGCGGTGCTCGACGTGCTGCGTTCCGCGCACCGCGAGGGGATTCTGCACCGCGACGTGAAGCCGTCCAACGTGCTGATCGCCGAGGACGGGCGCGTCGTCCTCACGGACTTCGGTATCGCGCAGGTCGAGGGCGACCCGTCGATCACGTCCACCGGCATGCTCGTCGGCGCCCCCTCGTACATCTCGCCCGAGCGGGCCCGTGGGCACAAGCCGGGTCCGGCGGCCGACCTGTGGTCGCTGGGCGGGCTGCTGTACGCGGCTGTGGAGGGCGTGCCTCCGTACGACAAGGGGTCGGCGATCGCGACCCTGACCGCGGTCATGACCGAGGACGTCGAACAGCCGACGAACGCCGGGCCGTTGGAGAAGGTCATCTACGGCCTGCTCGCCAAGGACCCCGAGCAGCGGCTCGACGACGCGGCGGCGCGGGCGTTCCTGCTCGACGTGATCCACGCGCCCGAGGTCAAGGACGAGCCGGAGCCGGTCGACGCGACGAAGGTCGTGCCGCTGCCTCCGGTGCCGCCGTCCTTGGGCAAGCGCTTCGGCAAGAGCAAGGGCAAGAGCCAGGGCAAGGGCAAGAGCAAGTCGGGCGCGGCGGCTGGTGGCGTGGCCGCGGGTGCCGCCGGTTCGGCGGCTGTGTCTGCGTCTGCGGCTGCGTCCGCGCCGGTCGGGACCTCTGAGACCGCGGGGTCCTCCGTCAACTCGGGCGCGAGCTCGGGCACGAAATCGGACGTGAACTCCGGTGCGGGCGCGGGCTCGGACTCCGGTGCCGGTAGGGGCGAGGAGACCGCTGACCGGCTGAAGGGTGCGCTCCGGTCGGTGCGGAACGCGGCGGCTGCGGCCACCGCGCGGGGTGCGGGTGCGGGTGCGGGCGCCGGGGCTGGGGCGGCCTCCGGGACTGCTGCTTCTGCTGAGGGCTCTGGTACTCCCTCGGCTCCTTCCGCTCCCGCGACGCCGCCGCGTGCGACGCCTCCCAAGGCCTCGCTCACCGACGTCGTGCCTCGGCGCACGCTCGTGATCTTCTCGCTGGCGCTCGCGATCGCGGTGCTCGGGACCGTCCTTGCCTTCTCGCTGAGCGGCGGGGACGAGAGCGGTGCGGGGGACAGCAAGAACGACGGCGACAAGACCACGTCCAGCGGGGCGACCGCGGGCGGCGGCCAGAAGGACAAGGAGACGGACAAGGGCGCCGGGCAGGACGGCGGTGCCGACAAGGGCAAGGGCAAGGACGAGGCGGGCGCGAGCGCGGGCTCTGACGAGAGCTCCGGTTCGGACGAGGACAAGGACCAGGGCGAGAGCGGCGACGACGGCAAGGACGACTCCGGCAAGAAGCCGGATGACGGCGCCGAGTCGACGTACAAGCACTCCCAAGGGTTCTCGGTGGGTCTGCCCAAGGGCTGGAAGTACCAGTCCACGGCGGCCGCGGGCGCGCGTTTCTCCGGGCCGAACGGCCAGAAGCTGCTGATCGGCTGGACGTCCACTCCCAAGTCCGACCCCGTGAGCGACTGGAAGAAGCAGGAGTCGTACATGGTCCGGTCGCAGTACAAGCGGATCCGGATAGAGAAGGCCGACTACCGCGGCTGGAACACGGCCGACTGGGAGTTCACGTACGTCGACGGCGGCACGAAGTTCCGCTCGATAGACCGCGGGTTCGTCGTCAACGGCGGTCTGGGCTACGGAATGATGTACACGGCCAAGGCCGACAAGTGGGACAGCGACGAGCGCAAGGACGCGTGGCAGACCCTCACGAAGTCGTTCAAGCCGAAGAAGTAGTTCGCGACGGGTCTCGGTGAGATCTGGAATCCCCTCAATGTGGTTTGCCTCCGGCACGTATCGTGAGTGCTTGCGGACCGTACGCAGCCGCAACAAGGCGTAACACGAACGGAATTGACCACCGGGCGGATGCGGGGAGGTGTCGTGGACGAATACGCGGGGCGGGTGCTCGCCGACCGCTATCGCCTCCCGCTGCCTCCCGCGGACGAGTACGAACTTGCCGAGACGCGGGCCTTCGATACGTACAGCGGGCAGGAAGTCCTGGTCAGACAGGTTCCGTTGCCCGAGGTCGTCGATGCGGAAGTGCTTGAGTTCGATGAGCGTGACATCCCGGAGGGAGAGCTTCCGGCGGGGTTCGTGAGCGCGGGAGCGGTGCGTCGGCCCTCGGCGCGTACGACGCGCAGGCCGTCGGACCCGGCGGTGCGGCGCGCGATAGAGGCGGCACAGGCCGCCGCGCAGATACCCGACCACCCTCGGCTCGACCAGGTCTTCGACGTGTTCGCCGAGGGCGGTTCGCTGTGGATAGTCAGCGAGTTGGTGGCGGCGAGGCCGCTGGCCGCGCTGCTCGCGGACCGGCCGTTAAGCCCGTATCGGGCGGCGGAGATCGCGTCGGACGTGGTGACGGCGCTGCGGGTGCTGCACGCGCACGGCTGGGTCCACCGGAACATCACCGCTCGCACGGTCCTGGTCTGCGACGACGGCAGGGTGGTCCTCACGGGCCTCGCGGCGGGCGCGGCGGAAGAGGCGCTGTGCGGGTACGACCCTCGGCCCGAGGAGTACTTCGCGGGCTTTGAGGGCGGGGCTGACGGCCATGTGGGTGGTGTTGGTGGTGCCGGTAGTGGTGGTGCTGATGGTGCTGGTGGTGAGTCTGAGGCAGATGAGCCTGATGAGGTCTACGAGATTGATGAGGCTGAGGGTTCGCGTGGGCATGCCGCGATCGAGGCAGCCCCGGCCGTGGAGCCCGAGGGTGACGCACGGGCGGCACGGTCCAGCGCGATAGCCGAGTATCGCGCGGGGGCGCGGGCCGCGGCGCGGGGCGGAGAGTTGCCGGGCCCCAGGGACGGCGGGACGGGCGACGAGGAAGGGCCGCGCGGGTATGGCGCGGAGGACGGCAACGGGGGTGCGGCCGAGGTCGAGGTCGCCGGGCGGATCCTGGATCCGTACGGCGTCGGGGGTACGAAGCAGTGGCACGGAGCCGTGCCGAGGAGTGGGAGCGCGGGCGCGGGGGCGTCGAGTTCTGGTGCGCCGAGCTCTGGCGCGGAGAACGGCGGCGGCGCTTCCGGACACAACGGCGGTGCTTCCGACCACAGCGGTCCTTCCGGACACAACGGCGGCGGGTCCGGCCACAGCGATGCTTCCGGGCACCACGGCGGCGGGTCCGGACACAACGGCGGCGGGTCCGGTCGTCCCACGTCACGTAATGACGCCCCAGGCTCCGCGGTCAGCAGAGGCGGTCCTGGCTCCATCCCCGCCCCCGCCACTCCCGCCCCCGCCACTCCAGTCCCCACCGCCGCTCCCTCCGCATCCGGCCACAGTTACTGGGACGCCCTCGTCGCCGAGCGGAGCGGCGCCCGGCGTGGCCCCGCCACCGCTCTTGCCGCGGAGCGGGCCCGTCACGCCCGGATGACCGTGGTCGGAGGCGTGACCGAGCGGTGGTCGCCCGAGCAGGCCGGGCCCGTGCACGAGAACTGGCAGCTCGCCCCGCCCATCGGACCCGCGACCGACCTCTGGGCGCTGGGCGCCCTGCTCTTCCGGGCCGTACAGGGCCACGCGCCCTACCCGGAGGAGAGCACCTTCGAGCTCGTCCAGCTGGTGTGCGCCGAGCCGCCCGCCTACGCGGAGGAGTGCGGGCCGCTGCGGCCCGTCGTCGAGTCGTTGCTGCGGCAGGACCCCACCGAGCGGCTCGACTTCGAGGAGCTGAACGGCTGGCTGCGTTCGCT
Organism: Streptomyces sp. NPDC031274; assembly: GCF_055570235.1. Taxonomy (NCBI): domain Bacteria; kingdom Bacillati; phylum Actinomycetota; class Actinomycetes; order Kitasatosporales; family Streptomycetaceae; genus Streptomyces; species Streptomyces sp. NPDC031274. The sequence goes on along the minus strand of NZ_JBVIHP010000032.1, from coordinate 72,628 downwards.
GGTCCGCTCGGCGCCCGAGCCGGAAGCCGGCGTGAACGTCGTGCCCGCGCCGCCGTTCGACGCCAGGCGGCTGCCCGTCGTACGCCGTCGAGGTGATCTCGTACGTCGCAAGAAGCGGCGTACACCCGAGAAGCGGGGCGCCTCCGCGCCCGTCGCCAACCCGACGTCGAACCGGCAGAACGGGCGGCACAAGCACAAGCAGCCCAAGCGGGGGCGGGAGCGGGAGCGGGAAGCCAGGATGGCGTCCGTGGCGCCCGCAGCCGCACCCGCGCCCAAGCGCAGCGATGCACCCAAGCCGAAGCCCAGGCCAAGGCCCAAGCGGGGCGACGCGCCGAAGCGGAGCGGCGTGCCCAAGCAGAGCGGGTCGGGGCGGCCGCGCTCGCTGGGGCGACTCCTGCTCATCCTCGTCCTGGTCGGGCTCGTCGCGGCGCTCGCGTACGCCGTGGCCTTCATGCCCAAGTCGGGGAAGAACGAGGGCAGCGACCGTGCGGGCTCCGCGGGGAACCCCGGCAGCAGCCAGGCGCCCGAACCCGGCAGCAGCCCCAGCGCCCGACCCAGCGAGGACGGCAAGTCCGACCGGCCGAGCGACAAGCCCGAGAAGAGCCCGGACACGGAGAAGACGCAGACCGGCGGGCCCGATCTGCCGCGCGGCTTCACGCTCCGCAAGGACGCGGAGGGCTTTAGGGTCGCCGTCGCGAGCGGCTGGGACCGGCAGCCCAAGAACGGCCGGGGCCAGGTCGTCTACTCGCACGGAGACTTCGAGCTGATCGTCGTGCCGGGGCGGGACGGCACGGACGAGTACGGCAAGGACCCGATGAAGTATCAGCGCGAGCACGAGCGCGAGCTGCAGCCGTTCCGCGACTCGACCTGGGCCACGTCCAGCGGGATGCGCACGGTGGAGGTCGGCGGGCGGACCATGGCCGAGGGGCAGTTCACCTGGCAGGATGCGGAGGGACGCGAGACCTTCGTACGGAATCTCGCGATGCCCGTCGGCGGGAAGTACCACGTGGTGCAGATCCGGGGGCCGGAAGCCGAGCGTGACGAGGTGTCGCGTCTCTTCGAGCAGGCTTCGGCCACGTATCGGGCCGACTGAGACAGGTCGTTCGCGGGTTGTCGGGTGGGGTGTCCGCAGGGTGTCCGCGGTTCATTCGAGGGTCGACCGCGGGTCGTCCGCGGGTCGTTCGTGGGTCGTTCGTGGGTCTTCCCCGCCTATTTCCCGCGTTCTCCCCGTGTTCTTCCCGCGTCCTTCGCGGTCATGAACGGCCCTGGAAGTTCACATACGTTCATAAAATTTCACAGGTGTTCTTAGATGGTCATGAGTGTTCGAAAACATTCATGGACGCTGAATTAACCCTCTGATCAGCGGTAGTTGGTGTCCCGGAACGCCCCGTTTAGCTGCGTCACGCGTCACAGTGAGGTCTCTGAGCACCCCCGGAGGTTCCCCGTACGCCTCCCGCTCCCTAACCTGGGCCATGTCAGAACCATTGCGGGGGATCGTGAATCAGATGCAAGGCCTGCTCCTCGCGGGCCGCTACCGGCTCGGTGAGTCCATAGGCCGCGGTGGCATGGGACGAGTGTGGCGGGCGCACGACGAGGTGCTGCACCGCACTGTCGCCGTCAAGGAGCTGACGGCCGCGCAGTTCGTGCAGGAGGCCGACCGCGCGGTCCTTTTCGCGCGCACGCACGCGGAGGCGCGGGCCGCCGCCAGGATCAACCACCCCGCGGTCGTCACCGTCCACGACGTCCTGGAGTACGACGCCAGGCCCTGGATCGTGATGGAGCTCGTCGAGGGCTGTTCGCTCGCGGACGCCGTCAAGGACCGGGGCCGCATCGAGCCCGTCGAGGCCGCCCGTATCGGCCTGTGGACGCTGAAGGCCCTGCGCGCCGCGCACGCCGCCGGGGTCCTGCACCGCGACGTCAAGCCCGGCAACGTCCTCCTGTCGAACGACGGGCGCATCCTGCTCACCGACTTCGGGATCGCCGCGATCGAGGGGGACTCGACGATCACGCGGACCGGCGAGGTCGTCGGCTCCGTCGACTATCTGGCGCCCGAGCGGGTCAGCGGCGCCAACCCCGGGCCCGCGTCGGATCTGTGGGCACTCGGCGCCACGCTGTACACGGCGGTCGAGGGGAACTCCCCGTTCCGGCGCACGTCGCCGATCGGCACGATGCAGGCCGTGGTCGCGGAGGAGCCCGCGCCGCCCGAGCACGCGGGGGCGCTCGCCACCGTCATCAGCGCGTTCCTGCGCAAGGACCCGGACACCCGGCCGACCGCGGAAGCGGCCGAGCTGATGCTCGCCGAGGCCGCGGAGGGGCGGCCGCCGAGCTCCGGTCCCGCGTACGTGCCGACGCAGGTCCACGCCACGTCCCAACAGCCGCAGTCCCAGCCGCAGCCGCAGTCCCAGCAACAGTCGCAGTCCCAGCAACAGCCGTACGCGCAGACGCCGCAGCCCGGCACCGTCACCCAAGGAACCGGAACCGGCTACGACTCCGGCAGCAGCAGCAGCAGCAGCAACAACGGCTACGGCTACGGCTACGGCTCCGGAAACAACACCGGGTACGACTCCGGAAACAACACCGGGGTCGGAACGGGAACAGGAACCGGCACAGGCACCGGCCCCAACTCCGCACTCCACCACTCCGGCACCGTCGTCCACGGCGCCCACCAGCCCCCGTACAAGACCCCGAAGCGCCGCAAGTGGCCCGCGATCGTCGCCGTGGCCGCGCTGGTCGTGCTGCTCGGCGGCGGAACCGCCGGCTACCTGTACTTCGAGAACGAGGACAACGGCAGTACGCAGCAGTCCAGTGACGACGGAAAGCCGGGCAAGGCCGTCGGCGGCATACCCGACGGCTGGCACCGAGTGAAGGACGCCGGGGGCTTCAGCCTCATGCTTCCCAAGGGCTGGGAGCGCGAGGCCAACGGCAGCCAGATCGACTACACCCCGGACCACGGACGGCACTTCGTACGCATCAGTGTCGACCGCAACACGACGTTCGAGAGCCCCTACCGGCATCAGCTGGAGCTGGAGAAGAACCTGCGGCCCAAGCTGCCCAACTACAAGAGGCTGCAGCTGGACCAGAACACCTACCGCGACCGACAGGGCGCGCTCTGGGAGTTCAGCTGGACGGCGGGGGCGAACGACACGACCGCGGGCCCGCGCCGCGCCATCTCACAGAGCTATATCAGCCGTGACGGCGTCGAGTACGTGATCTACATGTCGTCCCCCGCCGCCGACTGGGACAAGGCGCGGCAGCAGTTCGACGCGATACTCCTGGGCTGGCGGGAGGGCTGAACACGGCCGTCCGCACCCGGGGCTGCTGGGACAAGCGGCCGGAACCAGTCCGCCGCTCGGGCCCACAGGGTCCGTCCGCACACCTGTGGGGCATGATGGCCGCATGGGGAGCGTGGGGGACAACGCCCGGATCATAGCTGGCCGTTACCGCCTGGATGTGCGGCTCGGCAGGGGTGGCATGGGCGTGGTCTGGCAGGCCACGGATCAGTTCCTCGGCCGCCGGGTCGCCGTCAAGGAACTGGCGCTCGACGACACGCTCTCCGAATCCGACGCGATTCAGCAGGTCGAACGCACCCTGCGCGAGGCGCGGGCGGCGGCTCAGCTCCAGCATCCGCACATCATCGTCGTCCACGATGTCGTCGTACAGAGCGACCATCCGTACATCGTCATGGAGTTGATCGAGGGCGGTTCGCTGGCCGGGCGGATCTCGCGCTCGGGTCCGATGCACGCGCGGGCGGTGGCCCGGATGGGCATCGATCTGCTCGGGGCGCTGCGCGTCGCGCACGCCGCCGGGGTCCTGCACCGCGACATCAAGCCCGCCAACGTCCTCATGGAGGAGGCGACCGGGCGTGTCGTCCTCACCGACTTCGGGATCGCGCAGGTCAGCGGGGCGACGACGCTCACGGAGATCGGGTCCTTCGTGGGCTCTCCCGAGTACACGGCGCCCGAGCGGATGTCGGGCGAGCGGACGGGGCCCGAGTCCGACCTCTGGTCGCTCGGCGCGCTCCTGGTCGCCGCCGTGACCGGCGAGTCGCCCTTCCGCCGGGACTCGATCAGCCAGGTGCTGCACGCCGTCGTCTTCGACGAGATCCGCCCGCCGCCCGCCGCCGCACCGCTGCTGCCCGTCATCCTCGGTCTCCTCGAACGTGACCCGGACCGGCGGCTCGGCGTGGACGGTGCCGAGGGGCTGCTGCGGACGTACGTCGAGACGGGACGGATGCCGTCGACACCCGCGGGCCGGGCCGGCGGGCAGCCTTCGGCGCTGCCGGGCGGGCGGCCCGGCGGCTACACGCCCACCTACCGTGACCTGCCCATCCGTCCGCCGGGCCAAGCGGCGGAGCCATCGCGACGCCGTCGCCGCGCCATGCTGATCGCCGCCGCGCTGGTGGCCGCGGTGGCAGGGGCAGGGGTGTCCGCCGTGCTCCTGCTGAGCAGGGACGGTGGGAGGGGCGGCGGTACGCCGTCGACGCCGGCCTCGCAGAGTTCGCAGACCGGGCCGACGCAGACGGGGAGTTCCTCGCCTTCGCCGACCCCGACGGTGACGGTGACACGCGGCTCCCGCACCCCGAAGCCCTCGACGCCCGAGGCCCCCGAGGGCTACCGCGTCACGCCGGACCGCAGGGGCTTCACGCTCGCCGTGCCGGACGGCTTCACGCGCGAGGTGGACGGGCCCCGCGTCTTCTACAAGTCGCCGGGCGGCACCTTCCGCATAGGCATCAAGAGTTCAGCCACGGAGCCGGGCGGCCCGCTCGCCGTGCAGCGCCGCGCCGACGAGAAGGGGCCGAAGAACAACCCCGGTTACCGGGACGGCGAGGTCACCGAGACCTCGCACAACGGACGGACCGCGGCGCTCTGGCAGTTCAGCTGGGACGGCTTCACGGCGGCGGAGGGCGACCGGCACACGTTCGACCTGTGCTGGGAGGAGGGCGGTCGGATGTACGACGTGTGGGTCTCGGCGCCGGTCGGCAGGGCCAAGGAGGCCAGGCGATATTTCGACACGGCGGTGGACTCGTTCGTGCGCCGCTGAGGTCCGGACGTACGCCGCTGAGGCCCGGACGTACGCCGCTGAGGTCCGGCCCTGCGGCCCGGCGCATCACCCCTGTCACAACTCGGTGACCTGGGTGGAACCCGAGGCGTCGGCAAGGTAGTGATGTGGCCATGAGCAATGACGGGGGAGCCTCCTACGGCCCGTACGAACCCACCAGTTTCGGACTTCAGCCGCCGCAGCCCGGCGTCCCCGGACAGGGGGAACAGCAACAGGGCGGCCATCAACAGGGCGGGCAGCAACAGGGCGGGCAGTACGGTCAGGACGGCAATCCGTACGCCCAGGAGCCGCCGCAGCAGCAGGCGCAGCCGTACCCGCAGTCACAGCAGCAGACAGCGCGGCACCCCGCGGGTCCGCAGCACCCCGCAGGCCCGCAGCACCCCGCCGCGCCGACGCCGCCCCCCTCCCCGTACGCCCAGCCCACGCAGATGGTCCCGAATCAGCCGTCCGAGCCGTCCGAGCCGGATCCGGGCGCGGGGCGTCTGATCGCGGGCCGTTACCGCCTGCTGTCCAAGCTCGGCCACGGCGGCATGGGCACGGTCTGGCGTGCGAAGGACGAGACGGTGGACCGCGAGGTCGCCGTCAAGGAACCCCGCATCCCCGACCACCTGCCCGAGCGCGAGCGCGCCAACGTCTTCGAACGGATGCGCCGCGAGGCGCGCGCCGCGGCCCGTCTCGACCACCCGGCCGTGGTCAACGTCCACGACGTGGCGGTGGAGGACGGCCAGCCGTGGATCGTCATGGAGCTGGTCCAGGGCCGCTCGCTCGGCGCCGCGCTCCAGGAGGGCACGCTGGGCGCCCGCGACGCCGCACGGATCGGTCTTGAGGTCCTCGGCGCCCTGGACGCCGCCCACCAGGCGGGCATCCTGCACCGTGACGTCAAGCCGGACAACGTGATGCTGGGGCAGCACGACCGGGTCATCCTCACCGACTTCGGCATCGCCCAGATCGAGGGCGAGACGAATCTGACGGACACGGGTGGTTTCGTCGGCTCGCCCGAGTTCATCGCCCCGGAGCGGGTGTTGGGCCAGCGGCCAGGACCCGCGTCGGACCTCTGGTCGCTCGGCGTGGTCCTCTATGCCGCGACGGAGGGCGTCTCGCCGTTCCGTCGCAACAACACCCCGGCGACGCTTCAGTCCGTCCTGAACGCGACACCGGCGGCGCCCGCGTCGGCCTCGGGCCCGCTCGCCCAGGCGATCAACGGCCTCCTGGTCAAGGAGCCGGGCCAGCGCCCGCGCGCGGCACAGGTCCGCGCCCTCCTGGAGGAAGCGGCACAGCCGCCGCAGGCGGCGCCCACGCAGGTCGTCACGGTCAACGGTGACGGACGCGGCGGCGGAAAGGGCAGTGGCACGGGCAGTGGCAAGGGCGTCTTCCTCAGCCGCAAGGCGCTCGTCGTCATCGCGGGTGTGGCCGTCGCGGCCGTGGCGGCGGGCGTCCTTGTGGTCCTGAACCCCTTCGGGGGCTCGGACACGGAAGGCTGGAAGGACCACGAGTCGAAGGTGGTCGGCGCCACCGTCTCCGCGCCGGAGCACTACGTGGAGAGCAAGCCCGAGGACACCGACTCGGACAAGACCTGGGTCAGATACACCGACCCCAGTGGCGCCATCTTCATCACGCTCGACCTCGCCGAGAAGAAGGACACCTCCCAGGAGATCCTCGGGTCCGCCGCCTCCCAGGCGTACGCCGACATGGAGGACTTCAAGGCGAGCGGCGAGACCTCGTTCAGCCACATGTCCAGCGATCCGGCTCCGGACGGAACGACGGCCGACGCCAAGTACAAGGAGCGGAAGGCCGCCGAGAACACGGTCAAGTACACCGACTCGGAGACCGAGCAGCCGCACGAGGCCAAGATCCTCTACTACCGGACCGACTCCGGGAACATGTACCGGCTGTGGATCGACTACCCGGGCAAGGGCGACTTCACGGAGCGGGGCCGCGAGGTGGCCAGGACCGCCATCGAGAATCTGGGGATCGACAAGCTCTGACACCGCCTTCGACCCCGCGGCCTCCCGCTGCCTCTGTTGACTCCTTGTTGACTCCTTCCGGGCGCTGCGGACACCTGCTAAGCCCCTGATCAGGGGCTTTACCGCCAGCGATCGCTGGCACGGTGTGTGTGCTCGGTGAAAGCTGATTACCGACGGGTACCCAAAACTCTGACCTGGGCCTACGCTCACCACCATGACGGACTCGCAGGCGACCGCAGCGCCCCTCGGAACGAACCCGACAGCCGCCGCTCCCGAAGGCGCGCGCACCACCGCCGACGTGGTGACTCCCGAGCTGATCGCGCAGCTCACCCGGGACGTCATCGGCACGGGACGGACCGCCAACCACACGCCGTTCACCGGCGAGAAGCTGGCCGACCTGCCCGAGTCCACCCCCGAGGACGTGGCCACCGCCTTCGAGCGCGCCCGCGTGGCCCAGGTCGCCTGGGAGCGCACCCCGGTCCGCCGCCGCGCCGCGGTCCTGCTCCGCTTCCACGACCTGGTCCTGCAGCGCCAGGCCGAGGTCCTCGACCTCATCCAGCTGGAGACCGGCAAGGCCCGGCTGCACGCGCACGAGGAGCTGCAGGCCGTCGCCGTCGCCGCGCGGCACTACGGCCGCAAGGCCCCCGCGTATCTGAACCCCAAGCGGCACACCGGCGTCGTACCGACCCTCACGAAGGTCACCGAGAACCGTCAGCCGCGCGGTGTCGTCGGCCAGATCGCCCCCTGGAACTACCCCCTTGAGCTCTCCATCGGCGACGCTCTGCCCGCGCTCGTCGCGGGCAACGCGCTGGTGATGAAGCCCGACACGGAGACCTGCCTGACCGCCCTGTGGGCCCGCGACCTCATCATCGAGGCCGGTCTGCCCGCCGAGGTCTTCCAGGTGGTCCTCGGCGACGGCCCTGTCATCGGCCCCGAGATCGTCAAGCACGCCGACTACGTCTCCTTCACCGGCTCCACCCGCGTCGGCCGCGAGGTCGCACAGGGCGCCGCGGGCCGACTCGTCGGCGTCTCGCTCGAACTCGGCGGCAAGAACGCCATGCTGGTCCTGCACGACGCCGACATAGACAAGGCGGCGGCGGGCGCGGTGCGCGCCTGCTTCTCGTCGGCGGGCCAGCTGTGCATCTCCATCGAGCGGTTGTACGTCCACGAGTCGATCGCGGACGAGTTCGTCGAGCGTTTCGCGACGCGCACGAAGGCGATGCGGCTCGGCCGTTCCCTCGCGTACGGCGCCGATATGGGCTCGCTGGTCGGCGAGCGGCAGCTGGAGACCACCAAGCGGCACGTCGACGAGGCGGTCGCCAAGGGCGCCACGCTGATCGCGGGCGGCGTCGCCCGGCCCGACATCGGCCCCTTCTTCTTCGAGCCGACCATCCTGGACGGCGTCGAGTCCCCGATGGCGGTGTGCGGCGAGGAGACCTTCGGCCCGGTCGTCTCCGTCTACCGCTTCACCGACGAGAACGAAGCGGTCGACCTCGCCAACTCCACGTCCTACGGCCTGAACTCCTCGGTCTGGACGAAGGACGGCAGCCGTGGACGCAAGATCGCGACCCGCCTGCGCACCGGCACGGTCAACGTGAACGAGGGCTTCGCGCCCGCCTACGGCAGCGTGCAGTCGCCGATGGGAGGCATGAAGGACTCGGGCCTGGGCCGACGGCACGGTTCCGAGGGCATCCTGAAGTACACCGAGGCGCAGACCGTCGCGCACCAGCGGCTGATGCCGCTCGCGCCGTCCTTCGGCATGGACGACGAGAAGTACGCGGCGTTCATGAGCCTGAGCCTGAAAGTCATGAAGTCGCTGCGCATGCGCTAGAGGGCTAGAGGTCCGCTATAGGTCCGCAAGAGGCCAGTTCTCAACCTGCGCCAGAGGTCAGTTCTCAATGAGGAGAGTCAATGTCACAGGAGAACTCTGTCCAGAAACAGCCGGACAGTGAGACGGGTGGGTACGACGACGCGTCCTACGACTACGACGTCATCGTCGTCGGTTCGGGCTTCGGCGGCTCCGTCTCCGCCCTGCGTCTGACGGAGAAGGGCTACCGCGTCGGCGTACTCGAAGCGGGGCGCCGCTTCACCCGCCAGACGCTCCCGAAGAACTCCTGGGACCTCAAGAACTACCTCTGGGCCCCGGCCCTTGGCCTCTACGGCATCCAGCGCATCCACCTGCTCGGCAATGTGATGGTGCTCGCCGGGGCGGGCGTCGGCGGAGGTTCGCTGAACTACGCGAACACGCTCTACGTACCCCCCACGCCGTTCTTCGAGGACGCGCAGTGGAAGGACATCACGGACTGGCAGGACGAGCTCAGCCCCTACTACGAGCAGGCCAAGCGCATGCTCGGGGTGCGGATCAACCCGACCACGACTCCGTCCGACGTCCACCTGAAGGCGACCGCCCAGGCCATGGGGGTGGGCGACAGCTTCCACATGGCGCCGGTCGGCGTCTTCTTCGGCGACGAGCAGGACGCCTCAGGTACTTCAACGGCCAAGCCGGGCGAGGAAGTTCCCGACCCCTACTTCGGAGGCGCGGGCCCCTCGCGCAAGGCATGCAGCGAATGCGGCGAGTGCATGACGGGCTGTCGGCACGGCGCGAAGAACACCCTCAACGAGAACTATCTCTACCTGGCGGAGAAGGCGGGCGCCGTCATCCACCCGATGACGTCCGTGGTCACCGTCACCGAGGACTCGCGGGGCGGATTCGCCGTCGCCACGCTGCCCACCGACAGCAAGCGCAAGGGCAAGGGGCGTACGTTCACGGCACGCCGGGTCGTCGTCGCCGCGGGAACCTACGGCACGCAGACGCTCCTGCACCGCATGAAGGACACCGGCCTGCTCCCGCAGATCTCGGCACGGCTCGGCGCGCTGACCCGCACCAACTCCGAGGCCCTGGTCGGCTCGCAGACCACCGACCGCCGCTACCGCAAGCGGCACGGCATCGAGAAGGCGGACTTCACCAAGGGCGTGGCGATCACCTCGTCGATCCACCCGAACGCCACCACGCACATCGAGCCGGTCCGCTACGGCAAGAAGTCCAACGCGATGGGCGGCCTGACGATCCTGCAGGTGCCGTACAGCATCAAGGGCGGCGGCAAGGCGCGCGTCACGGGATGGCTCGGCAACGTCGCCAAGCACCCGTGGCTGATGGTCCGTTCGCTCTCCAACCGGCGCTGGTCGGAGCGGACCATCATCGGCCTCGTCATGCAGACGCTCGACAACTCCCTGACCACGTACCGCAAGGAGAAGGGCATCGGCAAGGGCCTGCTGACCGCACGGCAGGGCCACGGCGCGCCCAACCCGACGCAGATCCCCGAGGCCACCGAGGCGGCGACGCTGCTCGCCGACGAGATCAACGGCTTCGCGGGGTCGAACGTCGGCGAGCTGATGGGCACCCCGCTGACCGCGCACTTCCTGGGTGGCTGCCCGATCGGCGACTCCGCGGAGACCGGGGTCATCGACCCCTACCACCGCCTCTACGGCCACCCCGGCATCTCGGTCGTCGACGGCGCTGCGGTCTCCGCGAACCTGGGCGTGAATCCCTCCCTGACGATCACCGCGCAGGCCGAGCGCGCGATGTCGTTCTGGCCCAACAAGGGTGGTGAGGACACGCGTCCCGCGCAGGGCGCGCAGTACGTACGTATCGCCGCCGTCGAGCCGAAGACCCCGGCGGTACCGGCGGACGCGTTCGGCGCGCTGAAGCTTCCCTTCCTGGGGATGCCCGCGGTGCCGGCCAAGAAGTAGCCCGGAAAGCAGCCCGGGCCGCGACCTGATCCGCGTACGCGAAGTACCTGAAGTACGCGAAGTACGCGAAGTGCATGAAGTACGCGAAAGGACCTGCGCCCCCCTCCGAGCGCAGGTCCTTTCGTGCGCCGTTACCTACCGGCGTGCTGACGCGCGTGCTTACGCGGTGGCGTCGGCCTTCTTGCGGCGGACGGCGAAGACCGCGCCCGCACCGGCGATGACGGCGACACCGCCGACGAGGCCGATGGTCGGCAGCGCGGAGCTGGAGCCGGTCTCGGCGAGGCTGCCGGTCGTCGGGATCACCTTGGCGCCGCCCTGGGGCTTCTTGCCGACGGTGGGCTTCTTTTCGCCCTTGTTCTCCTCGGCCTTGCCCGGGTTCTCATTGCCGCTGCCGGGCTTCAGGACCGTGAACTCGTAGTACGAGAAAGACTCGTGCACGCAGTTCTGCTCGGAGTCGAGGTAGCCGCCGAGGCCGAGCGCGTAGCCGTCACCGGCCGGGGCCTTGGCGCTGATGTTGAGGCGCAGCTTGATGTCGACCTTGTCCTTGGCGCCCAGCTCGGTGGAGCCGAAGTAGATGCCGCCCGAGACCTCGTCCGCGATGGACTCCCAGGCCTTGGAGTCGGGGTTGAAGTACTGGATCTGCGCGTAGTCGGCGAGCCAGTCCTTCTCCTTCTCGCTGTCCGTGAAGCTGTCCACGGCGGCGAGCCACTGGACCTCGCCGAGGTCCTCGTCGGTCGGGTTGGCGGCGGTCAGCTTGAACTGGTGCCAGCCACTGCCTGCGACGATCTTGCCGGGCAGACCCGAGAGGCCGATCTCCAGCTTCGAGTCGACGTCCGTGCCGTCCTCGTCGACCGGGCACTGCGAGGGCTCCTCGGTGGGCTCCTCGGTCGGGTCGTCCGTCTCGGGGGGCTCGGTCGCGGGCTTGCCCGTCTCGACCGGCGGGGTCGTCGCGGGCGGCGTGGCCGGGGGCGTCTCGGCGGGTGTGGTCGGCGGAGTCTCGGCGGGCGTGCTCGGGGGCGTCTCGGACGCGGGGGCCGTCGAGCTCGGAGGCGGAGTGGTGTCCCCGGCCGTCGCGAAGGCGGCGGGGGCCGAAAGGAGCGCGATCGGGGCTATGGCAGCGGTCGCAGCCGCGGCGGCCATGACACGACGGAGCTTCATGAAGACCTCAGTCAGTCCGGCGTACCACCTGGTGGGCGATACGGAGGTGGAGGCCTCCGCGGTGGGGACGCGGGTGTGGCCGTTGTTACGCATGCATGACCTGCGTCCCCTGTGAATGGTTGTCCTTTACTTCACATAATTCTTATGTGGCGTGGATCACATGGGTTGTGTGTCCATTGCCGGGTGGCGTAGAAATTCCTCCGCTCTACGGTGATTCGCCGGGAGCAAGTGCGGCGGCAGCGAGGGGGCGGCGTGGCGGAGCCGGATGAGATACCGGACCAGAGACCCGATCGGATATCGGACCAGATACCCGACCGGATACCGGACGACGTGTGGGAGCGGTTCGAGCGCGACAGCCTGCGCGACATCCGTTCATCGGCGCCGAAGGAGCCGTCCGCGCGGGCGCGCATGGTGGCCGAGCGGCTGCGGCGCCTCGACGAGGAGGCGGCGCGCCAACAGGCGGCGGACTCCCGGGCCCTGGGCCGCAGGCGCAGGAAGCGCAAGGCGGCGAAAGGGGAGGGTGCCGCCGGGGCGTGGCGCCCTGACGAGTGGCGGGCGGGGCCGACCGGGCCGCGTCGCGGCGGGCGTTCGGAGCGCAGCCGCCGGGTGTGGAGCGTGGTGATCGTGGTGGGCGGCATGGCGCTGGCGATCGTGCTCCTGAGTCCGTTCCGGTTCTGGATCTGGCGGTAGCGGTAGCGGTCGCGGGAGTTGGCGGTTGCGGGAGCCGCATAGTGGGCGGCAGCGGGAGCCCGCGGTGGGCGGATTCGGGGTGGTGGGTCCCGGACGGGGAACCGTTCGTAACGATCTTCCGTCGTAGGAGAGGTGCGGGTGACTCCGCATGCTGCGAGGTGAAAGTGGGGGATCGGGGACGTGAAGTCGGCAGTGTGGCGTGGCGTGGTGTCCGTCTCGGCGGCAGCGGTGCTGGGTTTGACGGCGGCGTGCAGCGGAAGTGACGGCGGCAGCGCCGGCAAGGGTGATGAGGGTGGCGACGGGGGCGGGAAGCCGTCGGCGTCTGCGCAGGACCCTGGTGCCTCTTCCGCCGTGGCGAAGCTGCAGAAGGCGGCTCTGGCCTCGGGTGACGTAAAGAAGTACGAGGTCGAGGAGGCGCCGGCGAAGGCGGTTGGGGAAGGGCGCGCGACCCCGGCCGACTGCCGCCCGCTGTCCGAGTGGCTCGACGCCAACACCCCGCGGAAGTCGAAGGCTCACATCAGCCGCACGCTGAGCAGCACCGACGTCGAGAACACCACGGCGACCGAGGTCGTGCTGTTCGCGTACGGCCAGGGTGACGCCGAGAAGACCATGGACGAGCTGCGTACGGCGACGAAGTCGAAGAAGTGCGCCACGTTCGGGAACGGCAGCCACCGCTACTTCGGTGTCAGGCCGCAGCCCGCGCCCGTCACCGGCGACGAGGCCGTCTCGTACAAGCTCGCGAATCGTGCCGATGAGTTCCTCGAACGGCACCGCGTCTCGGTCGTACGCAGCGGCTCGACGGTGATCGCCTTCCGCGCTGTGAACGTCTTCGACCCGCAGCCGGCCGGGGCGGACGCGGGCGTGAACCCGGCCGACCCGGTGGTGGCCGACGCGATCGTCGACGCGCAGATCGCGAAGCTGGCGGGAACGAAGTAGTTACGGCAGGAAGTCGTCACGGCACGGAGTAGTGACGGCAGGGAGTAGTGACGTCAGGAAGCAGTCATGGCAGACCGAAGGGCCCCGCGGGACGGATCCGCGGGGCCCTTTGGCTGTCAGCACCGACGTCAGGGCAGCGTCGGTGCCACGGAGCGGCGCCGGGGGAGTGCGCCGCGAGTCGGGAGGCGCCAGCGGCCGCCCCGGCGCACGGGGGGCGCACTAGTGGTCTCGACCAATGGCAATTGAGTTGTGCACTGCCGCGCTTGCGGCTGTTCTGCTAGGCATCGTGCTGGATGCGCCGTGACCCGCGCAACCGGTTCGACGTGATCCTGACGAACAGGGACAGCTGGGGCGTTCCGAGGGGACGGAACACCCGAAGAGCTGAGGGACCGGGGACTTGTAAACGGTGGGGGGCGCTTGGGGGGCGTTCGGGATCCGCTGGGGCCGGTCGGCGGGAACGGCCGACCGGGGAAGCTTGAGGGACGGAGGCCGGTCGGCTCCGGGCGTCCCCGAAGCCGACCGTTCCCTGGGTGACCGGGCATGCTGTCCCCTGCCGTCCGGTCACGTCTCTGGAGCGAGGTCCCACGGCACACACGAGGTGTGTACCTCATCGCTCCAGCGGAGCCACGCGTGGTTTTTCCGTGCCCGCCCCTGGCTGGCACGGACATCGGGACCAACGAAGTCCCTCCGGGCCCGGTCACGCGCCGTACGGGTGAGAGCGGACCCGAACTCAGGTCCGGTGGAACCCGCGGCGCGCACAGCAGGGTTCAGACCCGGCCCCTGCACAGTTCGAGGAGCGTCATCGCGAGCGACGTACCGGGCTTGCCGAGCGCGTCCCTGTAGTGGCCGAGGACCTCCATCTCGCGGGAGAGGTTCACGCGACGGCCGCCCGAGCCGATGCGGGCCTCCTGGATGACGGCCGAGACAGCCATCCGTTCCTGTACGAGACCGATGATGCGGTCGTCGAGTGCGTCGATGCGGTCGCGCGCACCCTCGATCACGTCGGCGGCCTCGGGGGTGCGGGCGCCGGTCTTGTCGGTCGTGGCGATGGTCATGTGGGGCTCCTCATCGGATGTGGATCACGTGGATCACATGAATCACGTGGATCTCGGTGGATCTGGGTGGATCCCGGTGGAGTGCCCCGGAGCGACAAGGCCCGGAAATGACAGAACGCCCCGGGCCTTGTCGGCCCGGGGCGCCTGGGAAGTCGCTTGTCAGTGGATCAAGCAGCTCGACCATGGCAGCCGGCGGGCCGGTTGCCATAGGTAAAGAGGAAGCTCAGGTGCTTGGTCACGAGGCCAGTATGCCCCCATGCGCGCGTTCTCGGTCAACACGGGTTCCGCCACGGCTCGGATGCTGAGACGCCGTCCGGCGTCGCTGTGTGCGGGGAGAGCTCTGCCGGATGCTCGGACGCCAGAGGCGGGACTTGGGGCCGGGCTTGGGGCGGGGCTCCGTCGGATGCGACGAAGGGGGTGTCCGCGGGCCCGTTAGAATCGACAAAACAGACCCCTGCTCACGCACGAGCCCCAGCTCACGCGCAAGCTCACGCTCAACGCCGGAAGGCCGCCGCCGTGCCATCAGCGTCCCCCGCTGCCGCCGCCCCCGACACCGTTCTGGTCGTCGACTTCGGAGCGCAGTACGCCCAGCTCATCGCCCGCCGCGTCCGCGAGGCCCGGGTCTACAGCGAGATCGTGCCGAGCACCATGCCGGTCTCCGAGATGCTCGCGAAGAACCCCGCCGCGATCATCCTCTCCGGCGGCCCCTCGTCGGTGTACGCGGACGAAGCGCCCTCCGTGGACCGCGCACTGTTCGAGGCGGGCGTCCCCGTCTTCGGCATGTGCTACGGCTTCCAGCTGATGGCGATCACCCTCGGCGGCACCGTCGACAACACGGGCGCCCGTGAGTACGGCCGTACGCCCCTGCACGTCTCCAAGTCCGGATCGACCCTCTTCGAGGGCACCCCGGACGAGCAGCCCGTGTGGATGTCGCACGGCGACGCGTGCAGCGCGGCACCCGAGGGCTTCACCGTCACCGCGTCCACGGACGTCGTGCCGGTCGCGGCCTTCGAGGACGACGAGAAGAAGCTGTACGGCGTGCAGTACCACCCCGAGGTCATGCACTCCACGCACGGCCAGCAGGTGCTCGAGCACTTCCTCTACCGGGGCGCGGGCCTGAAGCCCGACTGGACCACCGGCAACATCGTCGAGGAGCAGGTCGCCGCGATCCGCGAGCAGGTCGGCACCAAGCGTGCGATCTGCGGTCTGTCCGGCGGCGTCGACTCCGCCGTGGCCGCCGCCCTCGTACAGAAGGCCATCGGTTCGCAGCTGACCTGCGTGTACGTCGACCACGGCCTGATGCGCAAGGGCGAGACCGAGCAGGTCGAGAAGGACTTCGTCGCGGCCACGGGCGTGAAGCTCAAGGTCGTCGACGCGCAGGAGCGCTTCCTGAGCGCCCTTGCCGGGGTCTCCGACCCCGAGCAGAAGCGGAAGATCATCGGCCGCGAGTTCATCCGCGTCTTCGAGCAGGCCCAGGCGGAGATCGTCGCCGAGGCGCCGGGCGACCAGCCCGTGGAGTTCCTCGTCCAGGGCACGCTCTACCCCGACGTCGTCGAGTCCGGCGGCGGCACCGGCACCGCGAACATCAAGTCCCACCACAACGTGGGCGGCCTCCCCGAGGACCTCGAGTTCCAGCTGATCGAGCCGCTGCGCCAGCTCTTCAAGGACGAGGTGCGGATGGTCGGGCAGGAGCTCGGTCTGCCGGACGAGATCGTCCAGCGCCAGCCGTTCCCGGGCCCCGGCCTCGGTATCCGCATCGTCGGCGATGTCACCAAGGAGCGTCTGGACCTGCTCCGCGACGCCGACGCGATCGCCCGTGAGGAACTGACCGCGGCCGGTCTCGACCGTGAGATCTGGCAGTGCCCCGTGGTGCTGCTCGCGGACGTGCGCAGCGTGGGCGTGCAGGGCGACGGCCGGACGTACGGCCACCCGATCGTGCTGCGGCCCGTCTCGTCCGAGGACGCCATGACCGCCGACTGGTCGCGCCTTCCGTACGACGTCCTCGCGAAGATCTCCACGCGCATCACGAACGAGGTCGCCGACGTGAACCGCGTCGTCCTCGACGTGACGAGCAAGCCCCCGGGCACCATCGAGTGGGAGTAGTCCCCAGGGCCTGACCCAGGTCTGAACGCCGGTGCCGCCGTCCCCCGAAGCCGGGCGGCGGCATCGGCGTTTTCTCGCGTCCCTCGGGTCCTTCGGGTCCCTTGCGTCCCTCGGGCCGTTCCTCATGTCCGCCTGGTCGTCCGCGCCGGCGCACCCGGCTTCCACAGCTGCACCGCCAGATACTTCTCGTCCTCGATGTACGTCCGCACCACTTCCGTCAGTTCCGTGCGGAAGAGGTGGAACGCGGACGGGTCCGGCGGGTTCACCTCGCCCACGTACCGCGCGACGACCTCGGGATCCTCGACCTCGATCGCCCGCCCCGAGATCCGGATGTCGCCGCCTGCCATCTCCGTGTCCGACCCGGGGTTCGCCTGGATCGAGAAGCGCGGATCGCGGCGCAGGTCGAGCGCCTTCATCGAGCCCGGCATCATGCCGAGCCACAACTCCCCGGACAGGAAACGGACTTCGAGGCCGGTCGTGCGCGGTGATCCGTCCTTGCGGAGTGTGGCGAGGACGTGGTGCGTGAACAGGCCGAACCGCTCCTCGGTGGTCCGGGCGAAGGTGGGTTCCGCTGCGCTGAAGACTGCCCAGTTCGTCGTCATACGGCGAGTGTCCCGCCGATACCCGACACCCGCTGTCCGCTTTGACGCACCGACTTCTGTCCGGCATCGCGCCCCGCATACGCACTCTCTTCACAGGGCACCCCTGTCTTCCTGCGCTGACCGGCGGTAACTTCCGCTCCGTACAGCCAGGGATGGAGGACACATGCAGGCGCCCACACCGATACCCGTCGAGCGGTTGCAGTTCGCGATGCCGCCGGTGCACGAATCGTTGGCGGACGAACGGCGGTACCGCAAGGAACGGCTCGCCGGGGCGCTGCGGATCTTCGGGCGGCTCGGCTACGAGGACGGGGTGTCCGGGCACATCACCGCGCGGGACCCGGAGCTCGAGGACTGTTTCTGGGTGAACCCCTTCGGGATGCCCTTCAAGCACGTCACCGTGGGCGACCTGGTCCTCGTCAACGCGCAGGGGCAGGTCGTCGAGGGTCGCCACCACGTCAATCAGGCCGCCTTCACCGTCCACGCGCAGGCGCACCTCGCGCGGCCCGACGTCGTCGCCGTCGCGCACTGCCACTCGCTGCATGGCCGCGCCCTGTCCACACTCGGCGAACTCCTCGACCCGATCACCCAGGAGTCCTGCGCCTTCTACGAGAGCCACGCGCTGTACGACGGCTACACGGGCGTCGTCGTGGACTCGGACGAGGGCCGCCGGATCGCCACCGCGCTCGGCGACCACAAGGCCGTCATCCTGCGCAACCACGGGCTGCTCACCGTCGGCGACTCCGTCGACTCCGCCGCCTGGTGGTTCCTCACGATGGAGCGCTCCTGCCAGGTCCAGCTGAGCGCGCGGGCCGCGGGCCGCCCGATCCTCATCGGCCACAAGCAGGCGGTGGCGACGCGCGAGCAGCTCGGAAGCGATCTCGTCGCGTGGATCAACTACCAGTCCTTGTGGCAGGACATCAGCCGCAGCGAACCGGATCTGCTGGCCTGAGCCCGAGCCGGTGACGCCCGCCGTCAACACGGGCGTACGGAAATCACCCTCGCTGACCTGACCCGAGGAAGCTGATCGCCTTCCAGTACGGCACAATCCCCTTTCATCGCAAGGAAGTTCACGTTTCGGTGCTCGAACGAGGGCGGGGAAGGCGGCGTACGCGGTGGTGGCGGTGCAGGAGGCGCGGCGGGGCGCACACGGGGGCGGCTGCACATGTGGCGACTGCCCGCACGGTGCGCGGGAGGGGCATCGGCGTGCCGTGGCCGCATTCCTCGCCAAGCGCGACGAGCTGGCGGCGGGACAGGGGCTGCCCGCGGCGGTCGCCCACTCGGCGGGCGCTTCCCGGCAGTGGGTGTCGGACGAGCTGACCCAGTCCGCACGCACCGTCGCCGAACGCGGCCGGGCCGAGGGCGAGGCCTGGCTCGGCCGACTGTGGCTGCGCACCGTCGGCGTCGTCTGGGTGGCCGTGGGCGTCCTGCTCCTGGTCCAGGCGCTCACCGCGATCGACACCGGGTGGACTCTTGCCCGGACCGCGGGGGTACTCGCGGCCGTGGTCGTCGGCGGTCTGCTGACCGGCGCCGGATATGCGCACCGGGCGCGCGGCGGCATCTTCGCTCCGTTGATCGGCGAGGACAACCGGCTCTCCACCTCCCGTGCGGTGGCCGCCTGTTGGGTCCTCCTCGTCGTCTTCTCCGTGCTCGTCCTCGTGGGCGAGCTCGCCGGGGCCTCGGGCCACCGTGAGCGGGACGAACTGATCGCCGGGCTCGACCTCGCCCGCGCCGTCGGCGTCGTGACCGTCCTCGCCGTGGTCTGCGGGGTCGCCGTGCTCGTACGCCGCGTGGTGGGCCTGCGCGTCCTCGCCCAGCGGCTGCAGAAGGTGCCCGCCGACCGCCCCCGGGCCGCCGATCTGCTCACCGACGACTCGGGCCGCGGCAGCTTCGCGGACGTGCAGTACGTCCTGGTCGGCGCCGTCGCCATAGTTTTCGCCGCCGTACGCCTCGCGCGGCGTCCCGAGCAGCTGCCCGACCTGCCGTGGGGCCTGGCACTCCTCGTCCTGGTGTCGGCAGCGACATACCTCGCGGGCAAGTACGCCGAGGGCGGCCGGCCCGTGATCCTCTCCGTGGTGCGCGCCCGCGAGGCCGGTGATCTCGACGCCCCCATCCGCACGGGCGACGACATCGAGATCCGCGGCGCCGGATTCGTGCCCCCGGGCGCGCAGACCGCCGACCGTCTCGCCCGTATGGTCGTTCGCATCGGAACCGTGCACGTCCATGTGCCGCTCGTCCCCGTGCCGGGCGGTTTCACCAACCCGACCGACGCGGTCCTGACCGTCCCCGTCCCGGTCGACGTGGAGCCGGGGCGCGTCGACGTCCAGGTGATCACGGCCGCGGGCGTGGAGACGAACCGCTGCACGATCGACGTCACGGACTGAAGCCACCGTCCTGCCGTCGAGCAGGTCCTCGCGAATTCGGTGCAAGCCACTGAGCAGGCCCTCCTGTTCGTACGTATCGTCAGATGACGGGTCCATGGGCGAAGCGGGTCAACGGGAGAGGCGGCGAGAGCGATGGCTCACGGCATGCGTACCGACAGCCACACCAGCTACGTCAGAAGCAGCGGCTGGCGGGAGAGCGCTTCCCGGTATGCCCTGCTACCGCTCCGGATCTTCCTCGGCGTCACCTTCATCTACGCGGGCCTGGACAAGCTCACCGACAGCGCCTTCATGTCGGCCAGTGGCTCAGGGTCCATCGGCGAGATGATGAAAGGTGTCCGCGACATCTCCGCCTTTCCGGCCCTCGTCGACCTCTCCCTCAAAAGCCCCGTCGGCTTCGGCTACGCCATCGCCCTCGGCGAACTGGCCGTCGGCATCGGCACCCTCGTCGGTCTGTTCGCCCGGATCGCCGCGCTTGGCGGTGCGCTGATCTCGCTCAGCCTCTGGCTGACCGTGAGCTGGTCCACCGAGCCCTACTACTACGGCAACGACCTGGCCTACCTGATGGCCTGGCTCCCGCTGATCCTCGCCGGGGCGTCCGTCTTCTCGGTCGACGCGATGATCACGGCCCGCCGCAGGTACGCGTCGGGGCTCGACTGAGGCTCGGTCGGGCTGGGCTGGTCCGGGCTGGGGCGGGCCGCTGTGGGCTAGGCGTCCGTGGAGTCGTCGGCCGAGCGGTCCGTCGCGCGGTCCGATATGCG
Source organism: Streptomyces sp. NPDC031274 (assembly GCF_055570235.1). Classification (NCBI taxonomy): domain Bacteria; kingdom Bacillati; phylum Actinomycetota; class Actinomycetes; order Kitasatosporales; family Streptomycetaceae; genus Streptomyces; species Streptomyces sp. NPDC031274. The sequence goes on along the minus strand of NZ_JBVIHP010000032.1, from coordinate 52,173 downwards.
GTTCGCCGTGCGGGCCGCGGGTCGGCCGCGTATGCCGTAGGAGACGGCTGCCGCCGCGCCTCCGAGGAGCAGACCCGCAAGGAGGAGCGGGAACGCCATGAACCACGGTGTGTCCCAGATGCCGCCCGCGTCGCCCGCGTAGGCGATGGCCGCTATCAGCAGGAACAGGCCAAGGACCAGCTTGCCGGGATGGAACTCATGACGTAGCACGGGCCACCTCCACCTGTCCGATGCCAACCTCGATGTGCATCTCCAGCGTGCCGCCGTTCTTGCTGCCCGCGGGCGGGGCCAGCGTCACCGACTTCCCCTTGCCCGGAGCGATGTCCACGTCTCCCTCGCGGTCGTCCGGCAACTGGATGTCACCGACGCCCACTTCGATGTCCAGCTTCACCGTGCTGTCCCTCGGCAGGACCACCTTGAGCTGCCCCGCCCCCATCTCGGCACTGGTGCTCAGAGTCCGGCCCTTGCCGGGTCCGGCGCGGGTCAGGTCGAGTGTGCCGAGGCCCGTCCCCAGTTCGTACCGGGGCTTGACCTGTTCCACCGCGGTCGGTCGCCACTCCGTCTCCCCCCAGCTGGTGGTGATGTCCTTGGGCAGTGCGGCGGCGCCCGCGAGCAGCCCGGCCGTGATCACCGCGAGCACGATCGAGCCCACGCCGGTGCGCCCGAGGAAGGCGCTGAGCGCGATGCCGACGCCGAACACAGCGAGGGCGAGGGCCAGGCCGGTCTGCAGGCTGGTGCTGAGCGACTGCTGCTCCCACGTGAGGGCGGTGCCGAGACCGCCGGCGAGCAGCGCTCCCAGGAAGACGAGGCCGCCGATCCAGCGCGGGCCGCGCGGCTTGGGCGGGGAGGCCGCCTCGGGCTCCCGCTGCCGTATCCGCCCGTGCGGAGGGTCGGGCTGATACTGGACGGCCACTCCCTCGGGCCCCCAGAAATAGCCCGAGATCCCGTCGTGCGTGCCGTCCTTGATGATCGGGTCCCGCCACCACGAAGGGGCACCGGCCACCGGAGGTGCCTTCGCCTCCGGCGGGGCATCCGCCACGGCCTGGGCCGCCACCGGGTCGGGGTCGGTCATACCGCGCTGCTGCGACCAGTACCCCGCGCCCGCGAGGAGCAGCGCGAGGACGGCGGCGAAGGCGAGCGCCCCGCCGTTGTTCAGCAAAGAGAGGAAGACGCCGCAGCCGACGAGCGCGAAGAGCACGGCCGTCAGGGCCTGGCCGTCCACCCGGCCGGAGAGGAGCCTGCGCGCCTCGTTCTCCTCCTCGTCCTCGAAGGGGACGAACAGCCACGCGAAGCCGTAGAAGACAAGGCCGAGCCCGCTGGTGACGGAGATGAGCGCGAACCCGATCCGGAAGATCACCGGATCCATGTCGCAGTGCTGACCGAGCCCCGCGCACACACCGCCCAGCTTTTTGTGCCGCCGATCGCGGCGGAAGGCCCGCACGACCATCGGCCCGCCCGGCTCCTGCGCCGTGGCGGTCAGGGGATCGGGCGCGGTCTGCGGGCCCGTCCCGGCGGGCTGCTCGTCTGTCATGTGTCCATGGTGACGGGCAGGAGGCCGCCGCGGCAGCCGGGACAACCCTGGACGAACCCTGAGATCGCCCCTGACACATCCCTGCCCCGACCGCCACGCCCTCGCCGTCCGGGGCGGAGATCAGGGACGTCTCGGGGGTCGACCCTGATGCCCGTGCCCGCGTACGCGTGTGAATATCGGAGGCATGCCGGAAGCCGCAGCAGTATCCATCGAAGACGAGCGGCCGCTGCGAAAGCTCTATCGCAGCGGTGACGGCCGTTGGCTCGGCGGTGTCGCGCGCGGCCTCGCCGGTCATCTCGGGCTGCCCGTCGTCTGGGTGCGGTTGATCTTCGCGGGTCTGTTCATGGCGGACGGGCTCGGCGCTCTGCTGTACGCGGCGTTCTGGTTCTTCGTGCCGCTGGGCGTCGGCGGGGTCGACGCCCAGCGCCCGCCTTCCGCCGTCACCAGCGAGACGGCGCCCGACGGGCGCCGCAGACTCGTGGCCCGCAAGCCGGACAGGGGCCAGCTCGTCGCGCTGCTCGCGATGGTCATCGTCGCCATGGTCTTCGTCGGCAATGTGGACCTGGGCAGCTCCACCAAGGCCTACCTCTGGCCGACCCTGCTCGTCGGCGCCGGTGTCGCGCTGGTCTGGCGGCAGGCCGACAACGCCCGCCGGGCCCGCTGGATGGCCGTCGGCCGCCGCAGGCGCACCCTGACCATCGCCCGCGCGGGGGCCGGAGTGCTGCTCGTGGGCGCCGGTGTCACCGGCATCGTCGTGCTGCAGGGCTCCACCTCGCACCTCAGCTCCGTGCTGCAGGCCGCGCTCGCCGTGCTCGTCGGCGTCGCGCTGCTTGCCGGCCCCTATCTCGTGCGCATGATGCAGGACCTCTCCGAGGAGCGGCTGATGCGTATCCGCGCCCAGGAGCGGGCAGAGGTCGCCGCCCATGTGCACGACTCGGTCCTGCACACCCTGACCCTGATCCAGCGCAACGCCGAGAACGCCTCAGAGGTGCGCCGCCTGGCCCGCGCCCAGGAGCGCGACCTGCGCCAATGGCTCTACAAACCCGAGGGCAGGGGCAAGGACGAGGCGGACGAGCCCGACACGCTCGCCGAAGCGGTCCGGCGTGACGCCGCGGAGGTGGAGGACAAGCACGGCGTCCCCATCGAGGTCGTCATAGTCGGCGACTGCCCGCTCGACGACCGCCTGACGGCGCAGACGCAGGCCGCGCGGGAAGCAATGGTGAACGCCGCCAAGTACGGTGGCGACGGCGGTGCGGTGCAGGTCTTCGCCGAAGTCGACGGGCAGACGGTGTTCGTGTCCGTCCGGGACCGTGGCCCCGGCTTCGATCTGGATTCCGTGCCGGACGATCGCATGGGCGTACGAGAGTCGATCATCGGCCGTATGCAGCGCAACGGCGGCACGGCGCGGCTGCGCGCGGTGCCGGGGGGCGGCACGGAAGTCGAGCTGGAGATGGAGAGGACGGCGACGACATGAGTGAAGCGAGCGAGCCCGTGGGGCCCAGGGGCGGATCAGAAGGTGCGGCCGAGCCGTCCGCGGCCGAACCGACCACGTCGGCCGGGGCGACCGGACCGGCTCAGCCCGCCGGTGCGGCGGCCGATGCGGCCGGTGCCGCCGGTGGCGGTGACCAGGAGGGGCGCCGAGCGCGCGTCGTCCTCGTCGACGACCACCGGATGTTCCGTACGGGCGTCCAGGCGGAGATCGGCAGGACCGCGATCACCGGTGTCGAGGTCGTCGGCGAGGCCGCGGACGTCGACCAGGCGGTCACGGTCATCACGACGACGCGCCCCGAGGTCGTGCTCCTCGACGTGCACCTTCCGGGCGGCGGCGGGGTGGAAGTGCTGCGCCGCTGTGCTCCGTTGATGTCCGATGCCGAGCGTCCTGTGCGGTTCCTCGCGCTCTCCGTCTCGGATGCCGCTGAGGACGTGATCGGCGTCATCCGTGGCGGTGCCCGCGGCTATGTCACCAAGACGATCACCGGCACCGACCTGGTCGACTCCATCTTCCGTGTGCAGGACGGCGACGCGGTCTTCTCGCCGCGCCTGGCCGGTTTCGTCCTCGACGCGTTCGCGTCGACCGACGCGCCGCCGGTCGACGAGGACCTGGACCGCCTCACCCAGCGCGAGCGGGAGGTGCTGCGGCTCATCGCGCGCGGGTACGCGTACAAGGAGATCGCCAAGCAGCTCTTCATCTCGGTGAAGACGGTGGAGTCGCATGTGTCGGCAGTGCTGCGGAAGCTCCAGCTGTCCAACCGGCACGAGCTGACGCGGTGGGCGACGGCGCGGCGGCTGGTCTGACGGTCGGTTCGGCCGCGCTTCGGCGACGGTCCGGCCCTGACTCAGCGGTGCGCGCCGTTCGCGGCGGAGGCGGGGCCCAACTTCCGTATCGCCCAGCGGTAGTGGCCCGCCGCCTTGGTGATGCCGATGAGGCCCGTCAGCCACAGGATGAGCCCCGTGCCCATGCCGAGCACGACGTCGCTGTACGAGTCCCGTCCCGGTTCGGCGTAGGCGGCGGCCGCGAAGGACGCCCACAGGCCGACCGCACAGACGAGGAGGGACGAGAGGAGCCAGCAGAGGCTGAGGCCGGGGGAGCGGAGAGCGGAGTCGGATGCCGGGTGGCTGTCCAGGGCCAGCCAGCTTTCGGTGAGTTCGCGGGCCTTGCGGTCGCTGCGGATACCGACGACGACGCCGATCACCGAGGGAACGAGGGCCCCGAGGCCCAGGACCGCGCAGAGCGGGCCCAGGACGAAGGCCATCGGATCATGGTCCTCGATCATCTCGATCGGCACCGTCAGAAGCGCCCAGCCGATGACGCAGCCGAGCGCGAGCAGCCAGAGCAGCAGGATCCGATGCACGCCCAGGCTGCGCCTGCGCAGCTCTTCGAGCGCCATGCCGCGGTCGTGCAGCAGCGCGTTCCGGTCCGGCCAGGTGCGCAGATAGGCGGGTGGCGGAGGCGGCGGCAGCGTACGGCGGGGCATGACCCTGACAGTACCCGCGGGCCCGCGCGGCACTTCGGGCCACCCGCGTGAGACCCCGGGCCACCCATGAGGACCCGCCCCCACCGAGACCCCTCACGCCACCCGCGCTGCCCCCGCGAACGGCATCTGGCTGATCGGGGCGAGGCGTACCGGTGCGCTCGGGTTCGGGGCGTGGATCATCTGGCCGTTGCCCACGTAGATCCCGACATGGCTGATGCCCTGGTAGAAGAAGACCAGGTCTCCGGGCCGGAGTTGAGAACGCGGGATCCGTTGGCCCTCGTTGATCTGCGCGTACGTCGTGCGCGGCAGGGCGACCCCCGCGGACCGGTAGGCGGCCTGGGTCAGCCCCGAGCAGTCGAAGGCGTTGGGACCGGTGGCGCCCCATACGTAGGGGCTGCCGAGCGCCTTGTAGGCGTACGAGACAGCCGCTGAGGCACGGGAGTTGGAGGCCTTGGCCAAGGCGCCCGGGGAGCCGTCACGGCCCGCGGCGCGGGAGGCCCTGTCGCGGTCACCCGTGAGCTTCGCGCGCTGCTCGGCGGTGAGCTGCGACAGGAGCCGCTTGGCCGCCTCGAGCTTTCCGGTGACGGTCTTCTTGTTCTTCTTCAGCTCCGCCTGACGGGACCTGAGGTCCACGAGTGTGTCGTCGGCCTCGCTGCGCAGCTGGTCGATCTCCCGGAGCTGCTTCCGCACGCCGTTGACGGCCGCGGCCTGGCGGCTGTCCGCCCGGTCGGCGAGCGCGGCACGCTCGAGGTACTGGTCGGGGTCGGAGGAGAGCGCGAGCTGGACGGCCGGGTCGATGCCACCGGTGCGGTACTGCGCCGTGGCGATCGCACCGAGACCCTCGCGCGCCGAGTTGAGCTTCTCCGTCTTGCGGGCCGCTTCGTCGCGCAGCTCGCCCAGGGACTTCTCGGCGCTCTCGGCCTTCTCCTTGGCGCCGTTGTACTTCTCGGTGGCGACCTCGGCCTCGCGGTAGAGCGCGTCGACCTTGGACTTCACCGCGGCCGGGGTGAGCCGTGGATCCGCGTGTCCTGTGCCGTCGAAGGCGATGGCTGTGGCGGCCCCGGCGAGGGCGATGGTGGCGGCGGTACGGGCCGTATGGCCACTGAGCGAGCGCTGTTTGGGCTTGCGGTGCGCTGCCACGAAAAGGGCTCCTTAAGGTTCCGGCGGCGGCCCACACAGGGGGAGCGGACCGCCGCCGGATTCTCGGTGGTGGTGTCCGACTGCCGCCCCTGTTCCGAGCGGCGGTGGGGAGCCGGTCACCTGACGAAGGACGCTAAACCTGACCGTCACGGGTTGGTGACGGATTGTGCGCAACTGGCTGAAGTGTGCCGCCGGTGACCGAATGTGGCTGTGCGGTCCACCGGACCGAGCGCCCTTCCCGTAGGCGTGTGTCCGATGCGGCGCTTGGGGCCCACCTGGCTACGGAGTGGTGATATGGCCCCGGCTAGGCTCCGGCTCATGGACGTTCTCACCCACCTCTTCGTCGGCCTGCACATCATCGGCATCGCCTCCCTCCTGGGTGGCTTCCTCACTCAGATGAAGCAGATGGGCGAGGGCACGGCCCGCTTCAACCCGGCGATGCTGCACGGCGCGCTGACGATGCTGGTCACGGGCGTCGTCCTGGTGGGTCTCAACCAGGCGGACGACAACCCGGTCAACAACCTCAAGATCGGCATCAAGATGGCCGTGCTGATCGTGATCCTCGCGCTGGTCTACGTGAAGCGGGACGAGGAGAAGGTGGACAAGGGGATGTTCGGCGCCGTCGGTCTTCTGACCGTCGCGAACATCTTCATCGCGGTGCTGTGGACCTGATCCCGCCCCCCCACTCACGGAAAACGGCCCTCCACGCGCGCGTGGAGGGCCGTTTTCTCGTGTGACGGTCGTGAGGGTTACGCGGGCCGTACCACGCTGTGGATCGGCATGTAGTAGATCGACTCGGTGCGGACGTTCGCACCCGGCTTCGGGGCGTGGATCATCTTGCCGTTGCCGATGTAGATACCTACGTGGCTGATGTCGTCGTAGAAGAAGACCAGGTCGCCGGGCTTGGCGTCGGCGGTCTTCACGGTCGTGCCGACCTTGACCTGGTCCCAGGTCGTGCGCGGCAGGGAGATCCCCGCGGCCTTCCACGCGTCCTGGGTGAGCCCGGAGCAGTCGTAGGAGTCGGGTCCTGTGGCGCCCCACACGTACGGCTTGCCGATCTGTGCCTCGGCGAAGTCGATGACCTTCGCGGCCTTCGCCGCGTACCCGCTGTCCGTGTTGCCGGAGCCGGAGCCGGAGCCCGAACCCGCGTCCGAACCGGAACCGGAACCGGAACCGGAGCCGGTGTCCGGGGTCTCCTTGTTCTTCTCGCGCTCCTTCGCCGCGGCCTCTTCCGCCGCCTTGCGCTTGGCCTCCGCCTCGGCCTCCTGCTTGCGGGCCAGCTCGGCGGCCTTGCGCTTGGCCGCTTCTTCCTTCTTCTTCTCGATCGCCGCGAGCCGCGCCTTCTCCTCGGCCGTCAGCTTCGAGAGCATCGTGCGCGCCTGGCCCAGCTTCTTCTGGACGGTCCGCTTGCTCGCCTTGAGGTCGTCCCGCGAGTCGCTCAGCGTCTGAAGGCTCTTGGCGGCCTTCGTGCGCTGCTTCGTCGCCGCGGCCTGCTTCGTCTGGTAGTCGTCGACCGCCTTCTTCTGGCGCGCGGTCAGGCGGTCCGACAGATGGTTCTGGTCGAAGTACCCCTGCGGGTCGTCGGCGAGCATCATCGTGGCGGTCTCGGAGACGGCGCCGGTGCGGTACTGCGCCGCGGCGAACGCGCCCAGCTCCTGGCGGGCCTCGTTCAGCTTGTCGGTGCGCTGGGCCACGTCGTCGAGAAGGGTGTCGACCTTCTTGCGCTGCGTGTCCGTGCGCTCCTTGGCCGAGTTGTACTTCTGTGTGGCCACGCCCGCCTGATGGTAGAGGTCGTCGACCTTCTTCTGGACCTCTTCGAGGCTGGGCTTCTGCGGTGCGGACGGTGCCGCCTGCGCGCTCTGTGACAGCAGGGCCACGGAGGTGAGGGCGGCCGTCGTGATGCCGATGGCGGGGGTGACGCGTAGGCCGGCCATGCGGGTCCGCGGCTTGCGGTGCGACGCCAAGGGAGGCGACTCCTTCCGTAGACCGCCTACCGGGTTAGCTGTCGGGTTCGGGCGGGTGGTTCCGGAAGGTTGCCCTACAGTCCCGTACTTCGTACGGGACCGATTCACCCCAAGTTCATCGTGGGTCCCCGGCTCCGAGGAGATCGAACTCGGCGGAGGCCACCCGTTCCCGGCGGGGTTCGCCGGTGGGAGTACGAGCAGCCCACGCAGCACGCTAGCCAACTCGTGTGGCTCGTGTGAAGGTTGATGTTCGATATGCCCGATACATTTTCGTGACTTTACGAAGCTCTTGATGCGGACACGCCATGCGGTGGCGGAGGGTGATCGGGCGTGGGCAGGGCGTAGACGAGTGGACGTTCGTGAGTGGACGTGGCCGGAACCCGGAGCGGGTTGTCAGTGGGGCCGCCTAGACTCGGGAGGCGATGAGCAGCCTCTTTGATGACAGCTTCCTGGCGGACCTCAAGCCCTCGCGGGCTTCGGAGGAAGAGCCCCCGCCGCCGCCCGAGGACAGTGCTCCGGAGTCCGTTCCGGATGATCTGTTCGACGGGAAGTTCGACGCGCCCGCACCCCGGGACGCGCACTACCGCGACGGCGCCCCGCGCCCCGTGCTCGACCCGGCAGCCCTGCTCGACGGTCTTAACGAGAACCAGCGCGCGGCAGTCGTGCACGCGGACACCCCGCTGCTCATCGTCGCGGGCGCGGGCTCCGGCAAGACCCGGGTCCTCACGCACCGCATCGCGTATCTCCTGGCCGAGCGGCACGTGCACCCGGGGCAGATCCTGGCGATCACGTTCACGAACAAGGCCGCGGGCGAGATGAAGGAGCGCGTCGAGCAGCTCGTCGGGCCGCGGGCCAACGCGATGTGGGTGTCGACCTTCCACAGCGCGTGCGTGCGCATACTGCGCCGCGAGTCGAAGACGATCGGTTTCACCTCCTCCTTCTCGATCTACGATGCCGCCGACTCCAAGCGCCTGATGGCCCTGGTCTGCCGTGACCTGGACATCGACCCGAAGAAGTTCCCGCCGAAGTCCTTCAGCGCCAAGATCTCGAACCTGAAGAACGAACTGATCGACGAGGAGACCTTCGCAGGACAGGCCGCCGACGGCTTCGAGAAGACGCTCGCCCAGGCATACGCGATGTACCAGTCGCGGCTGCGCGAGGCGAACGCCCTCGACTTCGACGACCTGATCATGACGACGGTCAACATGTTCCGCGCGTTCCCGGACGTCGCCGAGCACTACCGCCGCCGCTTCCGGCACGTGATGGTCGACGAGTACCAGGACACCAACCACGCCCAGTACGCCCTCGTGCGCGAGCTGGTCGGCCCCTCCGGAGGCGAGGGGGACGACCCCGCCGAGCTGTGCGTCGTGGGTGACGCGGACCAGTCGATCTACGCCTTCCGCGGCGCCACGATCCGCAACATCCTCCAGTTCGAGGAGGACTACCCGAACGCGACGACGATCCTCCTGGAGCAGAACTACCGCTCCTCGCAGACGATCCTCACCGCGGCCAACGCCGTCATCGAACGCAACGAAAGCCGCCGCCCCAAGAACCTGTGGACCAACGCGGGCGCGGGCGCGGGCATCACCGGCTATGTCGCCGACACCGAGCACGACGAGGCGCAGTTCGTCGCCGACGAGATCGACCGGCTCACCGACGCGGGCGACGCGAAGGCGGGCGACGTCGCGATCTTCTACCGGACGAACGCGCAGTCCCGTGTCTTCGAAGAGATCTTCATCCGCGTAGGCCTGCCCTACAAGGTCGTCGGAGGCGTCCGCTTCTACGAGCGCAAGGAGGTCCGGGACGTCCTCGCGTATCTGCGGGTGCTCGCCAACCCGGAGGACTCCGTACCGCTGCGGCGCATTCTCAACGTACCCAAGAGGGGTATCGGCGACCGCGCTGAGGCGATGATCGACGCGCTCTCGCAGCGCGAGAAGATCTCCTTCCCGCAGGCGCTGCAGCGCGTCGACGAGGCGTACGGAATGGCGGCCCGCTCGGCGAACGCCGTCAAGCGTTTCAACGTGCTGATGGAGGAACTGCGGACCATCGTCGAGTCCGGCGCGGGCCCCGCCGTCGTCCTGGAGGCCGTACTCGAACGGACCGGGTATCTCGCCGAGTTGCAGGCCTCGACCGACCCGCAGGACGAGACGCGCATCGAGAACCTCCAGGAACTCGCCGCCGTGGCACTTGAGTTCGAACACGACAGCGGTGGCGGCAGCGAGGACGGCGAAAACGGCGAGGACGGCGAAGGGCAGACCGAAGGGGCGGCCGAGGGCGAGACTGAGGACGGAACCGGCGGTGGAGAGGAAGACGCGGGCGCGGGCACAAGCGTTTCGGGCACGCTCTCCGCGTTCCTCGAGCGGGTCGCGCTCGTCGCCGACTCGGACCAGATTCCCGACGAGGAGGACGACGGCTCCGGAGTCATCACGCTGATGACGCTGCACACGGCCAAGGGCCTCGAATTCCCGGTCGTCTTCCTGACCGGCATGGAGGACGGCGTCTTCCCGCACATGCGCTCCCTCGGCCAGGTCAAGGAGCTGGAGGAGGAGCGCCGCCTCGCGTACGTGGGCATCACGCGCGCGCGGGAACGGCTCTATCTGACGCGGGCCTCGATGCGCAGCGCCTGGGGACAGCCCTCGTACAACCCGCCGTCGCGCTTCCTGGAGGAGATCCCGGAGGTTCACCTGGACTGGAAGCGGAAGGGCTCCGTCGGCGCGCCTGCCTCCTCAGGCCCCGCGGCCGGAATCGCCTCTTCCTTGTCGTCGTCGCGCTCGCGCACCGGGGGAGCGCAGGGCTTCGCCACGCGCCGCGCCTCGGAGAAGCCGGTGGTCGCGCTGGCGATCGGGGACCGGGTCACGCACGACCAGTTCGGCCTCGGGACCGTGGTCGGGGTGAAGGGCACGGGCGCGAACGCCGAGGCGACGGTGGACTTCGGAGAGCCCAAGCCGAAGCGGCTCCTGCTGCGGTACGCGCCGGTGGAGAAGCTGTAACGCGGGGGCGGCGGCCGGAGTTACGTCGGGTCGAGGTTGTGGCTGCGCAGCCACGGCAGCGGGTCGATCGCCGAGCCGCCGCCGGGGCGCACCTCGAAGTGCAGGTGCGGTCCCGTGGAGTTGCCGGAGTTTCCGGAGAAGGCGATGGGGTCGCCCGCCTTGACGGGGCCGCTGGAGACCTTGTGCGTGGAGAGGTGGCAGTACCACGTCTCCGTGCCGTCCTTGGCGGTCACGATCGCCATGTTGCCGTAGGCGCTGTTCCACTTCGTGGAGACGACGCCGTCGGTGGCGGCGAGCACCTCGGTGCCGTACGACACCGGGAAGTCGATCCCGGAGTGCGCGGACATCCAGTTGACGCCCGCCTGCCCGTAGTACGCGCTCAGACCGTGCTGCTTGACCGGCAGTGCGAACTTGGGTCGCAGACGCTCCTTGCGCGCGGCTTCCTCTATCGCCTTCTTCTCGGCGGCGACCTTCTCCGCCTTGAGGTCGATGCGCTCCTGGGTGCGGCTCGCGCGGTCGGCGAAGTCACCAGCGTCCGCCGAGAGGTTCGCCAGCTGCGTGTCGAGCTTGTTGTTGGCGGCGGAAGGCTGCACCGACGTGGGGTCCGGGGCCGATGCCGCCTGCGTCTCCTTGCCCTCGTCGCCGCCGAAGCTGCCCACGGAGGCGGCGGCGATACCGGCCACGCCCATCACACAGGCGGACGGCACGGCGACGGTGAAGAGGGCGGAACGCTTGGAGGGGGTGCGGCGGCGGGTCCGCGAGCGGGAGCCGTGCGAGCGGTCCATGACCGGCGGCTCGTCGGCACCGGCGGAGCCGTGATGGCTCGGCTCGACCGGACCGAGTGAATCGGCGGGAGCCGCGTCGGGCGTGAACTCGTGCTCAGCGGGAGTCGGTTGGGCGTAGGCCTCGGGAGTCTGTGCCTCGGGGGCCTGCGCCGGGGAGGAGTAGGAATCGGGGGCGTAGGACCCGGTGTCGTAAGGCGAATGCTCGTACGTTTCGGGCGCCTCGTACGTGTCGGGCGCTCCGGGCGTGTCCTGGGCCTCGTACGTTCCGTGGGCCTCTTGCGTCCCGAGTGTCCCGTGGTCCTCCGGGATGCCGTACGCCTCGTGGGTCCCGGTGGCCCCGAACGTCATGTCCTGGCCGCCGGAGTTCCACGCGGTCGCGTCGTACGCGCCGGTGTCGAAGGCCTGTGTCTCCCACTGGCCGGTCTGCTGCGGCTGATTCCAGGCGCTCGCGTCCCACTGCCCGGTGATATCGGGACCGGCCTGCGCCGGGATGTCGGCGGAGACGTGCTGATAGCCGCCGGTCGACCACATGCCGGTGGTGTCGTAACCGCCGGTCTCGTACCCGCTGGTGTCGTACGCGGCTTGGTGCTGCGCGGCGTACGGGTCGTAGTTCAGCGTCTGTTGCGTCCCCGTCGTCGCCCACTGGCCGGTGTCGTACGAACTGCCGGGCATGTCGCCGAAGAGCGGGTCGGACGCGAAGCTTCCGGTGTCGGGACCGGCCGTCGCATAGCTGCCTGTGGTGTCGAAGCTTCCGGTGGAGTAGCCGTCGTAACCCGTATAGGCGCCGTGCTGAGTGCCCTGCTGGTCGTACGCCGCGTAGGGCGCGTAGTCGGCGGGTGCCGAGGCCGGGGGTGTTGAGCTCCCCGACGGGTGACGGTCGTTCACCAACTTCTCTTTCGCCTCGGCAGCAGGGGCAGAGCAGTGCGGTGACTGTACCCGGCGGTACGCGGGCGCGACAATCTTCGGCTGGTTTCGCGCTCTCAGGAAACGGGCATTCGGCCGTCTTTCGGGGGACTGTGGGCACAGCTTTGGCCCTGCGTTCGAGATCCGTTCGACAAAATTCCCGCATCGCGGGGTGCGTGAGCTGCTCGGAGCTGTCCCTCAGGCCACGGTCAGTCCGTTCTCGACGCCCGTCGCAGGGGTACCCGGATCAGGCCGATCGAGGGCCTGGCGGATTCCGGCGGCGACCGCGGGGTGCACGGGCAGGGCGAGATGGCCGATACCGGAGACACGTACGTTCTGCGCGTTCAGGTCGGGATGGTTGACGCAGGCCGTTTCGAGGGGGGCCATCAGCTGGTCCAGGTCGCTCCAGAAGCTCACGAAGCGGGTCCGGCAGTCCGGCGCGGGCTCGCGCAGCTCCTCGATCACGTCCGAGCCGGGGCGCATCTGGCGCACGATCGGGTGCGCGTCGGCCAGCGGCACGACCCGCGTGCCCTCGTGCGGGGTACCGAGGGTGACCAGCGTGCGGACGCGGGCGTCGCCGCCGAGGCGCTGTGCGTAATAGCGGGCTATCAGGCCGCCGAGGCTGTGCCCGACGATGTCCACCTGGTGGTGGCCGGTGCGTTCGCAGATCTCCTCTATATGGCGGCCGAGCAACTCCGCGGCGGTGCGGATGTCGCACGTGAGGGGGGAGTAGTTCAGGGACTCCACGCGCTGGCCGCCGTGCTGGGCCAGGGAGCGGCGCAGCAGGACGAAGACCGAGCGGTTGTCGATGAAGCCGTGCAGCAGGACGACCGGCGGCCGGCTCTCCGCGGGGAGCCGAGGGGCGTCGGGCGGCGGCAGTTCGGCGGCGATCCGGCGTTCCTGGACGATGCCCGAGGGGTAGAGAAGGAGGTGGCCGGCGAGGATCGCCACCTCGAGGGCGGTCGCTTTCAGCAGAGCCATGGAGAGCCCCGCCAGTCTGGCGGGCAGCAGAAGGCAGGGCGGGCGAAAGGGCAGGACCCTCGTAATGGTCATGGTCGACCTCCCGGTCGGCACGGGAGGGGACGACTCTGTCCCCCGTGTGCCCGTAGTGGGGAGGCGTGGCAGAGGTCGTACGGCGGAGCGTGGTCAGCGCCGGTGGCGCCCTGCATGCCGGCGCGATCGCCGATGTGCCGCGTCACCACGGCGCGCGGCTGGTGGCGCGGTGGCGCGGCGACCTCGTTGCGGCTCCCCTTGCGCCGTCCCGGAAACGGTCCGTGGACCGCTGAATACGGGGATGGCGCGCAGCGAACGTGTCCCATCGTGTGATTTCCCCCTCGCTCTCCACCGTGAAACTGCCGGGTGCGAGATGCTGGAGATAACGTTCGTTCACTTCCCCTGCCGATGCGGCACGGGGTGCCAGTGCTTGGACAGATGGATATCGGTACATGGAGGCAGTGATGGGTGTGGCAGCCGGTCCGATCCGCGTGGTGGTGGCCAAACCGGGTCTCGACGGTCATGATCGCGGCGCGAAGGTGATCGCGAGGGCACTGCGTGACGCGGGGATGGAGGTCATCTACACCGGCCTGCATCAGACGCCCGAGCAGGTGGTGGACACCGCGATCCAGGAGGACGCCGACGCGATCGGTCTCTCCATCCTCTCCGGCGCCCACAACACACTTTTCGCCCGCGTGATCGAGCTCCTCAAGGAGCGCGACGCGGAGGACATCAAGGTCTTTGGCGGCGGCATCATCCCCGAGGCGGACATCGCGCCGCTCAAGGAGAAGGGCGTCGCGGAGATCTTCACTCCCGGGGCGACGACGGCATCGATCGTGGACTGGGTCCGGGCGAACGTCCGTCAGCCGGCGGGCGCTTGACGGACGCCGCGTTCCGGTGGGGGCGTCCGGCCTCCTTGGCTCCGGGGCGGTGGCAGTGGCAGTGGCGTCAGGCTGCCTTGTTCGCTTCGGGGCGGTGGCGTTGGGCCTTTCCCGCTCCAAGGCGATGGTGTCCGGCCTGACCGCCCGCTCCAGGGCGGTGTCCGCTCGTCGGCTTCGAGCCGCGGTGGGGGCTGCTGACCGCCTTCGCCTCATGGCCGGGGCGTCGGTGGGGCCGCCGGTGGAACTGCCGATGGCGGCAGCCCGGCGCCTCAGCTCCTCAATGGGGTTGCCTAAGATGACGGCACCCCCGGACCTTCCGGCGCCACACCCGGTTCCCCCGGGCCCGCGCCCAACTCCGCCCGCATCGCCGCGCGTAGACGCAACGTACTGACCAGCCGCTGGAAGGCTTCTGACCAGTAGCCGCCCGCGCCGGGGGACGCGTCCTCCGGTTCGTCCGGTATCGCGGTCAGCAGGTCGAGACGGACCGCCTCCGCCGGGTCAAGGCAGCGCTCCGCCAGGCCCATCACTCCGCTGAAACTCCAGGGGTAACTCCCGGCGTCCCGCGCGATGTTCAGCGCGTCCACCACCGCCCGGCCCAGCGGTTCCGACCAGGGCAGCGCGCACACGCCGAGCAACTGGAACGCCTCCGAGAGGCCGTGCGTCGCGATGAACCCCGCGACCCAGTCGGCCCGCTCCACGGCAGGCAGCGCGGCGAGGAGCTTCGCGCGCTCGGCGAGCGACGCCGCGCCGGGCCCCGCCGCATCGGGGGACGAGGGGGATCCGAGCAGCGCCCGGGACCAGACCGCGTCGCGCTGGCGCACCGCCGCGCGGCACCACGCGGCGTGCAGCTCGCTCTGCCAGTCGTCGGCCACGGGCAGCGCCACGATCTCGACGGGGGTCCGGCCGCCGAGCCGCTGCGTCCAGGTGCCGAGCGGGGCGGCCTCCACCAACTGACCCAGCCACCAGGAACGCGCGCCCCGACCGGCGGGCGGCTTCGGGGTGACGCCGTCGCGCTCCATACCGGCGTCGCACTCGTGCGGCGCCTCGACCGTGAGCGTCGGCATGCTCTTCGTGCCCTGCGCGTGGTCGATGGCCACGCACGAGGCCGCGCGGTCCGCCATCCGAGCGGCGAGGGCGGATGAAGGCAGCGCGGAGAGGAGCTCGGCCGCCGTGGCGCGGACGTTGCGGCTGCGGTCGGTGAGGGCCTGCTCCAGGAACGGCTCGTCGGCGTCGGACAGTTGGGTGCGCAGGGAATCGAGGAACATCAGGCGGTCCTCGGCCCGCTCCGTGCTCCAGGTGGCGGCGAGCAGGTCCCGCGCGGCGGCCGGGTCATGGGCCCGCACCGCGCCGAGCAGTGCGACGCGTTCGGCGAACAGGCCCTCCTCCCAGAGCTGGTGGACCTGCGCGGTCTCCTCCGGTGCGGGCAGGGCCACCCCGCCGCCCGGAGTGGAGCGGAGCGCGAACTTCCAGTCCGGGTTGAGTCGCGCGAGCCACAGGGCGCGCGGGCCCGCGAAGGCGAGTGCCTGCGGCCGCAGGTCGGTGCGCCCGCGGGCCGCGTTCAGGAGGGCCGGAAGCAGCTCGGGCGGCGCCGCGAAGCCCCGGTCGTTGGCCAACGCCAGCCATTGGGGCAGCAGTTCCATCAGGTCGGGCACCGCGCCCCGGCGTCCGCCGCTGCCCGCGCCGGGGTGGTCGGTGAGCAGCGTGGCGAGCCTCTGCCGTGCCGCGGGCGGCACCAGGGGCCTGGGATCGTCGGCGACAGGTCCGGGAGGTGTCGCGGCGGGCGCGGGGCACAGACCGGCTCTGCGCCGGACGGTCTGCACGGCCGCCGCGTCCAGCAGGGCGGTCGGTGCGTCCTTTTCCTGGGTGCGTACGGGTGGCGTGCGGCGGTCGGTGCCGAGGAGCGCGGCGGTGACCAGGTCTTCCCAGGGGGTGACGGTTGCTTCAGTGAGTGCGGTGGCTGCGGTCGCTTCAGTGACTGCGGTGGCTGCGGTGGTGGCGGTCATGTCGACTCCTCTCTCGGGCGGATCTTCCGAGGGGCCCTTGGGTCCTTGGACCCTTGGAAGATCCCTCGGTCCTTCGTCTGGATCCGCCGTCCTGCACTGGCTCCGTCGGAGAACCCCGCGGTGCGCGTTGTGGTGCTCTGGTCGTGGTGAGCTCAGCGGGCGTTGCGGTGCTGCGGTGTCCCGGTGGACTCCGCGGTGCACCGCGCGAACCCGGATCCGCTTCGCGAACGCATCAGTTCTCGCGGGGCACGGGCGGTGCGACGGCGGTGAGGCGTGGTGGTCAGCACAGGGCCACCGCCTCTCCCCCTCCGCGCGGCCAGGCCGTCAGAGGGGTGAAGCCCTCGTGCCCACACTCGCCGAAGACCGTCACCGGAGCGCCTCCGGAGAGTGCCGCCAGGCGCCACAGGCCCGCTCGGGCCGCCGCGGAAGGGGTGATGGGCAGGGCCATGTCGCCGTCCGCGTCCGCCAGTTGCCAGCTGTCGGAGGCCGGGTCCGGGTGAGGGGTCGGTATCACTTCGCTCAGCGTCACCGGCCAGGAATCCAGCCAGGGGTCGTCCCGCAGCACCTCTCCGTAGCGACGCGCGGCCTGGTCCGTCCGTACGCCCGACGGCCGGACCGCCACCGGTACGGGAGCGCTGAACTGTTCGCCCAGGTCGGCCCGCAGCTGCCCCGCACCCGGATACGCGGTCAGCTCGGCGTCGAGCGCGAGGCCGACCGGCAGTGCGAGCGCGGGTGCGCGGCCCGCGGCTCCGTACGACAGGAGCAGGGTCGTCCGTCCCGACTCCACGCCGTACAGCCATATCCGGCGGGTGGTGAGCTTGCTGTCCGCCGTGTCGTACTGCGCGAGCACCAGCCAGCGGTCCCGCACCGGCCGGCCCTCCGCCGACGTGGGCAGGCCTATGCGGGCGCGGACCGTGGCCGCCAGGGCCTCCGGCAGCCGCTCGCGGTGCAGCCAGCCCTGGCCGAGGAGGTGGAGGAGCGCGCACTCCTCCAGCATCCGCACCGGCCAGCCTGGCCCGGAGGACGGAATGGCACCCAACTCCCGCACGCGCGCGGCGAGCCCGGGTGCCTGCGCGTCCACCATGCGGGCCGCCGTCTCCTCCCACAGCCCGTACCCCGACTGTTCGGCGGAGGCCATGCCGCCCCGCAGCAGATCGGAGAGGCGCTGCTCCAGCTCCGTCACCCCCGCCGTGACCCGCTCGGCCCGCCGCTCCGCCCTGCGGCGCGCGGCCTCGGGGTCAGCGGGGGTCGCCGAGCCCTGAGCCGCGTCCGAAGTCCGCTTCGTCTCCGCTCTTTTGCGACGCCCCGCCAGCCACTCCTGCGCCCAGGCCGGTGGCTGTGCGTCCGGTGCCGAATCGTCCGGGGCCGAATCGCCCGGCACTGGACCGAAGGGCTCCTCGCCACCCGCCCAGAGCAGCAGCAGTCCGAGCGCGTGCTTGCACGGGAACTTGCGGCTCGGGCAACTGCACTTGTACGCCGGGCCCGCCGCGCCCGTGACGTCCGCGATGTCGACGACCGTCTGATACGGCTTGCTGCCACTTCCCTTGCACAGTCCCCACACCGTCCCCTCGCCCGAACTGCCTGCCTCCGACCATGGGCCGGCGACGCCGAGTTTGCTCCCCGCTTTGCGTGACGGGGCATCAGGCGCCAAGGCAAGGACCTGATCCGCCGTCCAGCGCACCCCCTGCTGAGTCATGTCTTCGACGGTAGGTCCCACCACTGACAATCGATCTCGAATTCGATGTCTGTGCAGGTCAGTGGGGTGCGAGGGTCGATTGTCAGTGGCGTGGTGCACGGTTGGAATCACATCCGGGCCAGATGTGCCCGGACGAGTTGGAGGGGGATCGCTCCATGACCGTGTCCATCGACTCGACGACCTCGACGGTGACCTCGACGACGACCGCGACGGCGACCTCGGCGACAGGTGAGGCGGAGGTGCTGCGTCCGCACGCCGAGCACGCTTTCGCCGCCGAACTGGCCGCGCTCGCCGTGCAGGACGACCGGCCCCGGCCTGCCCGCTGGCGGCTCTCGCCGTGGGCGGTCGCGACGTATCTGCTCGGTGGGACGTTGCCCGACGGGACGGTGATCTCGCCGAAGTACGTGGGGCCGCGCCGCATCGTCGAGGTCGCCGTCACCACCCTCGCCACGGACCGCGCCCTGCTCCTGCTCGGCGTGCCCGGCACCGCGAAGACCTGGGTGTCCGAGCATCTGGCGGCTGCCGTGAGCGGGGACTCGACGCTGCTCGTGCAGGGCACGGCAGGGACGCCGGAGGAAGCGATCCGGTACGGCTGGAACTACGCGCAGCTGCTCGCGCACGGCCCCAGCCGCGACGCGCTCGTGCCCAGCCCCGTCATGCGGGCCATGTCCGACGGCATGACGGCGCGGATCGAGGAGCTGACCCGCATCCCCGCCGACGTACAGGACACGCTGATCACGATCCTGTCGGAAAAGAACCTGCCCATACCGGAGTTGGGACAGGAGGTGCAGGCGGTCCGCGGCTTCAATCTGATCGCCACGGCCAACAACCGCGACCGCGGGGTCAACGACCTGTCGAGCGCGCTGCGCCGCCGCTTCAACACCGTGGTCCTTCCCTTGCCGGAGAGCGCCGACGCCGAGGTCGACATCGTCTCGCGCCGCGTCGATCAGATCGGGCGCTCGCTCGATCTGCCCGCCGGGCCGGAGGGGATCGACGAGATACGCCGTGTTGTCACCGTCTTCCGCGAGTTGCGGGACGGGGTCACGGCCGACGGCCGTACGAAGGTGAAGTCGCCGAGCGGCACGCTCTCGACGGCCGAGGCGATCTCCGTCGTGACCAACGGCCTCGCGCTGGCAGCCCACTTCGGGGACGGCGTACTGAGGCCGGGTGACGTCGCCGCGGGCATCCTCGGCGCGGTCGTCCGCGATCCGGCCGCGGACCGGGTGATCTGGCAGGAGTACCTGGAGGCGGTGGTCCGTGAGCGGGACGGCTGGAAGGACTTCTACCGCGCGTGCCGTGAGGTGAGCGTGTGATGGGCGTGGCCATGACGGGTGCGGGTGCGGGGGCGGGTGTGGTTGTGACGGTGGCTGGTTCGTGGGAGAAGGGGAGGGGCGGACATGAGCGACGAGGTGCGGGGAGCGACTCGGGCTGGCGAGGGGCCGTTGCTGCTCGGAGTGCGGCATCACGGGCCTGGGTCCGCGCGTGCGGTGCGGGCAGCGCTTGAGGAAGGCGCGCCGCGTGTGGTCCTGATCGAGGGGCCGCCGGAGGCCGACGCGCTGGTGGCGCTCGCGGCGGACGAGGGGATGCGGCCGCCAGTCGCGCTCCTTGCGCACGTCGTGGACGAACCGGGCAGGTCGGCGTTCTGGCCGCTGGCCGAGTTCTCGCCGGAGTGGGTGGCGATCAAATGGGCCGCCGGGGCCGGGGTTCCCGTCCGGTTCATGGACCTTCCGGCGGCGCATTCGCTGGCGCGGGCGGAGGGGACGGAGGAGGCGCCGGAGGGGGAGCCCGGCGACCCCGGAGCTTCGGGGGACGCGGACGCGGTGCGGATCGATCCTCTTGCGGTGCTCGCGGAGACCGCCGGGTACGACGACCCCGAGCGGTGGTGGGAGGACGTCGTCGAGCACCGGGGCGGGGGCGGTGACGTGTTCGCGCCGTTCGAAGCCCTCGGAGAGGCCATGGGGGTGCTGCGCGAGGAGTACGGGACCGGAGGGCACGACCGTGACCTGGTGCGCGAGGCGTACATGCGGATCCAGGTGCGGGCGGCGCAGCGGGAGTTCGGAGCGGACGGCGTCGCGGTCGTGTGCGGGGCCTGGCATGTGCCCGCGCTGCGGCAGAAGGTGACCGTGGCGGCCGACCGGGCGCTGCTCAAGGGGCTGCCCAAGGTGAAGGTCGACATGACCTGGGTGCCCTGGACGCACCGGCGGCTCTCGCGGGCGAGTGGATACGGGGCGGGTATCGCCTCGCCCGGGTGGTACGGGCATCTGTTCGGCGCGCCCGACCGCCCCGTCGAGCGCTGGCTGACCAAGGTCGCGCGGCTTTTTCGGGACGAGGACAGGCTCGTGTCGTCCGCGCATGTCATCGAGGCGGTACGGCTCGCGGAGACGCTCGCTGTGATGCGGGGGCGTCCGCTGCCGGGACTCACCGAGACGATGGACGCGATCCGGGCGGTGATGTGCGAGGGCTCCGACGTGCCGCTCTCCCTCGTGCACGACAAGCTCGTCGTCGGGGACGTGCTCGGGGAGGTGCCGGACTCCGCGCCGGCGGTGCCGTTGCAGCGCGATCTCACGCGGCTCCAGCGGAAGCTCCGGCTCAAACCGGAGGCTTTCGAGAGGGAGTTGGAGCTCGATCTGCGCAAGGAGACGGACGCGGCTCGCAGCAGGCTGCTGCATCGGCTCCGGCTGCTCGGGATCGGCTGGGGCGAGCCCGTGGCGTCGCGGGGGAGCACGGGTACGTTCCGGGAGACCTGGCGACTGCGGTGGGAGCCGGAGCTCTCCGTGCGGGTGGCGGAGGCGGGGGTGTGGGGGACGACCGTGGTGTCGGCGGCCACCGCTCGGGCGGAGTCCGATGCCGTCGGGGCGAGCGCGCTGGCCGATGTCACCGCGCTGGCCGAGCGGTGTCTGCTGGCCGAGTTGCCGCAGGCGTTGCCGGTGGTGATGCGGGTTCTGGCGGACCGGGCGGCGCTGGATGCGGACGTCGGGCATCTGGCGCAGGCGTTGCCCGCGTTGGTGCGGTCGCTTCGGTACGGGGATGTGCGGGGCACGGACACCGCCGCGCTCGGCGAGGTGGCCGGGGGGCTTGCCGAGCGGGTGTTCGTCGGGCTGCCTCCAGCGTGTGCGGGGCTCGACCAGGATGCGGCGCTGGAGATGCGGGGGCATGTGGACGCGGTTCACCAGGCGGTGGGCTTACTGGGGGAGTTGGGCGATGGACGTACGCCTGCCTCTTCGTCTGCCTCTGCCTCTGCGCCTGTGCCTGTGCCTGAGTCTGCGTCTACCCCTGCCTCCGCCTCCGCCGCTGCTTCGGCGTCCGCGTCTTCGGGGGCGGGGGCTGGGGCGGCTCGTATGCGGGAGCGGTGGTTCTCCGTGTTGAAGGTGTTGGGGGAGCGGGACAGCGTTGCCGGGGTGGTGCGGGGGCGGTGTGTGCGGATCCTGACGGACGGCGGGGAGTTGGCCGATGGGGAGGCCGCTCGATTCATGGGGTTGGCCCTGTCCCGGGGGACCGAACCCGCTGAAGCAGCCGCCTGGGTCGAGGGGTTCGTGGGCGGTGGGTCCGGGGGCGGCATGTTGCTCGTGCACGACGAGCGGCTGCTCGGGCTTGTCGACGACTGGTTGAGCGGGGTCCCTGACCGAGCCTTCACTGACGTGCTGCCTCTGCTGCGGCGCACCTTCTCGGCGTACGAACCGGGAGTGCGGCGGACTCTGGGCGAGCTGGTGAGACGAGGGCCGGCGGCGGGCGGAGGCGGCTTGGGCGTTGCCGGTGGGATACCTGGCTTCGGGGCGGAGCTTGACGCCGAGCGCGCGGATGCCGTTCTGCCGGTGCTGAGTCTGTTGCTCGGGGCCGGGGCCGGGGCCGGGGCCGGGGTCAGAGGCGGGGGCGGGTCCGAGCCCGGGGCCGGGGCTTGGGCCGGGCTCGGTGAGGGTGACGGTGACGAGCTTGTGGGGGTGGGCTGATGACGCAGGACATGACTGAGGGAGTGGATCTGGGAGTGGCTCTGGGAGCCGGTGTTCGAGCAGGGGCAGCAGCCGCAGCTCAGGGGGGAACAGGTCATGGCGGGGCCGGGGCCAGGGCCGGGGCCGGGGGAGTGGTGCAGGGGGTGGCCCCGGATGTGGCCCCGGATGTGGCGTCTGGGCCGGTTCTGGATCCCGCGGAGGAGCGGCTGCGGAGGTGGCGGCTTGTGCTTGGTGGGGGTGCGGCGGATGGCACGGGGTGTGAGCTCGTCGGGCGGGACGCGGCGATGGACGGGGCGCTCGGTGCGTTGTACGGGGGAGGGGACGGGGGGAAGAAGGACCGGGGGCGGGACCGTTCGGCGGGGCTCGGGGCATCCGCGCCGTCCGTGTCGCGCTGGCTCGGGGACATCCGGACGTACTTCCCCTCGTCCGTCGTCCAGGTCATGCAGCGCGACGCCATCGAGCGGCTCGGCCTCTCCACGCTGCTCCTGGAGCCGGAGATGCTGGAGGCCGTGGAGGCCGACGTGCATCTGGTGGGGACGCTCCTCTCCCTCAACAAGGCCATGCCGGAGACGACCAAGGAGACCGCGCGGGCCGTCGTGCGCAAGGTCGTCGAGGACCTGGAGAAGCGGCTCGCCACGCGCACCCGCGCCACCCTCACCGGCGCGCTCGACCGCAGCGCCCGCGTCAGCAGGCCGCGCCACCACGACATCGACTGGAACCGCACGATCGCGGTCAACCTCAAGAACTACCTGCCGGAGTACAAGACGATCGTGCCCGAGCGGCTCATCGGGTACGGGCGGGCATCGCAGTCCGTGAAGAAGGAGGTCATCCTCTGCATCGACCAGTCGGGCTCGAT
Organism: Streptomyces sp. NPDC031274; assembly: GCF_055570235.1. NCBI lineage: Bacteria > Bacillati > Actinomycetota > Actinomycetes > Kitasatosporales > Streptomycetaceae > Streptomyces > Streptomyces sp. NPDC031274. The sequence continues at coordinate 29,509 of NZ_JBVIHP010000032.1, read as the reverse complement.
GGCGGCGTCCGTCGTCTACGCCTCGGTGTTCGGTGCCGTGCTCGGGTCGATGCGGTCGCTCAACACGCGGCTCGTCGTCTTCGACACGAATGTCGTCGACCTCACCGATCAGCTCGACGACCCGGTGGATGTCCTGTTCGGCACGCAGCTGGGAGGCGGGACCGACATCAACCGGGCGCTCGCGTACTGCCAGTCGCAGATCACCCGGCCAGCCGACACCATCGTCGTGCTCATCAGTGACCTCTACGAAGGGGGCATACGCAACGAGATGCTGAAGCGGGTCGCGGCGATGAAGGCGTCCGGGGTCCAGTTCGTGACGTTGCTCGCGCTCTCCGACGAGGGCACGCCCGCGTACGACCGAGAGCACGCGGCGGCGCTCTCGGCGCTGGACGCACCGGCCTTCGCATGCACCCCGGACCTCTTCCCCGAGGTGATGGCAGCGGCGATCGAGAAGCGCCCACTTCCCATACCGGACACGAATCCACACCGGATATGAATCCACATCGGACACGAATCCACCCCGGACACGAATCCACACGGGATATGAGTGCGCATCGGTAACGGCGTCACAGGAGCAAATGGGAGCAAACGGAAGCAGGCGAAGTGGTCCCTGTCACCACAGGGGCCGCCCTCCCTGCACCCGGATCCGCGATCTGTGACAGTCATCACCGCCCAAATGTGATCTGCGATTTAGGGACCTACGGCCCACGGCGATAACCTGCGAGACGGACATGCCGCGTACCGGACTCCGTCCTACGCCTCCCTTGTGACAGCGCAGTCACGTTGCCCTCCGCGGCACGCCCACGCAGACAGCTGACCACAAAGCAGCGAGATCGCAGCGAGATCACGGAAAAGGGACGGACGCGCGTGGACCTGTTCGAGTACCAGGCGAGGGACCTCTTCGCCAAGCACGGTGTACCGGTGCTGGCCGGTGAAGTCATCGACACGCCTGAGGCGGCGCGCGAGGCCACCGAGAAGCTGGGCGGCAAGTCGGTCGTCAAGGCACAGGTGAAGGTCGGTGGCCGCGGCAAGGCCGGCGGCGTGAAGCTGGCCGCCAACCCGGACGAGGCCGTCGCTCGCGCGACGGACATTCTCGGGATGGACATCAAGGGCCACACGGTCCACAAGGTGATGATCGCCGAGCTGTCCCCGGAGATCGAGGCGGAGTACTACGTCTCGTACCTCCTCGACCGCACCAACCGCACCTTCCTCGCCATGGCGTCGGTGCAGGGCGGCATGGACATCGAGGAGGTCGCGGAGAAGACTCCCGAGGCCCTCGCGAAGGTCCCGGTCAACGCCGTGGACGGCGTGGACATCGAGAAGGCCCGCGAGATCGTGGCCCAGGCGAAGTTCCCGGCCGAGGTGGCCGAGGGTGTCGCCGAGGCCATGGTGACCCTGTGGGACACCTTCGTCGCCGAGGACGCGCTCCTCGTCGAGGTCAACCCGCTGGTGAAGACCAAGGACGGCCGCATCCTGGCCCTTGACGGCAAGGTCTCGCTCGACGAGAACGCCGACTTCCGCCAGGCCGACCACGAGGCCCTCGAGGACAAGGAAGCAGCCAACCCGCTCGAGGCTGCCGCCAAGGCCAAGAACCTCAACTACGTCAAGCTCGACGGCGAGGTCGGCATCATCGGCAACGGCGCGGGTCTCGTCATGAGCACCCTCGACGTCGTCGCGTACGCCGGTGAGGCGCACAACAACGTCAAGCCGGCCAACTTCCTCGACATCGGTGGCGGCGCTTCGGCCGAGGTCATGGCGAACGGCCTGGAGATCATCCTCGGCGACCCGGACGTCAAGTCCGTCTTCGTCAACGTCTTCGGTGGCATCACCGCGTGCGACGAGGTCGCCAACGGCATCGTCCAGGCGCTGGAGCTCCTCAAGTCCAAGGGCGAGGAAGTCACCAAGCCGCTGGTCGTCCGTCTCGACGGCAACAACGCGGAGCTGGGTCGCAAGATCCTGTCGGACGCCAACCACCCGCTCGTACAGCGCGTGGACACCATGGACGGCGCGGCCGACAAGGCCGCCGAGCTCGCGGCTGCGAAGTAAGGGACCAGGTCAGAACACCATGGCTATCTTCCTGACCAAGGACAGCAAGGTCATCGTCCAGGGCATGACCGGTGCCACGGGCATGAAGCACACCAAGCTCATGCTGGGCGACGGCACGAACATCGTCGGTGGCGTGAACCCGCGCAAGGCCGGCACGTCCGTCGACTTCGACGGCACCGAGGTACCGGTCTTCGGCTCCGTCGCCGAGGCGATGGAGAAGACGGGCGCCAACGTCTCCGTCCTCTTCGTGCCGCCGGCCTTCTCCAAGGCCGCCGTCGTCGAGGCGATCGACGCCGAGATCCCCCTCGCGGTCGTCATCACCGAGGGCATCGCCGTCCACGACTCCGCCGCCTTCTGGGCGTACGCGAAGTCGAAGGGCAACAAGACCCGCATCATCGGCCCGAACTGCCCCGGTCTCATCACCCCGGGCCAGTCGAACGCCGGCATCATCCCGGGCGACATCACGAAGCCGGGCCGTATCGGCCTGGTCTCGAAGTCCGGCACGCTGACGTACCAGATGATGTACGAGCTCCGTGACATCGGCTTCTCCTCGGCCGTCGGCATCGGTGGCGACCCCGTCATCGGCACGACGCACATCGACGCCCTCGAGGCGTTCGAGGCCGACCCCGAGACCGACCTGATCGTCATGATCGGCGAGATCGGCGGCGACGCCGAGGAGCGTGCGGCGGACTACATCAAGGCCAACGTGACGAAGCCGGTCGTCGGCTACGTCGCCGGTTTCACGGCGCCCGAGGGCAAGACCATGGGCCACGCCGGCGCCATCGTCTCCGGCTCCTCCGGTACCGCGCAGGCCAAGAAGGAGGCCCTCGAGGCCGCGGGCGTCAAGGTCGGCAAGACGCCGACCGAGACGGCCAAGCTCGCGCGGGCGATTCTGGCCGGCTGAAGCTTGACCTAGCTGTTCAAGGTGGGCCCGCATCTCTTGTGTGAGATGCGGGCCCACCTTTTTGTCTGAAGCTGTTTGTCTGAAGCTGAAGGGGCGCTCGTCATCTCGGCAGCGGCGTCAGTCTCTCCGGGCCGTTCGACAGGTCCTCGCGGAGCTTCTTGTGGAGGATCTGGTCCGCGTACGTGAGGTGGCCCGGGCCCATCCTGGGCGGTACGCCGCTGATGGCCTTTCCGGGGGACTGGGGTGGCTCGTAGTGCGTGGGGGCCGTTCTGAGGGTGAGCGCCGTCGCGCCGACGATCAGGGCGGTGAAGGCGATCGCCGCCCGGGTCCAGAAGCGGGCGCGGTGTTCGCTCCCGGTGCGCACCCGGCCCGCGTTCGGGGACCGCAGCTTCTCCGCCCCGCACAGTTCGCCGAGACGCTGGTGCAGGGCGTCGGGTGTCGCCGCCAGTTCGGGGAGCCGCTCGGTGATCGTCTCGCGGGCGCGCAGCAGCCGGCCGGCCGCCGCGGGAGTACTCGCCTCCGTCTCGGCTGCGGTCTCGGGCAGGTCGAGCCCGACGCCGTCGTAGAGCAGCAGGGTGCGGCGCTGCGCGGGCGGCAGGCTCATCAGTACGTTGAGGAACGCGCGGTCGTCCAGTGCGGCGGGCGGGGCGTCCGGGTGCCGGTGGGAGGGGCGCAGGCGGTGCCAGGGGGACATCGCGTACTCGTACGCCGCCGCGCGCACCCAGCCCGCGGGGTCGCGGTCGACGGCGACCTCGGGCCAGCGCTGCCAGGCGAGCTGGAAGGCGCGCTCCACGGATTCCTGGGCGAGGGTGCGGCGGCCGGTGAGCAGGTAGGTCTGGCGTACGAGGCCGGGGGCGCAGGTCGAGCAGAGCGCGTCGAAGGCTTCGGCGGGGGTTGCCCCGGCGAAGGACTCCGGCGCCCCCGACGCCTCCACGGTCTCCGGCCCGGGCCCAGGTTTCGGTCCCAGCCTCAGCGCCGTCCCCGACCCTGACCCCGTCCCCGTCCCCGGTTCGACAGTCGTCGTCACCCGCACCACCGGAGGCTCGGGCCGCGTGTGGCCGTTTATCGCGGCGCCCACCGGGATCCGAGCGGGAGACTTGCCGCCCTTGGTGTCCTCGACCGGCGGCTGCGGCAGGTTCTGCGCCCAGCTGGTGCGCCGCGCCGAGCGCTTGCCCCGCTTGCCCGCGACGGTCTGTTCGTTCGCGAGTTCGGCGAGCAGCCTCGTGTAGACCTCACGCCTGCGGCCGCGCGGCGCCGAGCGGCCCGACTCCCAGGAGCGGACCGTCTCCCGGGTGACGCCCACCCGGGCCGCGATCTCGGTCTGGCTCAGGGACTTCGCCTCGCGCAGGCGCCGCCGTTCCTTGGGGGACGGCAACGGTGTGGCATGGCTCTGGGTCATGTCGGACTCTCCGCGCCGTGGGCCGTGGGCCTTCGTGCGGCGGGTAGCCGGGCGTGACTGATCCGTCGTACGAAAAAGTACATAAACATATCTTGAGCGACACATCCGGTATTCGCCTGTTACGAGGAGAAAGCGCGTGTCGTTGGGAGCATGGCGACGTGACTCATATCACCGACCGCAGCTCACCGTTGCCGCCCCTCAAGCCGCTGATCGAGCGGGTGCGCGACCGTCGGCCCGGCCTTGCGACGTGCCTGTTCGGAGGGGCCGTGGCGGCCGGGCTCGGGCTCGGCTCGATCGCCGTCCTGGTGATGGTCCTCTGGATCAGCTCGCCCTACCCGGACAGCGGGCCCAGCGGGGCGCTGCATGTCGCCGCCGCGGTCTGGCTCATCGCCCACGGCACGGAGCTGATCAGGACCGACACGCTCTCCGGGGCGTCGGCGCCGCTCGGCGTCACGCCCTTGCTCCTGATGGTGCTTCCGGGCTGGCTGGCGTACCGGGCGGCGCGGGTCGCGGCGGATCCGCAGGAGCGGGGGATGGCGCCGCGGACCGCGTGGTGCGGGGTGGTCGGGGGCTATCTGCTGATCGGCGCCGCCGCGACGCTGTACGCGGCCGGGGGCGAGCTGCGGCCGTCGTGGCCGAGCGCGGCCCTGCACATGCCGGTGCTCGTGGGCGGCGCGGCGGCGGTGGGGGTCTGGGCGGCGCTCGAACGGCCCGGGAGCCCTTTGCCGGGCGTGGTGCGGGCGGGCCTTCGTGCGCTGCCCGCGCGGGTACGTCCCTTCTTCGTACGTCCCTACATCCGCGCCGTCACGAGGGCCGCGGCGGCCGGGGCGCTGGTCCTTGTCGGCGGCGGAGCGCTCCTTGTCGCGGCGTCCCTCGTCCTGCACGGCGGTCTTGCGAAGGCGTCGTTCGCGCAGCTCACGGACGTGTGGTCGGGCCGCTTCGCGGTGCTGCTGCTCGCCATGGCGCTGGTGCCGAACGCGGCGGTGTGGGGCGCCGCGTACAGCCTCGGCCCGGGGTTCGCGCTCGGCACGGGGAGTGTGGCGGGGCCGCTCGCCGTGAGCGCGGGGCCGATGCTGCCGGCGTTCCCGTTGCTCGCCGCGGTGCCGGGGGACGGGCCGGGGTCGCCTTTGACGTGGGCGGCGGGAGCGGTGCCTGTGGGGGCGGGCATCGCGGTGGCCTGGTTCACGGCGGGGGCGGCGGCGCCTGCCTCCGGGGAGCGCGACGGGGCGTGGTCACGGGGGCGGACGGCGCTGGTCGCGGTGGCGGCGGCGGCGCTGTGCGGGGCGGTCATGGCGGGGCTCGCGGCGCTGGCGGGCGGTCCGATGGGCGTGGCCGTCCTGGCCGAGTTCGGGCCGGTGTGGTGGCAGACGGGGGCGGCGGCGCTGGGGTGGACGGCGGCGGTGGGGGTGCCGTTCGCCCTGCTGGGACGGGCCTGGCGCTTGCGGACACGCCGGACCGCGTCGCACCGGACCGCGTCACGCGGGACTGCACCGGGCGAGGCCGCACCACGCGAGGCGACATCACGCGACACCACGCCACGCGAGGCGACATCACGCGAATCCACGCCACGCGAAACCACACCACGCGAGACCGCGCCTGACGAAACCACGCCTGCCGAGACCGCCCCGCGCCGGACCTGGCTCAGGCTGCCCAAGCTGCCGAGACCACGCATCCCGCAGCTGCATGTCCCGCAGCTGCATGTCCCGCAACTGCATGTCCCGCAACTGCGCGTCCCCCGCCTACGCCTGCCCCGCCTACGCGCTCCCCGCCTACGCCTCCCCCAGCTCTCCCGCCGCCAGAGCCCGCCGCCTCCGGAGCCGCCGACTCCGGCCTCGGAGCCGTTCGAGCCGTACGACTTCCTGCCGCGTACACCGGCGGTGGACACGGCGGACTGGGGCATGGCGGACTGGCACGACGACGCGGCCCGCGAGGCCCGCTGGGCGGCGCTGAGGGACGCGAGCAAAGAGGAGCGCCCGCCGACGCCTTGAGAGGGGCGGGGTGGGACGGAGCCCAAGGCCCCGCCACCCCACCCCAACCCAACGTCAGTCCTGCTCGCCCAGCAGTGGCCGCAGCTGCTTCGGCAGAAGGTCGTTGCACTCCTGCTGCGACTGGCTCGTGAGCGCGTCGGTGGCGCACGTGTAGTAGTCGCTGTACACCAGCTGCGCCGCGAACGTCGCCGCCACCATCGCCAGGGCGAGCGACGCCGTCACCAGGCCGCTGATCGCCGCCGTCCTCTGCGGCTTGGAGCTCGTGAGGTCGGCCGCGGGCTGCTGTGCGGCGGGCGCCGTCGGGTCCGGCTGCTTCGGCTTGGCCCGCAGCGCGCTGATGCCCCAGTTCAGCGCGAGCGCGCCCAGGAGCAGGGCGACGGACCGCCAGCCGAAGAGCGCGAAGAAGAACGCCCACATGCCGGAGAGCAGGGCGTACCGTGCGCGGCGCTGGGCCGGGTCGGTCGGGTCCCAGCGCATGCCGCTGCCGGATCCGGAGCCGGAAGGACCACCGTCGGGACCCTGGCCCCCGCCCTGCTGGCCGGGCCGCTCGCCGAAGCCGCCGCCCTGGGAGCGCCCGGGCTGCCGGTCGCTCCACTGGCTGCCCCAGGGGGAGTGGCCCTGGTCGTCGGAGCCTTCGCCGCCATTGCCGGGGCGGGGCCGCCACGGCTTGTCCGGCGTCCCCTCCGGCGGCGGCGCGAAGGGATTGTCGTCCTTCTTCCCGGAGCTGCCCGAGCCGGAGGAGGAGCCAGAGGAGGAGCCAGAGGAGTCGGAGGAGCCGGAGGAGTCGGAACTCCCGGAGCCCTGGGAGTCCTGCGGCGGGGACGACGGGCGGCCGTCGCGCAGCAGCGTCGAGCCGCGCTCCCCTCCATGCGTCAACCCGAACGCGAAGGACAGCGGGAGGCGGAGGCTACGGTCCGGCATCAGGTGTGCGTCTTCCCCTTGGTCGAGCGAACTTTGGTCGAGCGAACTTCTGAACGGAATCCCGAACGGAGTCCCGAACGGTCCCGAGCGGAATCCCGAACGGTCCCGAGCGGAATCCCGAGCGGAGTCCCGAACGGTGTTCTGGACGGTAGGACGTCATGTGACGTCTTGGTGCAGACGCTACCTTCCGGCCGCGCCCCCGTCCCGTGAGGGGCCGCACCGTGTGCCGGTATCGTTGCTGACGGTCGGCGGCTTCGTAGAGTTCCCCTATCGCGGGAGATGAAGCTTTCGTACGACCGTACAAAGACGCACCTCCCGAGAAAGGGCCCCGCTGTGGCCAAGAGCCCTGTGGCCAAGCGCCTCGTCGTGCTGGTCTCCGGATCAGGTACGAATCTGCAGGCTCTGCTCGACAAGATCGCGACGGACGGGGCGGCGGGGTACGGCGCCGAGATCGTCGCGGTCGGCGCCGACCGCGACGGCATCGTCGGCCTTGAGCGTGCCGAGAGCGCCGGGATTCCCACCTTCGTCTGCCGGGTGAAGGACCACGCGACGCGTGACGAGTGGGACGCGGCGCTGGCCGAGGCCACCGCCTCGTACGAGCCCGATCTGGTCGTGTCGGCCGGGTTCATGAAGATCGTGGGGAAGCGATTCCTCGCACGGTTCGGCGGCCGGTTCGTCAATACGCACCCCGCCCTGCTGCCCAGCTTCCCGGGGGCCCACGGTGTGCGCGACGCGCTCGCGTACGGCGCGAAGGTCACGGGATGCACCGTCCACTTCGTCGACGACGGCGTCGACACCGGTCCGGTCATCGCCCAGGGCGTGGTCCCGGTCGGGGATGAGGACGACGAGAGCGCTCTGCACGAGCGCATCAAGGAAGTCGAGCGAAGGCTGCTCGTCGATGTCGTGGGGCGTCTGGCCCGTAACGGCTACCGCATTGAGGGACGAAAGGTACTTATCCCGTGACCGCCGAAGGTACGCACGGTTCGCAGCGCCCCATCAAGCGCGCGCTCATCAGCGTCTATGACAAGACCGGGCTCGAGGAGCTCGCGCGCGGGCTGCACGAGGCCGGCGTCGAGCTCGTCTCGACCGGTTCGACCGCCGCGAAGATCGCCGCCGCCGGGGTGCCCGTCACCAAGGTCGAGGAGCTGACCGGCTTCCCCGAGTGCCTGGACGGCCGGGTCAAGACGCTGCACCCGCGCGTGCACGCCGGGATCCTCGCCGACCTGCGCCTGGAGGACCACCAGCGCCAGCTCGCCGACCTCGGCATCGAGCCGTTCCAGCTGGTCGTCGTGAACCTCTACCCCTTCAAGGCGACCGTCGCGTCGGGCGCGACGCCCGACGAGTGCGTGGAGCAGATCGACATCGGCGGCCCCTCGATGGTCCGCGCCGCCGCCAAGAACCACCCCTCGGTGTCGGTCATCACGAGCCCCGCCCGGTACGCCGACGTGCTCGCCGCCGTCCGTACCGGCGGTTTCGACCTGACCGCACGCAAGCGCCTGGCCGCCGAAGCGTTCCGCCACACCGCCGAGTACGACCTCGCGGTCGCCTCGTGGTTCGCGGACGCCCGCGGCGGAGCCGCTGATGAGCACAGCGCGGCGGACGACAGCTCGGCCTTCCCCGAGTTCATCGGCAGCGCGTACGCGCGCAAGAACGTCCTGCGCTACGGCGAGAACCCGCACCAGGGCGCCGCCCTCTACGTCGACGGCAATGGAGGCCTCGCCGAGGCCGAGCAGCTGCACGGCAAGGAGATGTCGTACAACAACTACACGGACACGGACGCCGCGCGCCGTGCCGCGTACGACCACGACGACCCCTGCGTCGCGATCATCAAGCACGCCAACCCCTGCGGCATCGCGATCGGCGCGAACGTCGCCGAGGCGCACCGCAAGGCGCACGCCTGCGACCCGCTCTCCGCGTTCGGCGGCGTGATCGCCGTCAACCGCCCGGTCTCCAAGGAGATGGCCGAGCAGGTCGCCGACATCTTCACCGAGGTCATCGTCGCGCCCGAGTACGAGGACGGCGCTCTCGAAGTCCTCACGAAGAAGAAGAACATCCGTGTCCTGCGCGCCCACGCGGCCCCGTCCCACACGGTCGAGGTCAAGCAGATCGACGGCGGCGCGCTCCTCCAGGTCACCGACCGCCTCCAGGCCGACGGCGACGACCCCGCCAACTGGACGCTCGCCACGGGTGAGGCCCTGAACGCGGGCGAGCTCGCCGAACTCGCCTTCGCCTGGAAGGCGTCGCGCGCGGTGAAGTCCAACGCGATCCTGCTCGCCAAGGACGGCGCCTCGGTCGGCGTCGGCATGGGGCAGGTCAACCGCGTCGACTCCGCGAAGCTCGCGGTCGAGCGGGCGGGCGAGGAGCGGGCGCGCGGCGCGTACGCCGCCTCTGACGCGTTCTTCCCGTTCCCCGACGGCCTGGAGATTCTCACGGCCGCGGGCGTCAAGGCCGTGGTGCAGCCGGGCGGTTCGGTCCGTGACGAGCTGGTCGTCGAGGCCGCGAAGAAGGCGGGCGTGACGATGTACTTCACGGGTACGCGGCACTTCTTCCACTGAGCCGCCGAGCGGCGTCCGGCGCGCATACGACGGTGGCCGCGCCCTTCCTCCGGGAAGGGCGCGGCCACCGTCAGTGCCCCGCGCGGGGCCAAGTCGCTCAGTAACGCGGGCGGTTGAACCACGCGGCACCCGAAGGAGCGATCATTGCTGCGGCCATGATCCCTCCAAAGCCGATCCAGAGCAGCGCCCAGACCAGCCCCACGGTGGTGTCGGCGCCGGCTGAACCGATCAGGATCAGTACCCCGAACAGGGCGCCGAGGATGCCGTACACCATGGTGGTGATGCGGACCCCCTGTCCACCCTTGGAGAACTTCACGCCGAGTGTGATCGACAGTGCGGCGAGCCCGAGGAAGAGCAGGGCGATGACCAGGATGATTGCCGCCGAGCCCTGCCCGATGTCGGAGAACTCGTTGTCCCCGAACGTGTCGGACGCCGCATCCGAAGCGTCGCTGACCGTGGCAGCGCCGAAGATCGCGAAGATACCGATGAGTATCTGCACCGCGGAGACGATGAACAGCAGCACACGCGCCGTCATCATCAGCCCCGGCATCGACTGCGGCATCATGTTGCCGCCCGGGTAGCCGGGGTAGGCGGGCTGCTGCGGGTAGCCGTAGCCCTGCTGCGGCGGGACGCCGGGCGGCGGGGCCTGGGGGTAGCCGTACCCGGGAGCGGCCGGGGGCTGTTGACCCTGCGGCGGACCGTAGGGGTTGTTCGGGTCGCCGTAACTCATGGCGGTCTTCCTCCGTCGGGTAATGCGGGGACGACGCGGCACATCACGGAGGAAAGTTCTACAGATGCGGTCCGTCCCCCCGACACTGCCCGCGGCACTGTGTCGCATATCGTTCTTTAGGCCAGGCTTATTTGTCCAGCCGCATGGCGTATGCGTTGTGCAAGTGCAACAGAGCTGGTCAGGTCCCGGGACACAGCTGAGACACAGTCGGGCCGCGGCGGAGCCCTGATTGGTACCCGGCGGGTCTCATCCGGGAAGATGGGGTCATGACCGCCCAGATTCTCGATGGCAAGGCCACCGCAGCCGCGATCAAGTCCGAACTGACCGCCCGCGTGGCGGCCCTGAAGGAGAGGGGCCTCACGCCCGGCCTCGGGACTGTTCTGGTCGGTGACGACCCGGGCAGCCAGAAGTACGTCGCCGGCAAGCACCGCGACTGCGCGCAGGTCGGCATCGCCTCCATCCAGCGTGAACTGCCCGCCACCGCGACGCAGGACGAGATCGAGGCCGTCGTCCGCGAGCTCAACGACGACCCGGCCTGCACCGGCTACATCGTGCAGCTCCCGCTGCCCAAGGGCATCGACGAGAACCGCGTCCTCGAACTCATGGACCCGGCCAAGGACGCCGACGGCCTGCACCCGATGAACCTCGGCCGCCTCGTCCTGAACGAGCCCGCGCCGCTGCCCTGCACGCCGTTCGGCATCATCACGCTGCTGCGTCAGTACGGCGTGGAGATCAACGGCGCCGAGGTCGTGGTCGTCGGCCGCGGTGTGACGATCGGCCGCTCGATGCCGCTCCTGCTCACCCGCCGCTCGGAGAACGCGACGGTGACGCAGTGCCACACCGGTACGCGCGACCTGTCCACGCACCTCAAGCAGGCCGACATCATCGTGGCCGCTGCGGGCGTACCGCACCTGATCAAGCCCGAGGACGTGAAGCCGGGCGCCGCGATCCTGGACGTCGGCGTCTCGCGCGACGAGTCCGGCAAGATCGTCGGCGATGTGCACCCGGGCGTCCGCGAGGTCGCCGGGTGGATCTCGCCGAACCCCGGCGGCGTCGGCCCGATGACGCGCGCGCAGCTGCTCGTCAACGTCGTCGAGGCCGCCGAGCGCGCCGCGACCGCTGCCGCGAGCTGAACCGGGAAAGGGTGAGCCCATGAGCGCAGAACCTGAGCAGGAGGCATCGCGGGCCGACGTCGACGTCGACGCCGACGTCGACGTCACGGATGCCGGGGAGGACGCCGTGGCCGTGGCGGACACCGAGGCCAAGGGCCACGTCAGCGCCCCCGGCCCCGACGGGCCGAAGAAGACCACGCGGCGCTTTCCTCTGCTGACCCGGGACACCGCGCGTCCCGAGGGCGGCGGCCGGGCCGCGGCAGGTGACGCCCCCGCCCCCGCCCGCCAGTGGCCGCTGCTCAGCGTGCTCTCGACGGTGGGGCTCGGGCTGCTGCTCACGGCCTTCGACGTGTTCCGGATCGGCACGATACTGATCGGCGTCGCGCTGATCGGTGGCGCCGTCATGCGGTGGGGGCTGCCCAGCGTCGGCATGCTCGCGGTGCGTTCGCGCTTCACGGACATGGTCACGTACGGCGTCCTCGGCGTCGCGATCGTGCTGCTCGCGCTGATGGCGCAGCCGGGGCCCTGGCTGCAGATCCCGTTCCTGAGCGAGACCCTGCATCGGACGATCACCACCTAGCGGTGGGCGGCGCGTACGACGTGGCAGGCGGCCCGTCCTCTCCCCCGGGGAGGGCGGGCCGCCGTCGTGGTGCTGGTGCAAGAAGTTACGGCGGCGGGGGCGGGGGAGTCGTCCCGTGCCGGGTTGAGGTTCGGGTACCTCTGGCGGAGTACGCCCGCGGTACCTGCAACTTCCGCGGTACCGCCGTAGTTTGACGTTCCGGTGCCCGCACGGGGCTACGCTGCCGCGATGCGGATCCGCCCCCTCGTCGCCGACACGTCGATCGCGGTCGCCCTGACCACGGTCGCCGTACTCCTCGGGCAGGAGTCGGCGCGGCAGGGATGGCCCGAACTGGACGTGCGGGGCTATGTGTTGGTGGCGCTCGCCAACGTGCCGATCGTGTTCCGGTCCCGGGCGCCGCTCGCTGTCCTGCTCCTGGTGCACCTGGCGTGGGCCGCGTATGTCACCGTCGGCTACTGGCCCGTCGTGAACACCTTCGCGCCCATGCTCGCCGTCTACACCGTCACGGCCCTGCGGCCCGCCCGCGTCTCCATTCCCTGCGCGGCCCTGATGAGCGCCGTCTGGATCTACGCGGGCGTGGTGAGCGATGAGGCGGCGATGGCGTCCGTGGTCGCGCAGGCCATCGGCTTCCCCCTGGTGATCTGGCGTTTCGGGTACGTCGCCGGCCGGTCCGCCGAACTGGCCAGGCAGCTCAAGCGCGAGCAGGACGAGCGGGCGCGGCGCGAGGTGGCCGAGGAACGCGGGCGCATCGCGCGGGAGCTGCATGATGTGGTCGCCCACCACATGTCGGTGATCTCCGTGCAGGCGGGTCTCGCGAAGTTCGTCTTCACCTCGGATCCGGCGACCGCCCACGCCGCTCTCTCCACCATCTCCGGGACCAGCGGAGAGGCCCTTGAGGAACTGCGGCGCATGCTGCGGGTGCTGCGCGCACAGGAGGAGGGCGACGGCGCGCCCGACGCTCCGATGCCGGGGCTCGCGCGGCTCGGGGAGATGGTCGAGCGGGTCCGGGCCGGGGGAGTCGCCGTGGGCCTGCGCGTCGAGGGGACGCCGCGGCAGCTCGCGCCCGGGGTCGAACTCTGCGCGTACCGCGTGGTCCAGGAGGCCCTGACCAACGTACTGAAGCATGCGCCAGGGGCCGGCGCGGCGGTCGAACTGCGGTATCAGCCGCACCATGTGACGGTCTCGGTCACCAATGACGGAGAGGGGGTGGTTCCGGACAGAGTGGGCGCAGGGAGCGGCCACGGGTTGATTGGGATGCGGGAGCGGGCCAAGCTCTACGGCGGGACGATCAGCATCGGCCCGCTGAGCGAGGGAGGGTTCGCCGTGCGCCTGACCCTGCCGACCTCCGCGCAGGCCGCATCGCAGGGGGACGACGCGACTTAAAATGACCAGGGTGCTCGTGGTCGACGACCAGTTCCTCATTCGGGCCGGACTCGTGGGGCTGCTGCGTGCCGCGCCCGGCATCGAGGTCGTCGGTGAGGCGGGCGACGGGGCGGAAGCCGTCGCGCTCGCCGCGACAACCCGGCCCGACGTGATCCTGATGGACATCCGCATGCCCGGCATGAGCGGCATCGTGGCCACCGAGAAGATCCTCGCCGACGCGCCCGAACCGGCGCCGCGCGTCCTGGTCCTCACCACGTTCGATCTCGACGAGTACGTGTACGGGGCGCTGCGGGCCGGAGCGTCGGGCTTCCTGCTCAAGGACTCCGGGCCCGAGCGCCTGCTCGCCGCGGTGGCCGCCGTCGGCGGCGGCGACGCGCTCTTCGCGCCCAGTGTCACCTGCCGCCTCGTCGAGGCCTTCGCCCGGCAGGTCGGCACCGGGACGGGGTCCGGAGCCGGGTCCGGTCCCGGTGGATCGGCCAAACCGCCGCCCGATCTGCGGGCGTTGACCCTGCGCGAGGTCGAGGTCCTGAAGCTGATCGCCACGGGCCTGTCCAACGCGGACATCGCCGATCACCTGTACATCAGCGAGGCCACCGTCAAGACCCACCTCAACCGCACGATGAGCAAACTGGACCTGGGCAGCAGGGCGCAGGCGGTGGTGGTGGCGTACGAGACGGGCCTCGTCACGCCGGGCGGCGGCGGTCGCTGAACACGGCGGGTCCCCAGAAGGGGAGCTGAACACGGCGGGTCCCCAGAGGCGGAGCTGAACACGGCGGGTCTCCAGAAGCGGAGAAGAAGACGGCGCCCGTCCTCTCCCCCGTGGGAGGACGAGCGCCGCCAGTTGGCGGGGAGGCCGCCGTTCCAACGGGATCCAGCGTCGTGCCCTTACTAATCCCATACAAGGGCTGCCTTGCCCCTGTGGCACGGAGGTGACAATTCCGCCACGGTGTTCCCGGCCCGCAACAGACGGCCGCCTGTGTGGAGGGCATTTCGTGGAACTGCTGCGACTGCCGCGGGGCACTTCGCAGAAGGGGTGACGTGTGTAATCGGGGCGCGGTGGGGCGTCCCAGTGCGCTACCTGGGGTTCCGCATCGTGGGCCGGGACGGCGGTGGGACACTGGACGCTGGACCGCAAGGAGTGCGACGGTGCACGCCAGTGGCCCGAATGCTCCCGTGCGCCCCCGGTCCGGGAACTGACATCCTGGCTTCCGGCATCCCTCTGGGTAGCCCATGACAGGAGCAGCGGGGGCTGTCTCATGGGCAGAGCGGGGGGAACCACGCGCGGGGGCAAGTAGGCACGTACGGGGGGAATAGGGGGAGTAATGCCTCGTTGGAAGGCGCTACCGGATGAGCTCGACCCGCAGGTCAGGGAGTTCGCCAGTCAGCTGCGCAGGCTCGTCGACCGGAGTGGTCTGAGCATTGCCGCGGTGTCGGACCGCACCGGGTACAGCAAAACGTCGTGGGAGCGCTATCTGAACGGGCGGCTGCTCGCCCCCAAGGGTGCGATCGTCGCGCTTGCGGAGGTGACCGGCACCAACCCCGTTCACCTCATCACCATGTGGGAACTCGCCGAGCGTGCGTGGAGCCGCTCCGAGGCACGGCACGACATGACCATGCAGGCCATCCGGATCTCCCAGGCGCGGGCCGCGCTCGGAGAGCTGGGGCCGAACCCGCCGGGCGGCAAGGGGACCAGCGGCGCGGCGCGCAACGGCGCGGGCTCGGGCGCGGGCGCCGGTGTCGGTACCGGTGTCGATTCCGCCGACCGTCCCGGCCGCTCCGGCCGTACGGGCGGGAGCGTCACCGGAGTCGCGGGCCCCGCGGGTGTCTCGCCCACGATCCCGCCGCAGACGCCGTCGTACGGACCCGCGGGCGGGGGCGCGGGCGACCTGGGTGCCGTCACGGCGCAGCCCGGTCCGCACGGGCCGGGTGACGGCGGGGACTCCCCCGACCGGCAGCGGCGGCGCAGAAAGCTGACGATGTTCCTCGCGGGTGTCGTCGGCGCGCTCGTCGTCATAGCCGTCGCCGTCTTCCTGACGGACTTCGGCAAGGACGACAAGAGCGACGAGAGCGCCAAGCCGTCGGCGACGCCGACCACGAGCGACAAGGACCTGCCCCCGGGCGTCGAGTGCACCGGCAAGAGCTGCACCGGCAAGGACCCGGAGAGCATGGGCTGCGGCGGCGAGTTGGCGAGCACGACGACACGCGCGACGGTCGGCAAGGCGCTGATCGAGGTCCGCTACAGCAAGACGTGCGGGGCGGCCTGGGCGCGCATCACGCAGGCCGCGCCGGGCGACAAGGTCACCATTTCCGGCGAGGGCGCCGCCAAGGAGAACGGGACCGTGAACGCGGACTTCGACGCGTACACGCCGATGGTGGCGGTGAAGGACGGCGCGTCGGCGGAGGCCTGCGCGACGCTCAAGGCCGGTCAGACCGGTTGCACGAAGTAGAACCGGTTGAGCGAAGTGGAACCGGCTGCACGAAGCGGGACCGGCTGCACGGAGTAGAACCGGTTGAGCGAAGTAGAACCGGCCGCACGAGACCGACGCCACCCGCATCAGAAGGCGGAGGTGGCCGCAGCGCACAACATTGCGGCCACCACAGGGGGGAAATGTGGTGGCCGCAACGCGGCACATGGCGGCCACCACAGGGGGGAATGTGGTGGCCGCGCCGCGACAGATGGCGGCCACCACAGGGGGGGGAGCGTGGTGGCCGCGCCGCGGGAGATGGCGGCCACCACAGGGGGGGAGCGTGGTGGCCGCCCGGGGGTGTGACCACTCCCGTGGGGGTACTGCTCCATGTGCCCTCGCGTTCGGGAGCCATGCGTTTCTTTTTCGTTGAATTTTTGTGGGGCCCGAACAGGGCGCTCGGACGATCTCTGTGGGGTGGCCGGATCACGTCTGTGGGGTGGGCCACACCCTCCCGGGGTTCGGGGGTCGGCGGGGCGCGATAGCCTGACGGCGGATCTCTCTTGATGCCAAGAGATCGATCATCGAGAGGCGATCGACGAGGGCGTCGGCAGGGGATCCAGCACAAGGGGCAGGGACCCCCACCGCCAGCTGTCTTACGGAGATCGCCATGACCCGCACTCCCGTGAATGTCACCGTCACCGGCGCGGCCGGCCAGATCGGCTACGCGCTGCTCTTCCGCATCGCCTCCGGCCACCTGCTCGGCGCGGACGTGCCGGTCAACCTTCGGCTCCTGGAGATCACTCCGGCCCTGAAGGCCGCCGAGGGCACCGCCATGGAGCTCGACGACTGTGCCTTCCCGCTGCTGAACTCGATCGAGATCAGCGACGACCCGAACGTCGCCTTCTCCGGCACCAACGTCGCCCTCCTCGTCGGCGCCCGCCCCCGCACCAAGGGCATGGAGCGCGGCGACCTGCTCTCCGCCAACGGCGGCATCTTCAAGCCGCAGGGCAAGGCGATCAACGACAACGCCGCGGACGACATCAAGGTCCTCGTCGTGGGCAACCCGGCCAACACCAACGCGCTCATCGCGCAGGCCGCCGCCCCGGACGTACCGGCCGAGCGTTTCACCGCGATGACCCGCCTCGACCACAACCGCGCGCTCTCGCAGCTGTCGAAGAAGACCGGCGCCCCGGTCTCCGACATCAAGCGCCTCACCATCTGGGGCAACCACTCGGCCACCCAGTACCCCGACATCTTCCACGCGGAGATCGCCGGCAAGAACGCCGCTGACGTCGTGAGCGACCAGGCCTGGCTCGCCGACGACTTCATCCCGACCGTCGCCAAGCGCGGCGCGGCGATCATCGAGGCCCGTGGCGCGTCCTCGGCCGCCTCCGCCGCCAACGCCGCCATCGACCACGTCCACACGTGGGTGAACGGCACGGCCGCCGGTGACTGGACCTCCATGGGTATCCCGTCGGACGGCTCGTACGGCGTTCCGGAGGGCCTCATCTCCTCCTTCCCCGTCACCACCAAGGACGGCAAGTACGAGATCGTCCAGGGCCTGGAGATCAACGACTTCTCGCGCACCCGCATCGACGCGTCCGTGCAGGAGCTCACCGAGGAGCGCGAGGCGGTCCGCGGCCTCGGCCTCATCTAGTACGACCCCTTGGCGCGGCCCCTCGGTACGCCCCTCCAGTACGCCCTCTCGCCCCCGGCAGCCACTCGATCGGCAGCCGGGGGCGAGGTGCGTTCATTCGCTTGCACGAGGGGCAAAATCAGCGTTCTGTGGTCAGGCGGTACACGCTCCGTTACTCTCCAATTCCGCTTTATCCTGACGGAGTTGGCCATGGCAGGTAATACCGAGGCCACCAGACTGCTGTGCGCGGGCGTCCACCTGGACGCGGTGTTTCGCAGGAAGGTCGTCTCAGAACTCGTCGGCCACGCGGAGCGCCCCGTGGCGCCGCCGCTCGGTGCCGATGTGCTCCCGGTGCTCGCGCACGCCCTGCGCGCCCGGCGCGAGGAACTGTTCACCGCGCTGCTCCTCGCCGCCGTGTGGATCGGGTTCCTCGTCGCCGACGCGGTGATGGTGTGGGACGCCCTCGAAGACGCCAGGGGCGGCGATTCAGGCGTATCCGGTGCGGACCTGGCGCTGCTCGCCCTCGACCCGCACGGCGTCGTCGACGCGGGCCCGCCGGGCGTGATCGGCGCCCTCCTGCCGGGCGGCTGGGCGATCGCGTACGCCGCTGTGGTCCTGCTCCTCTGGCTGGGCCGGGTCGTCTCGGGCCGGGGCGCGGACGGCGGGACACTGCGGCGGATGGAGCTTCCGGCGCCGCTGGCCTGGCTGCGGCGCAAGATCGGCTGGCTGGTGACCGTGTTCGTGTGGTGGTGCGCCGCCGCGTACGGCTTCTCCGCGCTCGCCGTGATCAAGGAAACCCCGTACCCGGTGATCTTCCCGCTGCTCATCGCGGCCGTGGTCTGGCGCCATCAGTTCCTGAGCAAGCGGATCCTGCGCACGTACCTCGCCCGGCAGGCCTTCGCCGAGACCGAACAGCCCGGGATCCCCCCGCGGTTCTCGCGCATCGTCGAGTGCATCCGCCGCGAGCAGAACGCACCGGTGACCCTCTACGACGCCAACCGCCCCTTCGTCGGCGCCGGAAAGCCCCGCAAGCCGTGGTCGGTCGTGCTCGAACTGCGGCGCGCCGAGAAGGAGAAGGACGGCGGGATCGGCGTGGTGCCGTCCCAGCGCGTGTACGAGACGCTGGCCGCGCGCGAGGTCATCAAGATGATCGAGCCACGCCTGAAGGACCTGCGCCGGTCCGCCGCCGCCACCAGCGTGGACCGGCTTCGTGAACTGGAGATCGAGGAGTTCGTCTACCTTCCCGCGGGCGCGGGCCGCGACGAGCAGCTCTACACCGGACAGGGGTACGAGACCGCGGGGCCCTACGACGCCGGGCAGGCCGCCCGGCATCTCGAACGGGCGGCGGGCGAGGGCGGCGAGGCGCGCCGCCACTTCCTGCGGATCCGGGTCGGCGCCTGGAACGAACAGGTCGTCGTATCGCTCCTGGTCAGGGTGCACACCCAGGGCGGCATGCTGGTCCTCGAAGTGGTGCCGCACGTGCTCGGGCCGATCGTCCCCGAGTTCCGGGAGGTCGACACGATCGTGGCCCGCGAGCCGGAGGGCCCGGTCCACGACGCCCTGCGCGCCTGCGTCGACGGCCCCGCTGTCGGCGTGGCGATCGGCATAGCGGCCCTGCGCGCACTGCCCTCCCTCATTCCCTCGTTCCGGCTGTGGCTGGTCCAGCCCGACGCCACGTCTGAAGGCGTGAAGACCCCCGCGCCGCCCGCCGCGCTGCTCCTGCGGTCCCTGTGCTCGCGCCTCGGGCTCGACCGCCCCGTGCAGGCGCCGCCGGACGCCCCGCTGGTCTCGCTGCGCCAACTGGCGAGCACCGACGACCTCTCGCTCTTCCAGGAGATGGACGTCGCCCGCTACACCCGCACCCTCCAGGACCGCATCGGTGAGGGCGTCCGTGACGCGCTGCGGGCCGGCGGTTTCCGCACGGACCGCCTCGAACAGAACATCACGCAGATCAACAACAGCGGGGTCTACATCTCGGAGATGTCCGGCGGCGCACTCGCCACCGGCTCCCACGGCCAGGCCACGCACAGCGAGAGGAGCACGGCATGAGCGACGGGGACAAGGGCGGCGGGGACAACGGCGGCGGCGACGGCGGCGGTGCGCACGTCCAGATCGGTTCGATCACCGGCGGCTCGCAGGCCTTCGGCGCGCACGGCAAGGCCGAGTCCACCAACCACACGGTGGTGGTGTCCGATCCGAGGCAGCAGCACCTGCTCACGCAGGTCCGGGCGCTCCGCGGCGAGCTGGGCCGGGCGGCCGGGCGCACGGCCGACGACGCGGCGCTCGACGCCGAACTGGGCGAGCTGGAGGGGGAGATCAGCCGCGCGGGCCACGGTGACAGCCGCCTGCTCGGCAGGCTCCGTACCCGCCTGGAGCAGTACGGCGCGGCCGCCGCGACAGCCGCGTCCGTGACGGCCGTACTCCAGGCGATCGTCCAGATCACGGGCTGAGTGACGAGCGGTGCTGATCTTCGACGACGACCGCCAGGAGTGGGTCGGCCATGAGCAGGAGCGGCGGATCGCCGAGCTGCACGACCGGGACGCGGTGCGCCAGGGCAAGGCGCAGCGCGGTGCCGTGACGCTCCTCGCGGTGTGCGGCCTGGTCTTCGGCGCCTGGGCGCTCGGCTGGAAGGACGAACCGCGGCCGACGGGGTACCTCACGGTGCTCGATCAGCCCGCGCGCGGCGCGGACGTGGACGCCGAGGGCGGCGACACCGCGGCGCCCTCGCCCGCGGGCGTACCGCCCGCCCCGTATGAGGAGGTGAACGACGCGGAGGGCTACCGCCTCGCCGTCCCGCGGGGCTGGGTCCGTGACGTGATCTCGCCGGGTGAGGGCTACAACGTAGTCAACTACCGCAGCCCGGAGGGGGACCGGCGGCTACAGGTGTACAGGGTGGGGGAGGCTTCGCCCTACGCATCGCTGCGGACCTGGCTCGACGAGACGCCGATGCCCGGCGGCTTCGACCAGCTCGCCCCGCTGGAGCGCACGGACGACGACGGCCGCCCCGCCGCCCAGCTCGACTACGTGGCCGACCGGTTCAAGGATGAGCCGGACATCGGCGGGTGGCACGTCATCGACCATCGCTTCCAGGCGGTGGACGGCAATCTCTACGCCCTCGCGGTGTACGGCTCCGAACTGGACGGCAGGGACGACGAGGAGAAGTTCATGTCGACCGCCCTGGCGTGGTTCTGCCCTCCGGGCGAGACCTGCCCCGCGCCGGGCTCCGACTGAACTGGCTTCGACTGAACTGCCGGGCTCCGACTGAACTGACTCCGACTGAACTGACCTCGACCCGCTGCCCGTTGCGTACATGCTCACCGATGTAGTACTTCTTATACATGAGCGAGCAGGTGCACAACAGGTTGGCGATGGTGCGCGCGGAGCGAAAGGTGTCGCGCCAGAGCCTTGCCGAGGCGGTGGGGGTCCACTACCAGACCATCGGCTACATCGAGCGCGGGCAGTACAACCCGAGCCTCGACCTGGCGTTGAAGATCGCGGAGTTCTTCGGGCTGCCGGTGGAGGCGCTGTTCTCCCTGGAGCCGTTCCGCCCGCTCACGGACGAGGTCTACGGGAGGAGTCAGGGATGACGGACCACCAGCGGGTGCGGGAGGCGCGGGCGCGGGAGATGACCGGGTACGACCGGCGGATGCTCGCGATCATGAACCGGCGCGAGGGAGCGCCGATGTACGCCACGGCCACGCGCAGGCGGATAGCGGTCGGCGCCCACATCGCCCTGACCGTGGCGAGTGTCGCGGCCTGGCTCCTCACGGTCGTCGGCCATCAGCGCTGGGCGATGTGGGCGATGCTCGTGCTCGTCCTGCCGTGGTGTGTGGCCACCGGTGTCATCAACGCCTCCACGCGCGGCCTCCTCGAACTGCGCGAACGCGCCCTCGACGAGCGGCAGCGGGCGGAGAGGTTCCGTGTCGCTGCGCGCGCCCGTCAGATCATGCTGTGGCTGCTCCTCGCCGCCGTCGTCGGCGCGGGGATCGCGGCGAACCAGGAATGGGACACGCAGGAGCTGCTCTTCCCCGTGCTCTTCACCGCGTTCGTCGTGCACTGGCTGATGCCGCTGTGGGTGGCGGGGCTCGCCGTGCGGGACGAGCCCGCGGACCTCGATCTCGACGTCGACCGAGGCCGCGACATCGACCGCGACCGTGATCGCGGCCTCGGTCTCGACGGGGTCGACAGGTAGGGCGCACAAAACCTTCCATCTACGTTCCTTTCGCTCCAAGTGCCCGCACGCGCAGTGACACAGAGCACTTTCGGTTATGTAATGCGCATGGTTCCTCCCCCTCAGGGCAGGTGGACCCGGCTACCGCGAGTGACAGGCGGGGCGAATGACAGGAACGGAAGGCAAACGGGACGTGTCCGCACAACAGACCATCCATGTGGGCGGAGAGTGGCGAAACGCCCTCTCCGGCGCCACGCGCGAGATCCTCGACCCGGCGGATGCCAAGCCGTTCGCACTGATCGCCGAGGGCGGCACCGAGGACACCGACGCGGCCATCGCCGCCGCACGTGAGGCGTTCGACCACGGACCGTGGCCGGCCACGCCCGTCGCCGAACGCGCCGCGCTGCTGCGCCGCGTGGCGGACCTCCTCGTACGCGACCGGGAGAAGATCGGGCTCCTGGAGAGCCGCGACGCCGGCAAGACCGTCGAAGAGGGCCGCGTCGACGTCGACTGCGTCGCCGACGCCTTCCGGTACTTCGCCGACCTGGTGATCGGCGAGGGCGCGGGCCGTGTGGTCGACGCGGGGTCCGACGACATCCACAGCGTCGTCGTGCACGAGCCGGTCGGCGTCTGCACGATGATCACGCCCTGGAACTACCCGCTCCTGCAGGCCAGCTGGAAGATCGCCCCCGCGCTCGCCGCGGGCAACACCTTCGTCATCAAGCCGAGTGAGGTCACTCCGCTGACGACGGTCGCGCTGATCGAGCTGCTCGTCGAGGCGGGCCTCCCGGCCGGTGTCGCGAACATCGTGACCGGTCCCGGCCACACCGTCGGCGCCCGCCTGTCCGACCACCCCGACGTCGACCTGGTCTCCTTCACCGGCGGCCTCGTCTCCGGCACCAAGGTCGCGCAGGCCGCGGCCCTCGGCGTCAAGAAGGTCGCCCTGGAGCTCGGCGGCAAGAACCCGAACGTCGTCTTCGCCGACGCCTGCGCCACCGAAGAGGGCTTCGACACCGCCGTCGACCAGGCGCTGAACGCCGCCTTCATCCACAGCGGGCAGGTCTGCTCCGCCGGTGGCCGCCTCATCATCGAGGAGTCGGTGCGCGAGCGCTTCGTCGCCGAACTCGCCCGCCGCGCGAGCCGCATCAAGCTCGGCCGCGGCACCGAGGACGGCGTCGAGTGCGGCCCGCTCGTCTCGCAGCAGCAGCGTGAGAAGACCGAGTCGTACGTCGCCTCCGCACTGGAGGAGGGCGCGGTCCTGCGCTCCGGCGGCAAGCGCCCCGAGCCCAGCGAAGTCCGCCCCGCGACCGGCTACTTCTACGAGCCGACCGTGCTCGATCAGTGCCACCGCGAGATGCGCGTCGTACGCGAAGAGGTCTTCGGCCCGGTCCTGACCGTCGAGACCTTCCGCACCGAGGACGAAGCCGTCACGCTGGCCAATGACACCGAGTACGGTCTCGCGGGCGCCGTCTGGACCAACGACGCCGGTCTGGGCCGCCGCATGGCGCGGCGCCTGCGCCACGGCACGATCTGGATCAACGACTTCCACCCCTACCTGCCGCAGGCGGAGTGGGGCGGCTTCGGCAAGAGCGGCGTCGGGCGCGAGCTCGGACCCGCCGGGCTCGCCGAGTACCGCGAGTCCAAGCACATCTACCAGAACCTCGCACCGCAGCCCGTCCGCTGGTTCGCGGGCTGAGGCCCGACTCGTAGAGGCGTGCGCGGGGGCGGCAGTCCCGCCCCCGCGCACGTATGCATGTCCGAACGTCCGAGCACTCCCCGCTCAATAAGCGCGAGCACCTTGCACCACACCTCGCAGGAAGAGGAGCAGCACGCATGGCTGAGACCACCGAGTACGACTACGTCATCGTCGGCGGCGGCACCGCAGGTTCGGTGATCGCGTCCCGCCTCACCGAGGACCCGGACGTCACCGTCGCCGTCATCGAGGGCGGCCCGAGCGACATCGACCGCGAGGACGTCCTCACGCTGCGCCGATGGCTCGGCCTCCTCGGCGGCGAACTCGACTACGGCTACACGACCACCGAGCAGCCGCGCGGCAACTCGCACATCCTGCACAGCCGGGCCAAGGTCCTCGGCGGCTGTTCGTCGCACAACACCCTGATCTCGTTCAAGCCGCTGCCGTCCGACTGGGACGAGTGGGAAGAGGCGGGCGCCACCGGCTGGGGCGCCGCCGCGATGGACCCCTACTTCGGCAAGCTGCGCAACAACGTCGTGCGCGTCGCCAAGAAGGACCAGAACCAGATCGCCACGGACTGGGTCGAGGCGGCGCAGAGCGCACTCGGCGTCCCCGAGGTCATCGGCTTCAACGACAAGCCC
Organism: Streptomyces sp. NPDC031274; assembly: GCF_055570235.1. Classification (NCBI taxonomy): domain Bacteria; kingdom Bacillati; phylum Actinomycetota; class Actinomycetes; order Kitasatosporales; family Streptomycetaceae; genus Streptomyces; species Streptomyces sp. NPDC031274. The sequence continues at coordinate 5,342 of NZ_JBVIHP010000032.1, read as the reverse complement.
TTCGACGAGGGCGTCGGCTTCTTCGACCTCTCGTACCACCCGGAGAACAACAAGCGCTCCTCCGCGTCCGTCGCCTACCTCCACCCCCACATGGAGGCCGGTGACCGCCCCAACCTCCGCCTCTTTTTGGAGACCTGGGCCACGAAGCTGGAGTTCGACGGCACGACCGCGCGCGGCGTCCACATCCGTGCGAAGGACGGCGCGGAGCACCTGCTCACCGCCCGCCGCGAGGTGCTGGTCTGCGCGGGCGCCGTCGACACCCCGCGTCTGCTCCTGCACTCCGGCATCGGCCCCGCGGGGGATCTCGAAGCACTCGGCATCCCCGTCGTGCACGACCTGCCGGGCGTCGGCGAGAACCTCATCGACCACCCCGAGTCGGTCATCGTCTGGGAGACCAACGGGCCGATCCCCGGCAACTCCGCGATGGACTCCGACGCGGGCCTGTTCGTGAAGCGGGACCCGGACCACAAGGGCCCGGACCTGATGTTCCACTTCTACCAGATCCCGTTCACGGACAATCCGGAGCGCCTGGGCTACGAACGCCCGGAGCACGGTGTCTCGATGACGCCGAACATCACAAAGTCTCGGGCACGGGGACGTATCTATCTGACATCGGACGACCCAGAAGTAAAGCCTGCTCTCGACTTCAAGTACTTCGAGGACGAAAGTGACTACGACGGGCAGACTCTCGTCGACGGCATCAAACTGGCCCGCAAGGTCGCACAGGCCGAGCCCTTCGCCAAGTGGCTCAAGCGTGAGGTCTTCCCTGGTCCCGACGTCACCGACGACGCCGAGATCAGCGAGCTGGTGCGTAAGGCCGCCCACACCGTGTACCACCCGGCGGGAACCTGCCGAATGGGTGCTTCCACCGATGAACTTGCCGTAGTCGACCCGGAGCTGAGGATCCGGGGCCTTGAGGGGATCCGAATCGCGGACGCATCCGTCTTCCCGACGATGCCTGCCGTGAACCCGATGATCGGAGTGCTGATGGTCGGGGAAAAGTGCGCGGAACTGTTGACCGGGAGTGATGTCCGATGACCACCACCACTGACAAGACACCTGCCCCCGAGCCCGCGGCGCCCGTGTTCGTCGTCCGGGACCTGTGGAAGGTCTTCGGCCCCAAGGCCCAGAGCATCCCGGGCAACGAGGAGTACGCGAGCCTTTCCCCGTCCGAACTGCGCGAGCGCACCGGCTGCACGGCCGCCGTGCGGGACGTCAGCTTCGACGTCCAGCGCGGCGAGGTCTTTGTTGTCATGGGCCTCTCAGGATCGGGCAAGTCCACGCTGGTGCGGACCCTGACCCGGCTCATCGAGCCGACCAGCGGCTCCATAGCCATGGACGGCCAGGACGTGCTCGCCATGGACAAGAACCAGCTGCGTGAACTGCGCCGCCACAAGGCCGCGATGGTCTTCCAGAACTTCGGCCTCCTTCCGCACCGCTCGGTCCTCGACAACGTCGCCTACGGCCTGGAGATCCAGGGCGTGGGCAAGGCCGAGCGCCGGGCCAAGGCCATGGAGGTCGTCGCCAAGGTCGGCCTCGAAGGCCTGGAGGACCGCCGTCCCACGCAGCTCTCCGGCGGCCAGCAGCAGCGCGTGGGCCTGGCCCGCGCCCTCGCCGTCGACCCCGAAGTGCTGCTCTTCGACGAGCCGTTCAGCGCACTCGACCCGCTGATCAGGCGGGACATGCAGGAAGAGGTCATCCGCCTGCACCGTGAAGAGGGCCGCACGATGGTCTTCATCACCCACGACCTGAGCGAGGCGCTGCGCCTGGGCGACCGCATCATGCTGATGCGGGACGGCGCCATCGTGCAGCTCGGCACTCCCGAGGAGATCGTCGCCAACCCGGCCGACGACTACGTCCGCGACTTCGTCCAGGACGTGTCGCGCGAGCAGGTCATCTCCGTACGCCGTGCCATGCGCCCCGCCGTGGGCGACGAGGCCGAGTCCGGTGCCGCGATCGGCCCGGACACGCTGGTCGTCGACGCGATCGAGGCCGTCGCGCGCAGCGGCGAGCACTGCCGCGTCGTGGACGGCGGCCGCACCATCGGCATCGTCGACCACGAGCAGCTGCTCGCCGTCGTCGCGGGTCTCGACAGTGACCCCCAGGACAAGGAGGTGGCAGCGGTATGAGTGCCGCCCCGACTTCCGTCCTCGAAAAGAAGGACGGCGTCTCCCCGCCGGGTCCTTCCGCTGACCCCGGGCCGCTCGCCAGGCTCGTGCGGAACCCCAAGGCCGTCGTGCTGCTGTGCGCCCTGCTTGTCGCGGTCGTCTCGGCGGCCGTCACCGCCAACGGCGTCTGGCCATCCGATCTGACCTTCGACGTGCGTTCGCCGCTCGACGACGTCAACACGTGGATGGCGGAGAACCGCGACACCAGCCCGATCTTCCTGTACTTCCTGCTGCACATCAGCAACACCGCGCAGTCCTCGGTGGACGGTGTGCTCAGCGGTCTTGAAGCCCTCGGCTTCCTCGGCGTGATCGCCGCCGCCGTGCTCATCTCCTGGTACGCGGGCGGGGCGGGACTGCGCCGCCGCTCGCTGTCCCTCGCGGGCATCGCCTTCGGCACCTTCGCCGTGATCGGCCTGCTCGGCGTCTGGGAAGAGGCGATGGAGACCCTCGCCCTGATGGTCGTCTGTGTGGCCGTCGCGGGTCTGGTCGGTGTGCTGCTCGGCCTCGCGGCCGGGCTCTCGGACCGCGCCGAGCGCATCCTGCGGCCGGTCTTCGACACCATGCAGGTGCTTCCGGCCTTCTCCTATCTGCTGCCCTTCGTGTTGATGTTCGACGTCGGCACCCCGGCCGTCTTCATGGCGACCGTCATCTACGCCGCCCCGCCGATGGCCCGGCTCACCTCGCTCGGCCTGCGCGGCGCCGACGCCGCCGCCCTGGAGGCCTCCCAGTCGCTCGGCGCAAGCGCCTGGCAGAGGCTGTGGACGGCCCGCCTCCCGCTGGCCCGCAAGCCGATGCTGCTCGGCCTCAACCAGACGATCATGATGTGTCTTTCGATGGTCGTGCTCGCCACGGTGGTCGGCGCCGGCGGTCTCGGCGACCCGATCTTCCAGGCGATCTCCACCCTCGACGTGGGCCTCGCGGTGCCGGCCGGTGTCGCGATCGTGCTGATCGCCATCTGGCTCGACCGTACGACCGCGGCGTTCGGTGAGCGGATCGACGACTCGGCGCCCGCGCGCGGCGCCTTCGCGACACGCGTCGTGTGGGCCGTCATGGCCGCCGTGATCGCGGGCGCCGCCGTACTCGGCCAGGCGCTCGGCCGTACGGAGTGGCCGGAGAACTGGGTCGTCTCCATCTCCCAGCCGATCAACGAGGCCGTCGGCTGGATCGAGCGCGAGCTCGGCTCCGGCATACCGGTCATCGGCGGCACCCTCACCTGGGCGAACGGGTTCATCCGCTGGGGCATCAACCCGATGTTCGACGCCCTGCTCGCCACCCCGTGGTGGGCGGTGCTCCTGGTCTCCGGTGTCCTCGCCTATCTCGCGGGACGCTGGCGTGCGGCGGTCACCGTCGTGCTCGCGCTCGCCGCGATCGGTGTGATGGGCCTGTGGAACCGCTCCATGGACACGCTCTCGCAGGTCATCGCCGCCCTGGTGGTCACTCTGATCCTGGGCTTCGCCATCGGAGTGCTCGCGGCCCGGGTGGGCTGGGTGGAGCGGGCCATCCGGCCGGTGCTCGACACCATGCAGACCCTGCCGGCGTTCATCTATCTCATCCCGATGATCGCGCTGTTCGGCTCCAACCCGTCGGCCGCCGCGGTGGCCTCGATCATCTACGCGCTGCCCGCCGTCATCCGCATCACCGCCCAGGGCATCCGCCAGATCGACCCCTCGGCCCTGGAGGCGTCCCGCTCGCTCGGCGCGTCCACCGGCCAGCAGCTCTGGCAGGTCCAGCTGCCACTGGCCCGCCCCGCGCTGCTCGTCGCCCTCAACCAGGGCGTCGTCCTTGTCCTCTCCATGGTCGTCATCGGCGGAATGATCGGCGGCGGCGCGCTCGGCGTCGACGTGATCAAGGGCCTCACCAAGGGCGACCTCGGGCTCGGCATGACGGCCGGTATCGCGATCGTCTGCCTCGGTCTGCTCCTCGACCGCATCTCCCAGCCCGGCGCCGACGTCAAGGAACGCGCCCTGCGCTGACGTACGGTCCGCCCTCCGGAATCCCGCTCTCCTGCTACGTAAGGGAACAATCACGTGAACTACAGCAAGCGGATACGAACCGCCCTCATCGCCGGTCTCGGCGCCGCGTCCATGGTGGCGCTCAGCGCCTGCGGCGCCGCCGACACCAAGTCCTCGGGCAGCTCCGACGAGGTCACCCTCACCGTGCCGTCCTGGGTCGGCGCACGCGCCAACGCCGAGGTCGCCAAGGCGCTCCTCGAGGACGAGGTCGGCGTCAAGAAGGTCAACCTGCAGCAGCTCGACGAGCCGATCGCCTGGGACGCGCTGAACAACGGCAAGGCCGACGCGATCCTGGAGGACTGGGACGGCCAGCCCAAGAAGCAGAAGCTCTACATCGACCAGAAGAAGACGGTCGTCAAGGGCGGCGACCTGGGCGTCACCGGCCACATCGGCTGGTACGTGCCGAAGTACTACGCGGACAAGCACCCCGAGATTCTCGACTACAAGAACCTCAACAAGTTCGCCAAGGACTTCAAGAGCAACCGCAGTGGCGGCAAGGGCGAGTTCATCGGCGCGGCTCCCTCGTACACCACGTACGACGAGTTCCTGATCAAGAACCTCAAGCTGAACTACAAGATCAAGGACACCGGCAACGAGGCCGCGCAGATCAAGGAGATCCAGCGCAAGTACGCCGCCAAGGAGCCCTTCATCAGCTACTGGTGGGAGCCCCTGTGGGCCAACGCCGACATGGACCTGGTCGAGGTGAAGCTGCCGCCGTTCAAGGAGGGCTGCAACGAGCCCGAGGCCAAGACCGATTGCGGCTACGCCAACACCCCGCTGCAGAAGTACTTCAACGCCGACTTCGCCAAGGACGGCGGCAAGGCCGCGGAGTTCCTGAAGAACTTCAAGTGGACGACCGACCAGCAGAACGAGGTCGCCAAGTCGATCGCCAAGGACAAGATGTCCGGCGAGGCCGCGGCCCAGAAGTGGATCAAGGACAACAAGGCGACGTGGGAGAAGTGGATCCCGAAGAAGTGACGTCGCTGAATCCAGTCAGTGACTGAACGGCGGCTGAACGGCTGAACGGTTGAAAGGCCGAACAGCTGAACAGCTGAACGCGTCAGTGTGGCGGGGGGGGGGGGGGGGGGGGGGGGGGGGGGGGGGGGGGGGGGGGGGGGGGGGGGGGGGGGGGGGGGGGGGGGGGGGGGGGGGGGGGGGGGGG
>NZ_JBVIHP010000031.1:100608-121267 GCF_055570235.1 Streptomyces sp. NPDC031274 | reverse complement strand
CCCCACTGTACCCGGGGGACGGTCCCCTTTGGGGGGGGCCCACCCGCCTTGACCGATGACCCCCTTGGTCGGGGGGGGGGGGGGGGAGGGGGGGGGGGGGGGGGGGGGGGGGTCGGGGGGGGGGGCCCCCCCCCCAGCCCGGTGTGCACGTAACTGCCGTCAGCGGGGCGTTACTCGAGCAGCTCCGCGTACGAACCCATGGCGAGCGCGATGTCAGCCTGGGCCCAGAACCGGTGGTAGGTGAACGTCGGCGCCGCCCCGCCCGCCAAGTAGGCCTCGACCTTGGACCAGTTGGGGTCGCTCTTGTGGAAAGAGCGCAGCGAGGAGAAGGTCGACGAGTCGACGATGAGTCGATCTTGTCGCCGTTCGGCATCGTGTTCGTCCAGCCGCTCGGCACGTAGACCGGGTCGTCGAACCGGCTGTAGTCGGCCCGGGTCTCGGGCGCGGCGATGCCGAGCGCGTCCTGGTCGTGCTCCCACATGCCGTCGAGCAGCGCCTTCGCCGTCGTCTTCGCCTGTGCGTCGCCGGACTTGGCGGCGTAGTAGGTCAGGGTCTTCGCGTTGCGACCCCACGTACAGCGGTAACCCGCACAACAACAACCACATGTCCGGAGCGCTGCCCAACGCGCCGGTATCCGGCCACTGGTTCTCCGCCCAGTTCCAGGAACTCATGAAGAACGCCTACCCCGCACTGTAGGTACACGCAGACCGCACGCCGCCGGGGCCCGGGGCCGTACGCTCCCGGGCCCCGGCGGACGGCCGCCTCGACCACAGATCTACTCGAACGGCAACGCGGCGTGCCCGTGCGCGTGCCGCCTGAGCACCCCTGGGAGCACACCCAGAGGTAGGCACGAAGGCGGTGGACAAATGAACTCTCGTTGCCGTGCCGTGCCGGGCCCTGCCGTGCCGGGCAGGGCAGGGCAGTTCGGTCGGGCCCTCGGCATCGTCGCAGGGCGCACGCGGCCGGAGCCGGGGCCGGCATCGAGCTCCTCCGAGCGCTCAACCGGCCGACTCGTCTACTCGCCGGCCCACTGAAACGCTCGGTGTCACCGACGGTGTCAGCTACTCAAGGGGGGAGCCGAGGGTGGTCGCCGGGCAAGGACCTCGCGGGCGAAGTCGGCGAGGGACATTGCCTTGGCTCGGGCTGTGGTGCGTAGCCAGGCGAGGGCGTCGTTCGTGCTGATCTGCTGGGCGACGGCGAGGATGCCGATGGCGGTACTGATGTCGCCCTGATCGGCGGTGGCCCTGGCCTGCTCGCTGATGTCGCCCTCCAGGTCGGCCAGCAGCACAGCGGTCGCGATCTGGGCGAATACCTCCGCGTCGACGGGTGGTTGTGTGTTCCCCCTGCCGCGGTGGTAGAGGGTGAGGGTACCCACGGTCGTGGTGGCGGTGGACAGGGGATAGGCGAACGCGGCACCGACGCCGATACGGCACGCCGCATCCGTGAACAGCGGCCAGCTGGAGCTGCGCTGGTCAAGCACCGGCACCAGAACAGGCTCGCCGGTGGCGAACGCGGTCAGAGACGGGCCGCTGCCGGTGGTCCACTGCAGTTCCTCGGCCTGCTGCCCCCACGAGGAGGTGACAGCGAGCTGGACGTTGTGAGACCCGCTGCCGTGCAGGGTGATGACGGCGGCGTCGGCACCGGGCAGCTCCCGTACCGCACAGTCGCACACCGCGGCGAGGCATCCACTGCCGGGCAGGCCCTGACGGGCGGCATGGGTGATCCTGTGCCACAACGAGTCCCGCCGGGCAAGACCGGCCGCCGACATGCCACCAGTGCCGCCCGCCCCCGCTGGCAGGTCAGCCGACTTCGCCAGTCCGGTCGCCTGGAGGGCGCGCTGGTGGAAGGCGAGGGCCAGCAGCGCGCCGCGCAGCAGCGGGGTCGGCTGCCCCGCACTCTCCGGCACCCCGCTCCCATCGGCATGGCGCAGCGACTCGTACACCGTGGTGATGTCCTCGACATGATGCAGAGCACCCACGACGCGGCCATCGGCGTCCATCAGCGGGGAGTTGACAGGACTCCAAGCCTTGATGCGGAAGACGCCGGGAGCCTGGGAATCGGGGATGTCGTAGCGCTGGATCCCCATGTCGTGAGGGGTGCCGCGGCGCATGACCCGCTCCAGCGACGCGCTGAGGTTGCGCACGCCGGTCGAACCGGTGTCCCCGGGATTGTCCGGGAAGGCGTCGAAGAGGAACGCGCCGATCAGTTCCTCGTGCGAGCGTCCGGTGGCACGCAGGTAAGCCGGGTTGACGCCACGGATGTAGAAATTCGTATCCAGCAGCAGATACGGCGCCGTGGTCACCTTGAACACGAGACTGTCGGACGTGGCCCGCAGCGCGTCATGCACCAGCACACACCTCCCGGCATCGGACGAAGACGGCTGCTTGCATAGCGTAGCCACTCGAGCCGGACGCCAGCAGTCATATGCGACACCGCGCACCTGTCCATGCCCTGGTTCGACCGAGGCTCCTACGGCGCCGGCCCGCCGGATTCGACAACGAGCACTACAGAAAACGAACACCGTCGAACGGGCCGCCCCCGCTCGGGCTCGCTACGCGGCTGGACGCGGATGCTGAGGTGCGCCGCTTCGATCCTCCGACGCGGTGGCTGGTGAGGACGCCGACTGCAACAACCGTACGGGTGCGTCTGGTTGGAGCCTGCGGATCGGGCCGCCGGGCGGGTGCGTGAGACGATCGGGAAACAGGCCACAAGGGGAGGGATTTCATGGGGGACAGGGGTCGGCTGCATGTCAGTGCGGAACTGGCGGGGGTGCTGGAGCGGATCGACGCGCTCGGTGAGATGCTTGATGAACGGGCGGATGCCGCCGAGGAGTTGGGGAGACTGCCGGAGGACACGGCGCGGGCGCTGTTGGACGCGGGGATCGTGCGGGCCGAGCTGCCGCTGAGCCTGGGCGGGTACGAGTTCGCGCCGCGGCAGCTGATCGAGACGGTGGAGCGGGCGAGTTACCACGACGCCTCGGCCGGGTGGACCATGTTCGCGCTGCAGCTGATGACCGGGACCACCGCGGCGTACCTCGCCGGGGAGGCGGCGGCCGAACTGTTCCCCGACGTGCCGAACGGGAAGCATGCGCTGCTCGCCGGGCATGGCACGCGCCCCGGCCGGGCCGTCCCCGTGGAGGGCGGCTACCGGGTCAGCGGCGCCTGGCAGTTCGCCTCCGGGATGGCGCACGCCACCCACATCCACAGCGCGATCCAGGTCGAGGGCACCGATGAACTGCGGGTCCTGGCCATGCCGAAGTCGCAGGTGACCCTGGACGGCAACTGGGACGTGCTCGGGCTGCGCGCGACGCACAGTATCGATTACCACTGCACTGATGTGTATGTGCCGCACGCGTACACCTACGTCGCGACCACCAGCGCGCCGGTCAACGGCGGCGCCGTCTACCGCCTGGGCTTGGTCAACATGTCGGCGATCGGGCACACGGGCTGGGCCCTCGGTGTCGGCCGTCGGCTTCTGGACGAGCTGAAGCGGGTCGCCGCGGCGCGGTCCGGCTCGCGGGGCGCCGCGGTCGACACCTCCCAGTTCCACGCCGAGTACGCGACGGCGGAGGCAAAGCTGCGGGCCGCCCGGGCCTGGGTGAACGAGGTCTGGCAGGACGTCGAACAGACTCTGGACCAGGGTGAGTTGCCAAGCGCGGAGCAGGACACTTTGATCCGTCTCGTTCTGAACCACACGACCTCGACCGTGTACGAGGTGGGCCGCACCGTTCACCGCTGGGCCGGCTCGGCGGCGATCCGCCGCGGCCCGGTGGACCGCTTCCTGCGCGACCTCGGCACGGGCACGCAGCACATCACGTCGAGCCCGGTCGTGCTCCAGAACTGCGGCAAGTGGCTGAGCGGTGCTCGGCCGGACGCCCGCTGGAGTTTCCTGGATCTGGCCTGACCGTCCGGGGCTGGCGCCCGGGTCCCGCCCGGGGTCGGCTCTGCCAAGGATCCGCCCCCGCCGTCGTGCCGTTCCGACGGATCCCCGGACTTCTTGCCGGACCGACTGCCCGGTAGTTGTTTCCCTCGCGTGCGGGGACGATTGTCTGCGACCGAGACAGGGCATACCTTTGCGCCCCTCCTACCGGTCGACTTGCCAGTCGCTGGGCCCGGCCGACCCGCCCGCCCGTCCCGGCACTCCGACGGACAGGCCGCACATTGCGAGGACACTCGCCTCGGTTGCCCAGCTGCGAGTCGAGCACCCGGTCGGCCCGGTTGTGGCCGCAGCAGGTTCGCCGGGAACCCGTCGTCTGTACGGTGCCGTGCATGAGCGAGGACATACAGCGGGTGCAGGCGGCTTGGGCCCGGATGGAGCGGTGGTTGGCCGAGCACGCGCCGCTGTCGCATCAAAGCTTGCTTCCGCCAGTGCCCGACGAGGAGATCGGCGAGGCGGATGCGAAGCTGCGCCGACAGCTGGGGTTCGGGCTTCCTGAGGAGCTTGTCGCTCTGTGGCGGCTGTGCGGGGGCGTGGAGCACCAGGTCATTGAGGAAGACGAGGAAGGCGAGGTCGGCTCGGGGGCGTTCTTGCCCGGTGGGATCATCCTGTCTCCGGGCCAGGCGCTGGGGCCCCGGCTTCCCGGCGTCGGGCGTAAGGATCCCTGGGGCGGTCTGGCCGCGGTTCCGTGGTTGACCGGTGACGAGGCTGGCCCTGAATCCGGTCACTGGGTGTCCGGCGACGGGGTGGGCCGCTGGTACCTGAGCGAGCCGCCGGAAGGCCCTGCTGGATTTCCGTCGCTCGCCGGCTACCTCGACGAAGTGTTCACCACCCTCACCGAGGGGCCGGCCGAGCGGATGGGATCCGACGTGCCCGGTCTGGTGTGGGGCTGCCTGATCTGGGACGACCCGACGCAGCAGCCGCCGTGGCGCACTCTGGACGAGGCGTTCGCCCACTGGCGGCCGGTGCATTGACCGTGCAGCCGGGGCCCCGCCGCCGCGTGGGGCGCCGGGCGGGGCCCGTGTTGCGATGGCGCTGCTATGGCCTGGCAATCGTGCGGACCAGGTCCGCCTGGACGGGGCACAGCCCTTGTGCCAGGCGTTGCCCGGATCCAGCAGGTACTGGGCCGGTGCCCCGTGAACAGGTCGGAGGCGCGCCGGGAGACGGGTGGCTGTCGACCTGCGGGACCGCACCTCCCCGAGGTGTTGTCGGGGGCTGAAGTCCCGGAAGCACCGGGGGTGGCCGGCGGCGTCGCTCCCGAGTGCGGCGGGGGTAGGGCAGATTGCGCCCGAAGGTGGTCGTGAAGGAGCCCGGCATGGCGTAGGCGGCGAGATCGCGCCGTCCCGCCTGCGCCACCGGCAGTGCCACCAACGCCATGGCGCCTTCAAGTACTTCGACGAGCGCGATCTGCTCGGCTTCGTCGACGGCAGCGAGAATCCCGATGGGGGAGCCGCGGAAGACGCCGTGTACGTCGGCGACGAGGACCCCGATTTCAAGGGAGGCAGTTATGTGATCGTCCAGAAGTATCTGCACGACATGGCGGTCTGGAACGCTCTGTCGTCGGACGAGCAGGAAAGGGTCATCGGCAGAACGAAGTTGGCGAACATCGAGATCCCCGATGGCGTCAAGCCCGCCGACTCCCATGTCGCACTCACCACGATCACCGACGAGGACGGGACCGAACGCAAGATGGTTCGGGAGAACATGCCGTTCGGCAACCTCGGGAACAGGGAGTTCGGCACCTATTTCAGCGGCTACGCCCGCACCCCTGACGTGACAGAACAAATGCTCAGGAACGTGTTCGCGGGAGGCCGGCCAGGCCTGCACGACCGTATTCTCGACTTTTCGACGGCGGTCACCGGATGCCTGTTTCACGTCCCGACCGCCGATTTCCTCGATGACCTGCCAGCCGCCCCCGGCGACACGATGCCGGCCGACGGCTCATCGGGGATCGGCAGGCTGAAAGGAAACCGATGACCACGCCCACCGGCATGAACAATCTGCATCGCGAGCCGGCCCCGATCATCTCCAAGGCGTGGGGGAGATCGAGGACGAGGCGGTCGGCACCGGCCACCTGTCCACCATCGAGGCGCCGGCGTGGGGGGCAATTGTCTGTGACGACCCGTGGTCCATGTTTTCACTGTCCGACTTCTTCGTTCTGCGGCGCTCGTTCCCGTGTTCTCTTTCGACAGCCTGCGTTCCGGGCCCGGCGTGGCCAATACCTCTGTGCGGTTGCGGTGAGCAGTTCCGTTTCGCCCGACAAGACGGTGTTCCCGCCGTCTCCCGCTCCGCTTGCAGGGCGGTGGACATCGCGATTTAGTTGTACGGACCCCCTCGGTGCCAGGAGCTGTCATGTCGATGTCCTTCGGTTCAGGGTTCGGTTCCGCTGACCCCTTCAGTGAAATGCTGAATCGGTTCTTCGGAATGTCACCGGCGTCATCTCCTCCTGCCGTCCAGCGAGTCCCCATCGGACGGCTCCTGACAGAGTCGTCGCACGAACTCCTCAATCTGGCCGCGCAAAGAGCGGTCCAGGACGGCACCCCCGACCTTGACACAGAGCACCTGCTCTGGGCGTCCACCCAGGTCGATCCCGCTCGAAAGCTGCTCTCCCAGGTCGGCGTGAACCCCGACAAGCTCGCGGAGGAGGTCGCCGATGTCCTTCCGCAGGAGTCCGGTGAGCCGTCCGCGGAACCGGGACTCACACCGGCGGCCAAACGCACCCTGGCAACGGCCTACGCCCACTCGCAGGCGGCCGGGGTCTCGTACATCGGACCCGAGCACATTCTCAGCGCGCTCCTCGACGACGCCGACTCCGGGGCCACCCGCATGCTGCGCGCGGAGGGCCTGGACCCGGAGAGACTGTCGGGCCTCGCGGACCAGGCGGCTCGCGCGGACGGGATCCCGTCCGACGGAAAGAAGGAGAAACCGGCCACGACTCTGGACGAGTACGGGCGGGACCTGACGGATGAGGCGAAGGCCGGAAAGCTCGACCCGGTGGTGGGCCGGGCCGACGAGATCGAGCAGACGGTAGAGATCCTCTCCCGGCGTTCCAAGAACAACCCCGTACTCATCGGTGAGCCCGGCGTCGGCAAGACCGCCATCGTCGAGGGCCTGGCGCAGCGGATCGTGGCGGGCGAAGTCCCGGGGACGCTGAAGGACAAGAGGGTCGTCTCGCTCGACCTGTCCGGCATGGTGGCCGGCGCGCAGTACCGCGGCCAGTTCGAGGAGCGACTGAAGAAGGTCATCGAGGACGTCCAGGCGGCCAGTGGCAACATCATCCTGTTCATCGACGAGCTCCACACCGTCGTGGGCGCGGGCGCGACCGGCGAGGGATCGATGGACGCGGGCAACATGCTCAAGCCCGCGCTCGCCCGCGGTGAGCTGCACGTTGTCGGCGCGACGACCATCGACGAGTACCGCAAGCACATCGAGAAGGACGCCGCACTGGAACGTCGATTCCAGCCTGTGCTGATCCCGGAGCCGACCGTCGAGCAGACGGTGGAGATCCTGGAAGGCCTGCGGGACACGTACGAAGCTCACCACCAGGTCCGCTTCGCCGACGGCGCCCTCGCGGCAGCCGCGGAACTGTCCGACCGCTACATCAGCGACCGCTTCCTGCCCGACAAGGCCATCGACCTGCTGGACCAGGCAGGAGCCCGCGTACGTTTGCGCAGCGCAGGCCGCTCGACCGAGGTCATCAGCCGCGAGGACCGCCTCGCCAAACTCCGCCGCGAGCAGGCACACGCCGTGGCGAGCGAGGACTTCGAGAAGGCCTCGGAGTTCAAGCGGCAGGTCGCCGAGCTCGAGGGCGAGCTCGCGGGGATCGATGAGCGGCGCGAGGGCGTCGTCTCCGTCACGGCGTCCGACATCGCCGATGTCGTCTCCCGCCGTACAGGTATCCCCGTCTCCCAACTCACCGCCAGCGAAAAGGAGAAGCTCCTCAAGCTCGAGGAGGAGATGCACGGCAGGATCGTCGGCCAGGACGAAGCGGTCACTGCCGTCTCGGAGGCCGTGCGCCGCAACCGCGCGGGCATGGGCGACCCGAACCGGCCCGTCGGCTCGTTCCTCTTCCTCGGCCCCACCGGCGTCGGCAAGACCGAACTGGCCAAGACACTTGCCGAGTTGCTGTTCGGCGACGACGATCACATGATCCGCTTCGACATGAGCGAGTTCCAGGAGAAGCACACCGTCGCCCGGCTCGTCGGAGCCCCTCCTGGATACGTCGGCTACGAAGAGGCCGGCCAGCTCACGGAGAAGGTCCGTCGCCAGCCCTACAGTGTGGTCCTTTTCGACGAGGTGGAGAAGGCGCACCCCGACGTCTTCAACACGCTCCTTCAGATCCTCGACGACGGACGCCTCACCGATGGCCAGGGCCGCACGGTCGACTTCCGGCACTGCGTCGTCATCATGACGTCCAACATCGGCGCCCACCGCATTCTCGACCACAAGGGCGATGTGTCCGAGATCAAGGACGACCTGATGGAGGAACTGCGGGCACGCTTCCTGCCGGAATTCCTCAACCGCATTGACGACATCATCATCTTCCACAGCCTCACCGAGGTTGACCTGTCGCAGATCGTCGATCACCTCCTGAAGCAGAGCGAGCACAGGGTGCATGCCCAGGGAATGAAGCTGGAAGTCACGGAAGCGGCCAAGAAGCTCCTCGTCGCCCACGGCCGCCAGCCGGAATTCGGTGCCCGCCCGCTGCGCCGCACGATTCAGAGCGAACTCGACAACCGCATCGCCTCGCTTCTGCTGAGCGGTGAGGCCGAGCCGGGCGACACCATCGTCGCCGACGTGGTGAACGACACTCTCCACTGCACCGTGCGCCGGGAAGCTGCCGGGGCGGACGACACCACGGAATCCGCCAAATCCACCGACGGCGATCAGTGAGCGTTTTCCCCCCTCATATTGAGGCGTGGTGAAGGACGAGGGCGGCCTTCACGATGTCGGTGATGCGGTTGGTGCTGCAGCGGGTCGAACCGGGCAAGACCGGCGATGCCCAGAGCAGGCGGCCGACCGGATCGGTGAGGACCTGCACGTTCATGCCGTGGAGTTTATGTTTTCCCGAGTAGTACGGGGTGTAGGCGGCGATGCGGTCGATGGGGAGCAGGGTGCCGTCGAGGATGACGAACGCCTTGGTCCGGATCGTCTTCCTCGCCCCGGCCAGGGACGGGGCGAGGGCGGCCAGCACTTCGACGGCCTCGTGTATGTAGCGGAACGCAGTCGATCGATGATGGATAGACAAGCACGTGAAGCTCCTGGCGGCACGGGTGATCTTGGTCGAAAACCCGTCTACCAGGAGCTTCCTCGTTGCGCAGGAGTGTCCAACTCTCGGCCAGCACCGTGAGGTTGAAAGAGCCTCAGTGGCGTCAACTCGTCAGCGTGGATGCACTGTTGTGGCAACGCAACGGCAGCACATCCACGCAGTTCCTGCGCCTGCGCCTGCGCCCGCGCCCGATCAGGTCGTGGGGACGAGCTGCGCTCAGCAATGCGGCACCGGGCAGCGGAACGGGCGGTGTGGTTCGTCATGAGGGCGGACCCTTGTGTCCGCCGCTGAACCGGACACCGTTCCGCTCGCAGAATCCTTTCGCCTGCTGGGCCGGCCAGCGGGCGTCAGCAGCCCAGGGGCCATGCGGACTTCCTCATGCCTTGGAACGCTGCTGTGCGTGGGCCCCTGTGCGGGTGCGGTGCTTGGAGGAAAGCTGGCCGATGAGTTCCCAGAAGCACACCAGGGCGGTGATCGGTGGAATTCCGAGGGTCACGAAAGCCAGCACCGAGCGGGAAGAGTGACTGACACACAAGGCCACGGCCATGGCGGAGGTCACCAGCAGGACACCCCAGGAGCGTCGCGCAGGCTGGTGCTGAACGGTCGCCCGCAGAACCGAGAGAGCGGCAACGAACCACGGACCATAGACAGTGAGCGGCCACCATTGCGCCAGCTCCACCGGCAGGACGTACTCGGCAATCGTACGGAGTTGGCCGTAGGTATAGGTGATGGACCAGCCCAGCAGGCACGCCGCGCACACCGCGATCGCGGCGAACAGGACCGTCACCTGGGTGATGCGCTGACCGGCCACGAGGAATTGCGGTTTCTGCCGCATACGCCTGCGTTCGATGCGGGACAGCGGCTGGTCCGCGGGTTCGGGAGGCGGCTTGGGACCCGATACCGCGGCCAGCATCTCGGCCAATTGCTCTTGGGACAGCGGATGGTCCGCGTGCTCCGGAAATAGCCTCGGCCCCGATGCCGTGGACAACATCTCGGCCAGATCCTCCTCCAGGCCCCGGCGGCTCAGCGTGGCGTCGAGGCCGACTCCGTCCCAGGACTGCTGGGCTGGGATGGGGACGCTGTCGTACGGTTCCAGCGTGTCGTGCTCTGGCCTCCGGGGATATCGCGAAATGTAAGTGCTTTCCCTGCCGTTGTGCCAGTCGTCCATCCGGGTTCCTTCGTGCCGTTGCGTGGAGTGTTCTGCTGGAGCGTGGAACCCGGCCGGTGGCGCCGGTGCGGGCCATTGTCGGCATGCCCCTCGCATGCCGCCCCCAGAGCTTCGGTTCTCATCGTCCTGATCTCGTTCAAAAATCATCCGACAGGCCGGAGATGCTTCCGCCACTGGTCAACCGATATACGGTGCCGATCGACGGGAGAATCGTTTCTCCGTACCCACCTGGCCCTTTCACCTCCGCATAACGAACAAGGTCGGAAAAAGGGATGCCCGGCGATCGGGTGATCGGATCACGCGAATGGGCTACACCAAGCCCTGTCTCAAACGCTTGGCCGACAAACACGACGGTCGAAGCCGTGACTCAGCACGAGCGGGTTCCTGTGCCACCCGCTGCCGGCCCCGGATCGAGTCCGTCGGCACGCCTGAGATGCCCGGCCAGTTCGCCCAGGGCCAACAGGCGACTCGCCCCGCAGGGAGGCCCGCCAACTCAGGCTCAGGAAAACCTGCGGGAGCTGACCGGTCTTCTCCAGGGCATCGGCGTAGTGCCTCCGGGCCTACGAAGGGGCGATGCGTACCAACCGGCCGAGGTCGTGGCCTGATGCGGCTGCCGGACCGGCGGGCGCAACCGCGGTGAGCTGGTCCGGCAGCCAGGGAGCGCGACGCCAAACCGGCGGCTGACTCCATGGGGGCAGTGGTGGCCCTGGCCCGCACCGCGCGGTCAGCGACCGGGCCAGGGACGGTGGAGGGCGAGGACCGTCCATTCCGCATCCGCCCGGCCGGGGACGAGACGGCCGTCGGTCTCCCACTGCTGGGCGAGTTCGAAGAAGATCGGTTCCAGCTCGGGGCGGGGGACCGTTTCGCCTCCGCCGCGCTGTACACCGATGACGGGCGTCATCGGCATCGCCGTAGTCACGCCGGGTTCAACGCCGAGTGGTACGTCCGCACTACTCACGGGCCTGACCTGCTTCCCGGAGGGCGGCGCGGGCCTGGTCGGCGTCGATGATAAGCGCGAACTCGCGGAATGCGAGTGCCATCACGTCGTCCGGGGTGGCCTGTCGACCCTTGGGAGCACGGTGAGCAGCGAGCTGGGCGGCGCCGAGGGCCACGATCCGCTCACGTTCCGCGTCGTTGACGGTGTCGTCCTTGAGAGCAGCCAGGACCTGCCGCCACAGCGTCACCGCGTCCTCCTGCTCCTGAAGGGCGGCACCGCAGCCGCGAGGTTCTCAGCGTCCATGTCGATGTTGTCGGCCTCGGCTGGAGCGGACCGGCGGGTGAAGTCGCCCTGCCCGGGGCCGACATCCAGGACTGGACCAGGCTTGCCCCAGTGGCATCCGTAGATCATGCGCCGGCTGTCGCGAACAGTCAGGGCCGGACGGCGGGGAAGGCGCTCCCGGTCGGCGCCGTCCGCTACCAAGTCGACCAGTGACACTGCAGAAGTGATGAACGCTTTCGTGCGCAGAGCGCCGTGCGTCAGCTCGGTACCTGAAGGCAGGCTGGCCCTCTTCCCGGTGCCGGCCACGACGGCCGTGTCTTCGTCGGAGCGGTACGCCACATGGGTGGCCTCCGGCCAGAAGGCGACCTGATCCAGGAAGCTCTGGCCGACGGGGACACACGTTGCTCGCGAGGCGTGGGCAAGCCGGCTCGCCGCGTCGTGCGAGGCGAAGAACAGCGGCGCCCCGCAGCTGTCGGCACAGTCTCGCAAGTGGCGGACGTCGAACAGTGAACTCGCCGGAACGACGGTCGCGCCGATGCGCAGGATACCGAAGGAGAGTACGGAGAGGGCCGGGATGTTCGGCAGTATGACCGCCACCCGGTCGCCGGACCGCACACCGTGGGCGAGAAGCCCGCCCGCCACGCGCGCGCTGAGCTCGTCCAACACAGCCAGGCTCAGAAAGCCGTCATCGACGCGGACCGCGGGTTGTTGCGGATACCTCGCGGCTGCGTCCTGCAGATCGGTGGCGAGATTGGTCACTTCGTCGTTCTCCCAGAGGCATGGATCAAGGTCATCGGGCCGTCGGCCCGGGCGCGCCCTTTCGGGCTCCAGGCACAGTCATGTCAGCTGTGACGATCGTCATGGATCGCCTCGGGCGCGGCTATGTATCCACCGACAGGGAATCCTGTCGACCGCGACAATTACCCTGGCGGGGACGGCAGATGACGGCGATCCCCGAGGGCAGCTGCTCTACGATCGGGGAATGCAGGACTCAAGACAGGACGAGCTCATTGCCGACATCGCCCACGCGCTGAGCCTCAGGCTCGACGAGATCGTCGCCAGCATGGCCGATCAGATCTACAGAGAGATCGAGTTCTATCGGAACATGGTCGTGAGGCCGGAAGACCTGCATGATTCTCTGCGCCGGAACGTCGGCTTCGTCCTCGCTCATCTCACCGACCCCGGGTCGGCGTCGGTCGACCTGTCCGGGCCCACCGCGACCGGCCGTCTGCGCGCCCAACAGGGTGTGCCGCTGCCAGAGATCCTGCGTGCCTACCGGTTGAATTTCGGTCTCTTCTGGGACCAGCTCCGGGCGGAGGCACACAACGCAGGAACGGAAGCGATGAGTGCGCTCCTGCATACAGCCACCCGTATTTGGGACCTGTCGGACAGCTACTCCTCGGCAGTCACAGATTCCTACCGGGAAACCATCGCCGAGCGGCTGGTGGAGACAGACCGACGCCGCTCGGCCCTGGTCGCCGCTTTGACCGACGGACCGCTTTCCGGCAGTGACACCATCTGGGAAGTAGCACGCATGCTCAAGTTCCCCTACCAAGGGAACTTCCTCCTGGTAGTGGCCGAGACCCTCAAGGCCGGCGATTCCCCGCTGCCCGGACTGGAGGCAAGACTGCGGGCCCTTGACGTCAGGTCGGCGTGGCGCGCGCAGCCCGGCCACGAAATGGCCGTGCTCTCCTGCCCACGTCGGCGGCCGGTCGGCCAACTCTTCGATGCCATCCGTGCCACGACGACCGGGCGAGCGGGGGTCAGCCCTGCCTACGAGCACCTGGACCAGACCTCCCGGGCGCTGCGCTACGCCCAGGTCGCGTTGGAGTCGCTGCCCACAGGTTCCCCAGCCGTACGCCAACTCGACGACACTCCGCTGACGGAACTGGTGATGAGCAACCTGGAAACCACGCGGCGCGCGGTCTACCGCGTTCTCGGTGGTGTTCTGTCACTGCCCGAGGACGACCGCACCACGCTCCTCAAGACAGCCCAGGCTTGGCTGCAGGCAAACGGGTCGGCCGCCGAGGCCGGGCAGGTTCTGTGCTGCCACCAGAACACGGTGCGGTACCGCATGCATCGCCTGGAGGAATTTCTGCGCGGCTCCCTGGACAACCCGAAGATCGTCGCCGAGCTCACCATGGCACTGGATGCCGTGGGAACGTTTCCGGACCTGCTGAAGCACCATCACTCATCCGGCCCCACCGGCTCCCAGCCGGAAGCGACGAACAGCGGGCCGCCCAGCTGACAACCGACCCCAGTGGGGACCGGTCAACGGCGGAGTGTCCCGGCCCTCGACGCGGTGGTCACATCACGGTCATATATCCGGCTTCCTCGCCCGGACCCGGACGGTCACTGAGCCCTTTTCAAGCTGACGGAGATGACCTCTTGCACTCGGCGGTAGATGTCGCAGTCACCACCGAAGCCAGAAGGCCCTCACCCATGCAAGACCGAGCTCGCGTCGCCAACGTGCCCGAACAGCGCACCTAGCGCTCAGTGTTCGATGCTCCTTCTCGGGGACGGCTGCTGTGGTGTGAACACGAGGCGATATTCCTCAAGGCCGGTGCGTGGCCCTGACCAAACTGAGCGCGGGCGTCACCTTCTACTCGGCCGTCACCGAGCGTCTGGGGGTTGCGGAGCCCACCGAGGTGAGGATATCGACGGTGCGGTTGCCGAGCTCGAGTTCGTGGGCCTGCTGTGTACGGCGCCGGAGCTCGCCGGCCGGCTTGCTCCGGCGCCACCTTCAGACGTCAGGTGCCGGCAGGTTTGTCGGACACGGTCGCGCTGACCGGTGTGCCCGCCTCGACGGTGCGGCTGACCGTGCAGAGCCGGTCGTGCGAAGTCTTCACGGCCCGGGGCAGGATCGTGCGGGCGCGCTCCCCTGACGGCCCGTCCGGGAACGCGACAGAGAAGGCGACTTCGAGCTCCGACATCCGGTTGCCGCTCTCGTCCTCGACCTTGCTGCCGGTCACGGTGACGGAGAACGTGGTCGGCTCCTCGTGACGACTCGTGGCGACCTCCACGTCGGCCGCGGTACAGCCGCCGATCGCCGCAAGGAACAACTCGACCGGAGTGAAATCGGCGCCCTCGCCGGTGCCGAAGCTCAGCGTGCCCCCGCGAGTATTGGTCGCGGTGAACCGGCCCGGGCCGGCCCGCTCGATGGTGACAGAACGCAGCGAATTGTCAGTCATGGCGACGACAGTACTGTCACGCCCCGCGGCCCGTCCTCAGGCCGCGCCCGCCCGTACGCCGTGCTGCGCCTGATCGCCCGGAGGACGGCCCCGCAGGACAGCCGGGAAGCGGGGGAACCGTGCGCTGTCGGCCGTTGCCGGGAATGGGAGGCGGATACGCCGGTGCCGCGGGGGCGGGCAGCGGGATTGGGACGACCCACGGCCAGGTGTGGGCTCCCGAACGGGCGGTGGGGGAGGCCGTGAGCCACGGGCCGGTGTACTAGGCCCGGCAGGACACGTCATGCCCGGGTAGTCTGCCGTCCGCCAGATAGGCGTTGACCTGCGCGTCCGCGCACGAGTTGCCGTACTCGCCGTAGATCCCGTGCTGTTTGGCGCCGGGCAGGGTCACCAGGCGGGAACGGGACCACCGTTCGCGGACCTGTTGCGCGCCGGAGTAGGTGCTGCGGGTGTCGCCCGTGGCGTTGACCAACAAGGCAGGGACGTCGTTGTCGACCACGGTCGGTGCTTCCGTCGGGCGGTTCCAGAACTCGCACGCTGTGATGTTGTACGACAGTGGGGCGGCGAAGGGATGTTTCTCGCGGCTGGCCTGGATGTCGCGCCAGTAACTCTCGGTGCCGCGCTCCGTCGCGACATCTCCGCACAGGATGGCGGCCTGCGCGCTGCCCTGCTGCGAACCGGCCTTGGTAGTCATGGCTGCCAACAGCTCGGAAAACCCCGCTCCAGGTTCGACGTGCTGCCCGCCGGCGGCGCGCGCGAGCGTTCGGATCGCGGTGGCCAGGGCGGCCCGAGGCTTGTCCAGGTCGCTGCCGAGGCCGCTGAAGTAGACCAAGGGAACGAAGTGTTCGTCGACCCGGAAGTCGCCGACCTGTAGGGGCTTTTCGGCCGCGGCCTGCTGGATACGGCGCACGGTGGTCAGCACAGCGTCGGCGGTGCGGCCCAGGGCATAGGTATCGTGGCGGGCGGCAGTCCAGGCTGCCCAGGCGTGCAGCGCCTGTTCGTTGGCTTCCGTGGAGTCGGCGAGGAGTGTCTGGGAATATCGGGCGGGGTCGAGGACACCGTCCAGCACCATGCGGTCGGTGCGGCCGGGGAACAGCTCGGTGTAGACCTGTCCGAGGTAGGTGCCGTACGAGTAGCCGAGGTAGGAGATCCGCTGCGCGCCCAGCGCGGCCCGGACGACGTCCATGTCCCGGGCGGTGTTGCGGGTGCTGACGTAGGGCAGCACCTCTGCGTTCGTCTCTCGGCACCGCTTCGCCAGGTCGCGCTGACGGGCGACCGAGTGCTTGAACCCGGACCGGCCCTTGCCGGCCGAGAAGACCGTGGAACCGATGTCCCAGCCGCAGTCCAGCGGCGTGGAGCGGCCGACGAAGCGCGGGTCCAGGCCGATGAGGTCGTACTTCTTGGCGACCTCTCCCATGGCTGCGCCGACTGTGAGCGGCATGTCGAGACTCGGCCCGCCGGGGCCGCCGTTGTTGAGCAGCAGCGGGCCGACGCGATGTGCCGGGTCGGCGGCGCGGAGCCGGGATATGGCGACGGTGAGGGTCCGGCCGCCGGGGTCGGTGTAGTCGAGCGGCACGGTGAGGTCGGCACACTGGGCGCCGGCGTCATCGAGCTTCTGCCCTGTGGGGTCGTCGGGGCCCAGCGCGCAGTCGTGCCAGTCGACGTCCTGGGCGTGGTACTGCCCGAGCTCCGACAGCTCCTGGGTCGCATGCGAGGCTGTGACGGGTGACGTTCCCGCTGTCACGGCCAGCATCACGACACCGGCAATGGCCACTTGCCCACCTCTGGTCATCTGCATATACGGCACGCTAGGGGCGCGATCGCCCGGTATCGCTGTGGCCAACCCCCGAGTCGTGCCTAGGGGTAGCCCTACTGCGGGGGAGTGGCGTGGGGCCATCCGTCCCTGGGGGCTGGTACGCAGGGCGGACAGGTAGCGGCATGATCTGCGGCTGGCTGGCTGGCTGGCTGGCTGGCTGGCTGGCTGGCTGGCTGGTTGTGCTTGATGGCCGCTGGGGTGGGTGCCATAGCGCACGTGCTGCCGCCTGTTGCTGCGCTGGTCCGCCAGATGGCCCTGTGCGGTCGGCCTGGAGGGTGGTGCGGGATGGTCACATGGAGTGGCGCTGACGCCCATGTCTGCACCTCAACTGCAGCTTCAGCCTTGACCTCAGCCTCAACTTCCGTTGCCTGCTGTGCTGGGGACTGGGATGTGAGGGCAGGCACCTTTACGGGGCGGCGTCTTGGATGTGCAGGAGATGACGGATGCTGCTCTGGGAGTGCGCGGGGTGTGGGGGAGAGATGCTGGGCAGCAGCTCCCACTGTGCGGTGCTTGCACTGGATGACCCATGTGCGGCCCAGCGGGTCAGTCATGCGACCAGTTCAGAAGTGATGCCGATGGCCCCCGCTCACAGAGCAGGGGCGCCCAGATTTGTGCTTGTCAGCCACGCTCGTGCGGATTCCCCAGGAAGGGGAAGTCGGTGCGCAGGTCGGTGTGGGGCCGCAGCCCGTCGTGGGGCACGGCGCCGTTGCTGAGTTGGGCGATCCCCATGTTGATGACATCGTCGGTGAGGTTACGGCCGTTGGGGAATCCTGCGGCGCTTGCGTAGTCATACGTCAGAAGGTCGGGGAGCAAGCTTTCCGCGAGAGCGGTAGCCCGGTCCTTGGGGTGGCCCGCGTGCTCGAAGACGTGCGCGAACTTATCGAGGAAGCCCTCGCGGTCGGCAGACGGCTCCTGCTGATTCCAGACTCGCTTGTCGGCGTCGTTCTGGTTGAAATTGTTGTCGATCCCGGGCCGCCCGGCCCGGTCGCCCTGGACCAGTCGGCCCTCGTGCGGGACCAGGACTCTGGCCCAGATACCCACCTGCGGGTTCGGGCCGAGAGTGCTGTTGGGGACTTCCAGCACGATGCCGAACACGTTCTTGTCGGCGAAGAAGTCCTTGCCGGTCCAGTGGAATTTGTCGTTCGCGCCGACTGGATCGGCGAAGAACGGGTCGCTGCGGAGCCCGGCGAAAAGCCTGAAGTCGCCCGCCACGGTGATCTGCGGCTCGGAGCCGAAGGTCACTTGCGCGTTGAGGAGGACCGTGTCCCCGGCGTTGAGGTCGGCCGCAGCCTCCCGGCCGGTCGTCAGTTGCAGGGTTGCGGTCTGCGCGCTGTCCTGCACCGGTGAGAAACGTATGCGGAAGGCGATGTCGGTGACCGCGTCGGCGTCGGTGTCCACGCCGACTTCGTAGACCGACTCGTGGTCGACGGCGTCGTCGGTGATCGGCGAGGTCGGATTGATGTTGATCACCAGGATCGTCTTGCTCGCATCGCCTGGCTTTTGAAATACGTAGAGATCGGTGATGTGGCTTCTGGGATCCAGGCTCGTGGGACTGATGCCCAGGCCGGAGACGTGGTGTGCCATTCCGGAACTCCTGTCGGGTGGCTGTGGCTGTGGCGGTGCAGTGGAGCATCGGGCCGTACGGCGCGGAAGACGCAGGGCCCGGCGCTGCCCTCCCGTCCGGGACGATCACCCGCCGCCGACCTGCTTGCCGTCGTTGCCTCCCTCCTGGCTTGAAACGTCGAGAGCAACGGTCTTCCTGCCGCCGTCGGCTGCATATCCGTCATCCGGCGTATTCGCGGTGACCGGGCCCGCGACCACACCCGGTCACCGAAACTGGAACCACAGCATGACCACCTTCGAGGCGAGCACAGGCCACCACTGCACAACGCCGTAAGCCCCCGCCGGTGTGCCAGGCCGCCCCTCTTCCCCGTCGCCGCGATCGACGACCCGGCGCTGCCGGAGGTGCTGGCCGAGCTGGCGGCGGCGCGGGCGGACGAGATGGATGCCGACACCGTCCTTAACCGGGAGCTGTCCATCGCGCGCAACCAGGAACCGGTGGCACACCCACTTGTTCCGACGTGCTGGCCACGCCCGCCGGCCACGAAGCCGCCGTGGGCGGGGAGGATCAGTTTTGCTTGGTGCAGATCTGGCGGACAGCCACCGCCTGAACCGAGTCGAAGGGACCGCGGGGCCACCCGAATGGGGACGGCCCCGCTTTTGGTCTACACAAGTACGCCTTGCCGTGCCACGGCACTGCAAGGCATGCCACCAACCTCGACGCAGAGCACTGGTACCGCGAGCTGCCGGGCACACCCGATGCTGACCAAAGCCTTGACAGGGCTGGACAAGATTTCCAGACTCATCTCCGCAACCGCATGTTTACGTAAACATCGTTGCGCGCATCCCCCACATTCCGACAGGGAGAAACCCATGTCCGCGAAGGCGCAAAGGAGAACACCGAGGCCCGAGGGGCGGCAGGCGAGAGGCGCGACCGCCCTTCTGCTCGCCGCCCTGGCCGGGCTGCTCCTCTCACTTCTGTCCCCCCTGGGCTCGGCCCAGGCAGCCCCCGCCGCAGCCCCCGCCGCCGTCACCATCACCAACGGAACCCAGTTCACCGACCCGAACGGCGACGTCGTGCACGCCCACGGTGGCGGTGTGATCAAGGTGGAGGGTTACTACTACTGGTTCGGCGAGAACCGGAACGAGGACAATACCTTCCGGTATGTCTCCGCTTACCGCTCCACCGACCTGAAGACCTGGGAGTTCCGCAAGAACGTCCTGACCCAGAAGACCGCCCCGGAGCTGGAGAGCGCCAACATCGAGCGCCCCAAGGTCATCTACAACAAGGCCACCGACACGTTCGTGATGTGGATGCACAAGGAGAACGCGAGCGACTACGGCGAGGCCCGCGCCGCCGTGGCGGTCTCCTCGACCGTCGACGGCGACTACGCCTGGCGGGGCAGCTTCCGGCCGCTCGACCACATGTCACGGGACATCACCACGTTCGTCGACGACGACGGCACCGGTTACATGATCTCGGCGGCGAACGAGAACGCCGACCTGCACGTCTACCGGCTGTCGGGGGACTACACCAAGGTGGACTCGCTGGTGCGCAAGTTGTGGGAGGGCCGGTCGCGTGAGGCCCCGGCCATGTTCAAGCGCGACGGCCGGTACTTCCTACTGACGTCCGGCGCCACCGGCTGGTCCCCGAACCAGCAGAAGTACAGCAGCGCCGAGAGCATCACGGGTGACTGGACCGAACTGAATGACATCGGCAACGGGAAGGCGTACGGCTCGCAGACCGCGTACGTCCTGCCGGTCCAGGGCACATCGGGTACGTCATACCTCTACATGGGCGACCGCTGGGGCAACTCGATGGGAGGGAACGTCAACGACTCCCATTACGTGTGGCTCCCGCTGGACTTCCCCACCAGGGAGACGATGACGATGGACTACTACCCGCAGATCTCCGTCGACGCGGAGGCCGGCAAGGTGAGCGGCACCGGGAGCTGGGAGACGCTCACCGCGGAGCACAGCGGGAAGTGTGCCGACGTCGCCGACGAGTCCCTGGGTGACGGCGCGATCGCGGTCCAGTGGTCCTGCTCCCGGGGCAGCCTCAACCAGCAGTTCTGGTTCCAGGACTCCGGTGACGGCACGGTCCGTGCGATGCTCCGGCACAGTGGGAAGTGCCTAGACGTCCGTGACGCCTCCACCGAGGACGGCGCCGCCGTCGTCCAGTCCGCCTGCGGCGAGGGCGACAGCCAGCGCTGGACCGTGCGGAACGCCACCGGGGGCGGCGTTCACCTCGTGGCCCGGCACAGCGGCAAGTGTCTCGACGTGCAGAACCGGTCCACCGGTGACGGGGCGCCCCTGATCCAGTGGGCCTGCGACGGCGAAGCCACCAATCAGCGGTGGGAGCGCGCCGGTTCCTGAACCCTTCCGGGCCCCTGCGCCCGTGGGGGGGGGGGGGGGGGGGGGGGGGGGGGGGGGGGGGGGGGGGGGGGGGGGGGGGGGGGGGGGGAAAAAACCCGCACGCCGAGAACTACGGCGGGCGAAGAGG
>NZ_JBVIHP010000031.1:17605-100603 GCF_055570235.1 Streptomyces sp. NPDC031274 | reverse complement strand
CCTACCCCCCCCCCCCCCCCCCCCCCCCCCCCCCCCCCCCCCCCCTCCCCCCCCCCCTCCTCCCCCCCCCCCCCCCCCCCCCCCCCCCCCCCCCCACCCCCACGGGGATGTGTCGGTCGCGGAACGACACCCGCTCACGTCACGGACTGTCGCAGGACGGCGATGTCGCGAGCCGGCAGGACGAAGCTGCCGGTGGAGGTGGGGCCGAGGAGCACGTCGCCTGGTTCAACGCCGACGATGCCCAGCCATGACGCTCTGCCCCCGTGACCACTTCACGCCAGTCAGTGAGGAGGTCGGTGAACTGCTCGAAGTTCGCGCATTCCCGGACGAGTGAGCGTGTGCGATGTGAGGTTCGAGGGCGGAGGCGGGAGGACAGGCTGTGCGAGCTCGCCGGACGATCAGTCGCCGAAGTAGGCCTTGGCGACGGCGTAGCTGTCCTCGTAGAGGTGGTAGCGGGTGATCCGCCCGTCCCGGACCGTGGTGTGCAGGGCGAACGCGGTGTCGATGGTCCGGCCCGTCTTCTTGACCTCGGAGACCATGTGCCCGATGAGTACTACATCCTCGCCCTCGGCGATGACCTGTCGGAGGTCGAACTCCTTGGCTTGCACATGGGTCTGTAGAAGCTCGAAAAACGTCCGCATGCCCTCCGCCGAGTCGACCTCCGGTACCCACGGAATGCCCGGCGGGTGCGGGATCGAGAACGACACCGCGTCGGCGAACAGTGCCGCCGCCTGTGCACTCTTCCCCTCGGCGAGCAGCGGGAACAAGCGTTGCACGGTCTGTGCCGGTGAATCAGCTGTCATGCGTGGTCTCCTTACAGGTCGGATTTGTGGTGCGAGATCCTCGAGCCCTGATTGCAGAACACCCTTTGTGCCGTGCCGAGATGCGTAGAAGGCGCAAGTCGGCCGGGGTGGGGCCGGGCCCGCCCGCTCTGTGGGTGCATTGCCCCTTCGGCGGTATTCAGTCGAACTGCTCGGCGAGCCCGACGATGATTCCTTCGGGGCCGCAGATGTAGCAGAGCCGGTAGACGTTCTCGTACTGCACGATCTCGCCGACTATTTCGGCACCGTGTACCCGCAGGCGGGCCACGACGTCCTCGACATTGTCGACGGCAAACATGATGCGACGAAGGCCGAG
Organism: Streptomyces sp. NPDC031274; assembly: GCF_055570235.1. NCBI lineage: Bacteria > Bacillati > Actinomycetota > Actinomycetes > Kitasatosporales > Streptomycetaceae > Streptomyces > Streptomyces sp. NPDC031274. The sequence goes on along the minus strand of NZ_JBVIHP010000031.1, from coordinate 99,466 downwards.
CGTATTCGCCGGCGCGTCTTTCGGCTCGGAGGCGATGGCCTTCGGCCTGTGGAACTTCGCCAGCTCTACTCGCCCGTGGCCGTCCGGGACCCGCAGCATGGCGATGTCCTGCCGGACCTCATCGAGCCCGATGACACGCTCCGCCCCCCGCCATTCGAGTGGCCCCTTACTCTCGAGCTCCATCCCGAGTTCGACAAAGAACGCAATGACAGCCTCAAGATCGTCGACGACGATCAGGACGTTGTCCATTCGATGGATCGCCATATTGGGCGGCCTCCTTCGTCTGGTACGGCCACGGCAGCCGCGTCTGCCCCTGAGACGGAGCTGGCAAGTCGGACGGTAGGCGTTCCGCAACTCCGCCTCAGCTGGGAATAGTTCCTCTTCGTGCGCGGAGCCAGCCTGCGTCGCCCGCCTACCCCGGCTGATGCCGCAGCGCCGCGAGCTGGCCCCCCACGCGGATGCAAGATGCTCCCGCGGTCAGGCGGGAGAGGACATGGTGCTCCCGACGGACGGTGAACGCCGGTGCCGAGCCCCCGGCTGGGCACCCAGATGCGCGAGCACCGTGTGCACGGCCCGGTGAATGGCCTGGCGGGACTCGTCCGTGGGTTCGTTCATCTCGAAGCCGTGGTGGCCGTGCGGGACGTCGATGATGTCGACCTGGGTCTTGGTCTCTTCTGCTGCGGCTACGAACTCCTCCACCCGGGCGGCGATCTGTGGTGTTTCCAGGCCCGCCCGGGTGAGCACGAGCGGCGGCAATGGCCCGGTGCCCGCGCGGAGCGCGCGGATCGGGCTGAAGCGGGGGTCCACCGCGCCCCAGCCCGCAAGCGGGGCCAGGACCGGGTACGTGAGAGACAGGCAGCGCAGCCACGGGGGCGGGGCGGTGATCCAGTCCGCGGTGAGCAGTCCGGCGCCGGAGAAGACCCACACAGCGATGCGGTCGGCGTCCACGTTGGGGTCGGCCCGCAGCAGTTCAACAGCCTCGGCCACGTCGTCCGCGGCCTGCGCGTAGCCGGCGATGTCGTGCAGGCGGTGCTCCGCGACGGCACCCACCGCGCCCAGGCTCGCCGTGTAGCGGGCGTAGCCGAGGTAGAACGGGCGGTCGCGCGGCGCCAGGACGGCTCCGGGCGGCATCGGGCCACCGTGCACGAACAGCACTGCGGGCCAAGGCCCTTGCGCCTCTCCCGGTTGAGGCAGGTGCAGGTCCACACGCCCGTTGCGCACCCGCACCCGCTCCGGGGCGTCGAGAGGGAAGGGCCGCGGGAAGGGCGGCTCTGTCTCGGCTGCGGTCAGTCTGTGCCCCTCGCCCGCGGCCGCGCGGAGCAGCACATCGGCCAAATCGTCCGGGCAGGAGAGCATCGGCCAGTGACCGGTGGCCAGTTCGAAGAGGCCCACCCTTGGATCGGCCAGTCTGCGAAAGTGCGGCGGACCGGTGCGCACCAGCTCCTGGACCAGCTCGACGGTTGTTCCTCCTGCGGTGCACAGGATGCCGCTGGCCGGCAGCGCCGCCGCGGCGCCGGTCAGCCGCAGCGGCTGTGTCAGTGTGCGCGGCGGCTGCGGGGCGGCCAGCAGGCTCAGCAGCTCCAGCCGCTGCGCCGACAGCCCCTCCGTGCTGCCCCATCGCTGCCACTGGGCCGGCCCCGGTGGCGGGACTGGCCCGGGGCTGCCCTGCATATGCAGCAGTTCATGCACCGAAGGGTCCGGCACCAGAGCCAGTGCCCGATCGCCGTCCTGCGGCAGCCCGGCGTCCAGGTAGATGATCCGTGCGATCCGTTCCGGGCGGCGGTCCGCCGCGCCCAGCACGGGATGGACGGCGTAGTCGTGGCCAACCAGCACCAGCTCCCCGGCCGGCTCCAGCAAATCGATCAGCCGGACCACATCCTCGACATGCGTCTCCAGATCGGCATCGGGCTGCCTGCATAGCGTCACCGGGTGGGCCTCGGCGCCCGATTCCCGCAACCGTTCGATCGTTTCGCTCCAGATCTGTCCGTCGGTGAACGGACCGGAGACCAGGATGAATACGGACATCAGCACCTCCAGGGGGTGAGTGCGTCGTGGGTAACCTAGGAACTCCCCCTGAGGGAGGTTCAACCCTTGCCACCAGACGGCACCCTGAGCATCGGCGAGCTCGCCGCGCAGGCGAAGACCACGGTCAAGACCGTCCGCTTCTACTCCGATCAGGGCCTGCTGCCCGAAGCCCTGCGCAGCGGCGGCGGTCACCGCCGGTACGGTCCTGAGGCGCCGGCCCGCCTGCGCATGATCCGGGCCATGCGTTCACTGGGCGTGCCCGTCCCCGAGATCGGGCGGTTCCTCGACCGCGGGGACACTCTGGAGGCGGTCGTGGCACGCCAGTTGGACCGCCTCGGTGACGAGCTCGCCGCTCTGCGCTGGCGCGGGGCTGCGCTGCAGGCACTCCAGGAGGGCGCCCCGGAACAGCTCGCGGAACGCCTGGAACTGATCGGAGCGATCGACGCCCCGCCGAGCACATCCGCCCTCGCGCACTACTGGCGCCGCCTGCTTCCGGCCGGTCTCTCCGCCCGCCTCCGCAACTCCGTCACCGAGCGGGCCGTCCCGCAGCCCCCAACCGACCCGACTCCGGACCAGGTCTTCGCCTTCGCCCGCCTCCACGCCCTGACCACGTCCGCCACCGACCACTGCCTCGTTTCCCACCGGCCCGCCACCGTCGCACACCCAGACCTGCTCTACGACGGTCTGCACGAGGCGTTCCAGCTGGCGGACGCCGCCCAGCAAACCGGCCGCGCCTTCAGTCCGGGTGAGGCGCTGGACTGCTACGTCGCCGCCCACGCCCGCGCCTTCGACACCCGCGACAGCCCCGCATTCCGCCGCGCCCTGGCTATCCGCCTCGCGGCGGCGGATCACCCGGCACTGTCCCGTTACTGGCAGCTGGCAGGGGAGCTGACACCCGGCCTGACCCTTGGCGGTGCGGACTTGTGGCTCCGCGAGGCGCTGACTGCGAGCACGACAGCGGGCTGAGTCCCACGCCCGTTCGGGACTTGAGGTCTCAGACCAGGACAGCGAGCGCGGCCAGGGCAGGGCGGTTGTGCCCCGCTGCCGACGAGACCCTGCCCGCCCGCTCTGAAGCCATGATTCACCTGGCCATGATCGACCTCATGGCCCGCCGCCTCACCGGTGAGGCCACCGTCTCCAGGCGTGACGTGGTGAAACCAAACCAACAGCATATTCCGGGATGAAGCACCAGGAGAAAACGACCTTCTCGGCTGCCGCCCACTGGAAGAAGATCGTGCGCCTTGCCTGTCCCGGCGAGCGCTGCCAAGCGAATACCGCCCGCGCCAAGGTGGCGTCAGGCGCCGAGGGGCGGGCGTTGTCGGAGTGATTGCGGCCTTGCGGGTCTTGCGGGTCTTGCGCGTGATCAGCAGGTAGGTGTCCACCATCAGTGTTGCGTTCAGGCAGTGAACGCCGAGCGTGGCTGCCGCGGAGCCGTGGTGGGCCGGCACCGTGGTCATGTCGCCGTATACGGCGAGGGTCTCCACGCAGTGCGCAGCGTCTGATCGTCATGCAGAGCCTCAGAGCGGAGACACGGGTGGGGCATTCCCCTACTCGCCGACTTCACGAAAGGGCCCTCGCAATGCGGCAGCACGCCACCTGTCAGACGCCTCAGGCGCGACGCTTGAGGTGTATGGAGGGGGGATGTCTGGCGATTGTCCTGTGGCGGATTGGCTGCGTGGCAGGTGGGAAGTAGAAGTGGCACACGCGCACCGTCCAAGCAAGGGAGCCGCCATGTCCACGTTCGTCATTACTGTCCCTGGCACGTTTCTTGGCGGTGTCGATGATTCGGCATGCTCGGCTCTGGAGCGGGGGCTGGCTTCTCGGCACACTGACGTGAGTGAGAGTGAGGGGCTTGATCTGCTCACGTTGAATGAGGACCGTACATTCTCGGTCCGTCTCGAAGTGGAGGCCGGGGATCGATATGAGGCGGAACTGGAAGCTTCGAGGCTTGTCACTGCGGCCTTGAAGCGAGCGGGTATCAGCGGGGACGACGCTCCGCTGGGTCCGCCGGTTGTCACCGGCATCGACAGCGATCTGTGATTTGGTCTCCGCCCGTGGAAATCCCGTTCTTTGAAGGGCCATCAAGTCGCCCTTCAAGGCGGCCCAGCTCTCAGATGGGTACAGCGTGGATCCATCGGCTCCCACGCGTTCCAGAGGGAGATCCGAACGTCCCAACCCAACCAAGCAGTTGACGGGGGTAGCCCCGGGATCCGGCCCAAGCCGGTGCAGCACAGCTGACTGGCCTCGCTCGCAAGCGTCTGAGACTTGACCTCGCAGTCCGTGCGGTTGTCGGCAAAGTCGTATTGAGTGACACACGATCACGGTTCCCGTCCGCGTGCACCGACGCCACCGATGCCACTGGCGCCGCTCCTGGCGCCGCCGCGAACGGTGACCCCTGGCAGTACGAAGGTAGGCCGCGGGGGTTGCCCCTATGACTGGGGGGCAAGGGGTCGCAGGTTCAAATCCTGCCGTCCCGACGGAAACGTCGCAGGTAGGGGTCACCTTCGGGTGGCCCCTTCTTCGTGGTGGGAGCATTTTTGGGAGCAGGGGGCCGTTCCCTGTGCTCCCTGGGAGCGGGAGTCTGAGAGCGACGTCAACCGGAGGGGGGCGACGGATGGCCACCCGACCCGGTTGCTCCCACGGAGAGTCTCCGCTGGTCGGTGGATGGGAGGCGCCAACAGGTGACAGTGCAGTTCGAGGGGCTGGGGGCAGACGGGCCGAGGGCGCCTGCACCCAGTTGGATCGAGGCTTCGCTGAAGCTCAAGGAAGGCCGGGACCCGCTCGGGCTCCAGACGACCACACAGGATCGGCTGATGCCGCGACTGCTGCCCGGCATCCTGGAGTTGTCACGGCGCGCCCGCTACTTCTCCTTCCACGCCTTCCTGCTCGGCGAATACCGGGACCGTCACCTTGCGGCCGACGGCAATACGCTGTCGGCCTTCATCAAGCGTCGAGAGTGGGTGCACGGCCTGGCCGTGCTGCGTTGCCCCCGAGACTGCGGATCGAGCCCGGTAGGGGCCCGCGGACTGAGCGGCCTGGCGATGGGACCAGGGCCTTATTCGCGAGGCGAATCGGTGGAGAGCGCCTTTGGCGGCTACGGGTTGTACTACCGCTCACCGATGGCAGAGTTCGGCATTGTGGCCAGGGCCGGGACGCTGCTCGGCGGTCGGCCGATCCCCATCGACGTGCTCTACGACACCGACCGGGCCCGGTTGCTCGCCGGTACGTTCAAGTCGGCCGTGGAGCACGCGGCGTACTACCAGCGGGCCATGTGGACGACTGGCTCACCCAACGGTCTTCCTTGCGCACAAGGCCCAGGCAGCCCTGGCGGCAGTAGCGACGCAACATGCGGCGGCGCTACGGAGTCCCGACCACGAACAGGACTGGAGCGGCGACGACTGCACCGACCGACACGGCGAGCCGGACTGCCTGGATCCTGGCGACGCTCTCCGTCCGCATCTATCCAGTCTGCCGATCAGAAGAGACTCGTCCACCGCGCTCATGGAATGTGTGGCAGAACCGAGAAAAGGCTTCACCTGGCGGGCCCGCTGCGACGGATTGGGCCCGCCGTCCGGGGGACTCACTGGTTCGGAAGTCGACGCCGTTGGTGGCCGAGGACGTAGTGGGCGGGGATGAGCGTGAGCCAGAACCACATGGCTGCTTCCGTGTTGACGAAGGCCAAGGGAACAGAGAGGCCAAAGATCAGAACGCTGGAACCGAGTTGGGCGGTGAAGCGACGGCGGGCCACAGCGGCGGATGACGCAGGCGAGGGGTGCACTTGACGTTGCGTGAGCAGCAGCAGGGTTGTGTGCACCGCATGGATCGCCGCCATGGCACCCGCGTAGAGGGCGACGGCTTCGGGCTGAGAGGCGTACTCGGCCAGGAGTCCAGTGGGGAAGGGCAGCAGCGCGACCAGGCCGAGACCGAGGAGGATCAGGCGGGTGACCACGACCGTCTCGAGGGGCAGTGCGGTGAGGATGCGGCGGTGGTCACGCCAGAATCCGGCGATGAGGGTGAAGCTGAGTGTGAAGGCGCCGAGGCTGGGCAGCGCATCGCTCAGGGCCTTGTGGAATGCGACATCGTCCAGATGCGCGGGGACCGCCACGTTGATGACCAGCAGCGTCATCGCGATGGCATATATGCCGTCGGACAGAGCGATCAGGCGTGCCGCGCCCGGGGCGTTCTCGTGTGCGTGCGTTCTCGGAACAGGCTCCGTCATGTCGACGACAGTAGGGCGCTATGCCCACGCTATGCCCTGGTTGTAACGCATCGACCAGGGCTTGGGCGGCCTCACCTGTGGATAGTCGACAATAACCGCTGTACCGATGTACCAAGGCCGGTCAACGCCTCTCTGGCCGGGCGGAAGGGCGCCTACGCGCCAGGCCCCGTAAGACGGCGCCGTCTTCGTCAGCCCGCGGCGACCGTGGCGGCCTGCTCTTCGGCGCGGGCGCGGATGGCGGCCAGCCGGTAGGAGTCGGTGCCGCCCGGCCCGACGGCGCCCCGATCTACGTGATCCTCGACAATCTGTCGGCCCGCAAGGGCGCTGACGTCCGCCGCTGGGCGCAAAAGAACAAGATCGAGTTGTGCTTCACTCCGACCTACGCCTCCTGGGCGAACTCGATCGAAGCGTACTTCGGGCCGCTGCGACAGTTCACCATCGCCAACTCGAACCATCCCAACCACTCCGTGTAGACCCGGACCCTGCACGCCTACCTGCGCTGGCGCAACGCCAACTCCCGCCACCGCGATGTCCTGGCCGCCGAACGCAAAGAGCGCGCCCGCATCCGCAGTGAGAGAGGCGCCCCCTGGGGCGGCCACCCCCTCGTCAGCGCCGGGCCAGCCGGTGCAGGGCGTCGAGTACGGGCGGCGCGAGCGTGTTCGGGTGGTCGGTGTCGTGCAGTGCCATGCCGGGTTCCCTTTTCAGGTGAGAGGGCCGAGGTGTTGGGTCAGCGCGGTGGCGGCGTTGTCGGGGTTGCCGCGCAGGAGGATGCCCAGCGCGGCGGCCGTGAAGCCGGTGTCCAGCATGAGGTAGTCGGGCGGCACGGCTGGGGCGGCGGGGTGCCCACGTCAGTGGGCCCGGGTGTCCTGCTTCCGGATAGGGCGGTCATCTGTTGCGTCCCCAGTAGTCGGGAGCGGGAGCGGTGGCGGGGGTGCGGGTGCGGGTTGCTGCTGATCAGGGTCCGGGGCGGCTTCGACAGCGTTGGCGTGGTCGTGGTGGAGCCGGGCACCGGGAACGGACAGCGCGGTAAGGACGAGGCGTGGGCGCAGCAGGGTGGCGGGGTGGTCGATGAGGCTGGCTACGCGCATAAGGGCATCGGTGGCGGCGGGGTCGTGTGTCGCTGCGTGGTGGAGGCGGGTGACGTAGGCGTTGAGCACGGGTGCGGTGAGCTGACGGCGGCCGGCGGCACCGGTGAATTTGAGGTCGCTGGTGGTGGAGAGGTACCAGGGTTTGTCGACGATGCGCCCGACCTGTCGCATGAAGACCGCGCTGTCGGGGGTTCCGCGGCGCTGGAGGTATTGGTGGAGGGCGCTGGCTTGCATGGCGGCGACGGTCATTCCCTGGCTGTAGTTCGGGTTGAGGCTGCACACCGCATCTCCCAGGACGAGTAGTCGCTCGGGGAGGCGGGCCAGGCGTTCGTAGTGACGGCGGACACTGGCGGGAAAGCGGAAGGTGACGGGGTCGGTGAGCGGGGTGGCGTCGTGGATCCGGTCGTGGATCTCGGCGGCGGGCAGGCCCTGGGCGAAGGCGGTGAAGCCGTCGGGGTCGGTCGGCGGGTGGTCGCCCAAGAGACCGGTCAGCGACAGGATGTGCCTGTCGTCGCCTGCCTGGCCGAAGAACGCACCTCGGGGTGAGGCGGGTGAGGCAAGGCAGTTGACGAACTGCGGGCCGCCGCGCGCGTGCGGGCTGCGGTAGAGACGGGTGGTGTAGGCCAGGCCGATCGGCATCCGCTGTTCGGCGGGCCGCTGGTAGCCCAGCTGTTGCAGCCACACCGGGGTGCGCGACCCGCGTCCGCTCGCGTCGACTAGCAGATCGGCGTCCAGGTCGAAGCAGGCGGCGCCCGGTGTTGTGGACTGCAGCCGGGCGCCGGTGACCCGAGCGCCGTCCGAAGTGGCGAGGAGACCCCGCAGGGCGGTTCCCTGGCGATAGGTGACGTTGGCCCGCGCGGCGACCTGGCCGCGCAGATATGCCTCCAGGACGGGACGCGAGGCGGTCAAGGAGAGCAGGCCGGTCCTTGTAGGTGTGAAGGGGCGGCCGTTGAAGTACCAGCGCTGCTCGCCCAGGTCTCCGATCGGCTGGTGCGCGCGCCGCATGTCCTTGAGCAGGTTCGGGAAGAACTGCTGCAGGATCAGGCAGCCGCGGGCATGGAGCCCGTGCGCGTGCGCGGCGTGAGGAGCGCCGCGACGCGGCTTTTCCACGTCGATGACGTGGTCGCGGTCGATGACGATGACCTCGCGGTAGAAATCGGCCAGCACCCGGGCGGCGAGGGTTCCGGCGATGCTCGCGCCCAGCACGAGAGCCCGGTCTCCGACAACGCGCGCCCCGGCGGTGCGGTCTTCGACGAGCCGGTGGGCGGCCCGGCCGCCGTCGCGTCGGCTCACTGAGACAGTCCGAGGAGGATCGCCGTGGCGAGCGCGGCAGTGCCCGCATCGATGGACAGCAGAACCAAGAAGCGCGCCTTGCGCACCTCACCCCGATACACCCCGTAGTACATCTGGGCGAGCTGCAGCGCGACCACGGGAGCGCTGAACACCAGATAGGCGGGGTCCATGCGTGTGGCGGCGAACAGCAGGACGAGCAGCCCCGCGTGGCCGACCACAAGCAGGTGGAGCAGGGCGGCGAACCACCGAGGCGGCAGCAGGACGGCGAGGGTTCGCCGGCGGACGGCTGCGTCGCCTACCCGGTCGGAGGCATTGCCGTAGGAGACCACGAGCAGCAGCCACAGTCCGAACACCGCACTCACCAGCAGTACCTCGCGGGTGAGGGTTCCGCTGGCGGACCAGTAGGGCATCAGGACGGTGTACGCGCCGGTGATCAGGATCGTCGCTTCCAGACCCAGGGGCCGGTAGCTGAGCTTGATGCCGCAGGAGTACTGCACACCCAGCACCGGCACACCCAAGGCGACCACAAGGGCCGGCCAGGACACCGGTCCAGGCGGCAGGAGGGCGGCCGCAGTGAGGGCAAGCATCCCGAAGATGAACGTGACGGCGGTGAACGTCTTCGCTTCCCTGACAGTGAGGGCTCCGGTGAGTAGGGGTTTGCGGATCCTGGTGACCAGCGGCCGACCCTTGTAGTTGCGGGCGTCGTGGCCGTTGAGGAAGCCGCTCACGTCATCGGCCGCCGACGCGCTCCACTGCACCGCCAACGTGCCCGCGAGCACATAGACCAAGGACGGCCACGCCCCCGGAGCCGTGAGGCCGTCCGCGTGCAGGAGCAGCACGCCCAGGGCCCAGCCGTAGAAGTAGTGATAGACCCGGGCCTTGCCCAGCCGCAGGTAGCTGGCGATCTTGGGGCCGGACATCGGGGGTGCGGCGGCCGTGACGGCTTGGGCACCACTCATGGCAACTGCCGGTCGCCCGCGGGGACGGCTTCAAGGAGCTGGAACTCCACCGGCACGTCACCGGCATGGTGCACGCTCCGTTCCCGCCCCACCAGCAGCACACCCGACTCGGCGGCCAGAGTCTGCAGTGCGGAGGTATCGCCGAGGCTGTTGAATCCCAAAAACAGACGGCCCGATCCGGTGAGCCGTTCCATGCCCTCGCGCAGGTAGCGGCGGTGAGCGGCGTAGCCACGGTCGAAGATCGCATGCTGTAAAGGCCGGGTGTAGACGAACTCCTGGGGAGCACGAACGACGTTGGAGTTCCAGAAGATCGCATCGAAACGCGCACCGGGGTCCAGGGCGTCGTACAGGTCGCTGCGCACGGTCTCCACCCGGTCCGCCACCTCGTGGCGCTCGGCGTTGAGGGCGGTATTGCAGACCGCCTCATGGGTGATGTCCACGGCTGTGACGTGCGTGCACCCGGCCAGCGCCGCCGCTACGGCCGTCACTCCCGCCCCACACCCCACCTCAAGAAATCTCCCGCCCACCGGGAAAGGCAGCCACCTGGTGAACAGCTCGGTAGAGTCGGTATGAGTCGGAGCGAACACCTGCGGCAACAACGCCCAGTCAAGGCCGAGCAGCTCGAACTCCCCCGGCTCGCCTGTCTGGCCGTGCCGGTCCACCAGGCGGTGACCGACCTCGACACGCGTCTCGTCTACCGGCGCGCAGGCCGGCTCAGTTCGTGAGGTGCAGCAGCGGGACGGCATGGCGACGACTCCTTGTCGGGGCACAACTGGGACACCGGCAGGCGGCAACGGGAAGCCTCCACTCAAGGGACAGACACCTGGAACAGAGGCCAGCGGACGCCCGGAGATAGGCGGGCTGTCGCATTACGGGCGCACCTACGGGAGGCCGTATCGAGGTCCATCACCCTATTTCGAACATCCGACGGTCCGCTGTGTCGAACGTGTCCGTCTCCGTTTCGCACGCATGAGGAACGAGCGCGCAGCGGCCCGGTTACTTCCGCAGGTTCACTTCGCTCGAAACTCGGGGCGAGGGCGAGGGCGAGGGCGAGGGCGAGGGCGAGGGCGAGGGCGAGGGCGTGAGGCAGTGCGGTGCGGACGTCGCGGACGGCCCCCTTCGACAACGACGACGATCTGACGCGGCTGCCCGGATGAGGGCGCTGGGGCCAGACTGGAAAGTGCGAAGAGTACGCACCTCCCAAACCGAATGATCGTTGACAGTCGACAAACAGCTACGGTGCGTTGCCGGTGCTCGTGGCCACGTGGAAATGCTCGATCGGTGCTCATGATCACGCGGATGTGTTCACGAAACTGCGGAACCTATAAGCGGATGGGCTGGGCTGGTGTGGTCAAGGAGTTGACGCATGAGCTGCTCGGTCTCCAGCTCCATCGGAAGCCCCAGTGAGCGGTTGACCTGGTCGAGGCGGGAGATCGCAGCGTTCAGGCCGCTGCGGTTGCCTGCGGCTGCCTCGACCTGGAACCAGTCGCGGTAGAGGAGCTCGGCGGTTTCGTCGGCCTCGAGGCCGGTAGCGGTGGCTGTGCGGGCCCGGGTGAGGTGGTGGTGGGGACCGGGGGCCAGCCGGTAGGTGGCCGCGGTGTGCGCAATGCTCACGATGCGCATCGCGATCTCCTGCTGCAGCGGCTGGCTCCAGGGCGGTGGCTGCGTACCGAAGGGCCGTCCGTGGACCTGGTCCAGGGCTTTCTCCAGTTGAGTGAGTCCGTTGGGACCGTGGGGGAGTGCGACTTCGGCGGCTTCCTGGAAGCGGTGCCAGTCGCAGCAGATCGTGACCGCCGCGAACAGGATGGCGACGACCAGCGGCGTTACGTGTCACCCCCGGCGGGGCCCGCAGGGCGGGGGAGGGGCGCCGGTTATCGTCGCAGCGCTCTGAGCCACTGGTCTGCGATGACGCGGCTGAGCCGCGGGGAGTCGAGGGCCGCGGGTGCGAGGAGCTGCTGCATGCCGATTCCGCGCAACTGGCCCAGGACCGCGATAGCGGTGGCGTCGGGGTCGGCCTCCGTGCGGATCTTGCCCTCGGCGATTCCGGCGGCGATGTCGGTGCGCAGATCCGCGCGGAAGCTCTCGTCGCGTTGCTGGAAGACGGCGGAGAGCTCGGGCGAGGTGGCGGCCTCGACCCACAGCAGCAGGAACGCCCGGCCGGCCACGGCCCCCTCGCCCATACTTCTGATGTAACCGTCGATCAGCGCGATCAGGCGGTCGAGGCCGGGTGGCATACCGCCGATGCCGGGGACGAATCCGCTCTGACTGGACTCGGCGAGTGCCTGGAACAGCGCCTGCTTCGAACCGAAGTAGTGGGTGACGATTCCTCGGCTGTACCCCGCGCGCTCGCCGACGGCCGCCAGGGTGGCCGACCGCACGCCCGTCTCCACCACGACTTCCGCCGCGGCCTTCAGCAGGGCGGCTCTCGTGGTGGTGCGCCGTTGGACTTGCGTACGGCGTTCGCCGCGTGAGGGCGAGGCGGGGGGCTTCTCGGCTGGCATGAGCTGCAGTCTAGCGATTCCTCGTTCACTTGCGTGTCGTACAACAAGTATGTGACGGTGGGTGTGCAGCTGTCGGGTCGTCGGAGAGGTGATTACTGATGAGGGTCGTGTTCGTCAACGGCAATCCGGAGAACGCCGCGGTATGGGACCCGCTCTGCGACGAGCTGCGCGGAACCGATGTCGTCCGGTTGTCCCTCCCGGGTTTCGGGGCGCCCGTCCCGGAGGGTTTCGGGTGTGCTGTCGCCGAGTACAGGGACTGGCTGATCGGTCGGTTGGAAGCGATCGGCGAGCCGGTACACCTTGTCGGGCACGACGTCGGCGGAAGCACGGTGGTGTCGGTCGCCATGAAAAGGCCGGACTTGCTACGGAGTTGGGTCAGCGACTCGCTGGGTGTGTTCCACCCCGACTACGTGTGGCACGACCTCGCCCAGCAGTGGCAGACGCCCGGCGTGGGTGAGGAGTCCGTCGCCAGGCTGATGGGTGGCAGCCTGGAGGAACGCGCCGAACGCATGACGGCCAGGGGTATCCCCAGGCTGGTAGCCCTCCGAATGGCCCCCGCCCAGGGTCCGGAGATGGGGCGGGCGATCCTCGCGTTCTACCGCTCCGCCGCCCAGCCGGTCATGGCCGAACTGGGACGAGATCTCGCCGATGCGGCGAAGCGACCGGGCCTCGCGATCATCGGTACGGATGACCGGTTCGTCGGCTCGGAGGCCATGCGACGCGAGTCGGCGGCAAGAGCGGGGGCCGAGACCGCCGTCCTGCGCGACATCGGGCACTGGTGGATGGTCCAGGCCCCCGCTCGCAGCGCGCGGGCGCTCACCTCGTTCTGGGCCGGCTGCGGGCAGGCCGACTCGCGCTGAGCCGCCCGCGGCGACGGCCTGCGGTGTCACGCGCCGCCGGTCATCGTGCTCATGGTTTCCCTTGGTACCTGCGGCGGGGTGCAGGTACGTACCCCGCCACTGCTGATTCACCTGGGAGACTCCGCCGCAGGCGTGCCGCTATCGGAAGCTAATGTGCTCGTCATGCACGCGGGGATCATTGTGAGCTGGACCGGATTTCTCAAGCAATGGAAGCGCCATCACAACACCACCCACGTCAAATCCGCAGCCTCGGCGAGCAGGCCATGACCATCCTCAAGAACTGGTACCTCTTGCGGAAGCTTTCGCTGCAGCACCAACCGCATCACCGACGTTGTGATTTCCGCCCATTGCTCGTGGAGCCGTCGTTGGGCTGGATGACGCTGTGAGAGGAACCCGGGAGGTTCCGGGGATACGCCAGGAGCCTTTTGTCGACATTCGTGTGGCCAGTTGAGCAGGATCCTGTGTCGGATCCCACCGAGCCCGGCGGTGCCGCTGCGGCCGAGAGATCTGAGCCAATACCGGGAATCAGGCGGCGACGAGCTCCTGCTCGCGGTCCGGCGTCTTGACCTTGGCCTTGGGCTTCTTGTTCGGCAGTGAGAGCCGGAAGACCTTGTGCCACGCGGAGAACACCTGCTTGGGCAGCGGCCCGGTGACGTACTCCAGCTCGTACTTCTCGAACAGCGCGCGCACCTTCACCGCGACCTCGGCGTACCGGTTGCTCGGCAGGTCCGGGAACAGGTGGTGCTCGATCTGGTGCGACAGGTTGCCGGTCATGAAGTGCATGGCCTTGCTGCCGCTGATGTTCGCCGAGCCCATCATCTGGCGCAGGTACCACTGGCCGCGCGTCTCGCCCTTGATCGAGCGGCGCTCGAAGACCTGTACGCCCTCGGGGAAGTGCCCGCACATGATCACAGAGTGGGTCCAGATGTTGCGGACCAGGTTCGCGGTGAACGTGGCGGCGAGCGTGTTGAGGAACGACGGGCCCGACAGCAGCGGGTGGATCACGTAGTCCTTGAGCACCTGCTTGCGGATCTTGTGGCCCACGGCCCTGGCCCGCGCGCGGAACTCCGGGGTCTTGCGGCGGCGCTTGTTCAGGTTCTTGCCGAGCTCCAGGTCGTACGCTGCGATGCCGTACTCGAAGAAGCAGGCGTTGAGGAAGTTCCACAGCGGCTGGCCGAGGTGGAACGGGTGCCACTTCTGGTCCTCGTCGACGCGCATGATGCCGTAGCCGAGGTCGTTGTCCTTGCCGATCACGTTGGTGTACGTGTGGTGCAGCTCGTTGTGCGAGTGCTTCCACTGCTCGGACGGCGAGACGTGATCCCATTCCCAGGTGGTGGAGTGGATCTTCGGGTCCCGCATCCAGTCCCACTGGCCGTGCAGGATGTTGTGGCCGATCTCCATGTTGTCCATGATCTTCGCCACGGACAGCCCGGCGGTGCCGAGCAGCCACGCGGGCGGGAAGATCGAGAACAGCAGCACGCCCCTGCTGACCAGCTCGAGCTTGCGCTGCGCCGAGATGACCTTGCGGATGTAGGCGGCGTCTTTCTCGCCGCGGCCGGCGATCACCTCGTCGCGGATCGCGTCCAGCTCGCGGCCGAGCTCCTCGATCTGCTTCGCGGTCAGGTGGGCGGTGGGGTCGATGGCGGTCAAGGTGCTCCTACCGTTCGATGTCGCAGGGGCCCGCCGCGGCGGACACGCAGGTCTGGATGAGGACGCCCGGCTCGGCCTCGGTGATCTCGCCGGTGCGCAGGTCGCGGACGGCGCCCGCCTTGAGCGGTGTGACGCAGCCGAAGCAGATGCCCATGCGGCACCCGGAGGGCATGAGCACGCCGGCCTCCTCGCCGACGTCCAGCAACGGCGTGGCGCCGTCCGCGTCGACACTCTTGCCGGTGGCGCTGAACGTGACCTCGCCGCCGTCGCCGGCGACGACGATGCTGGGGCGGAAGCGCTCGGTGTGCAGGCGCTCTTGGACGCCGTGCTCGCTCCAGTGCTCTTCGGCGGCGTCGAGCAGGCCCGCGGGCCCGCAGGCCCAGGTCTCGCGCTCGGCCCAGTCGGGCACGAGTTCGTCGAGACGGGCGATGTCGAGCTGGCCGTCTGTGTCGGTGTGCACCTCGGTGAGCCGCAGCTTCTTGTCCGCGACCAGATCGTGCAGTTCGCTGCGGAAGATCACGTCCTGCGGCTGTGGCGCGCAGTGGACCATGACGGCGTCGTCGAACTCGATGTCGCGCAGCATGCCCATCACGGGCGTGATGCCGCTGCCGGCCGTCAGGTAGAGCACCTTGGCGGGCGTGGTCTGCGGCAGCACGAAGTCACCGGTCGGCTGGTCGAGCTGGATCAGCGTGCCCGGTTTTGCCCGGCGGACCAGGTGGTTGCTGACCTTGCCGTCCGGGATCGCCTTCACGGTGATCGTGACGCGGCCGTCCTGGCGGTTTGTCGGCGAGGTGATGGAGTAGGCACGCCACAGGCGCACCCCGTCGACGTCGACCCCGATCCGCACGTACTGACCGGCCGTGTGGCCGCGCCAGCCCCGTCCCGGCCTGATCACGACAGTCGCGGCGTCACCCGTCTCGGGGTGCACGGCCTCGATGCGCCCACGCAGGTCAGCGCCCGCACGCAGCGGGCTGACCAGGTCGAGGTAGTCCGACGGCAGCAACGGCGTCGTGACCGTCTCCAGCAGTTTCCACGCCCTGCTGCGGAGGGCTGTACTCGTCATGACTCCAGCTTGGTGCGCCTCAAGGCGTAAAGTCCTGACCGCAGGACGTAAATCTGGTCGACTGAGTTGTTCGCAGGGAATAAAAACGTGAGCCATGCAATCCGGAGGGCCAGCGAACTGGCCCTGGATGAGACGACGGTCACCGCACTTCGGGCCGCGCTGAAGACCACCGCCGACGAGGTCGTCCAGGCGATCATCGACGAGGTGCCTTCCTACGCCAACGCTCTTGCGGGCCGCATGGGCGGCACCATCCGCAGAGCCGTCCGCACCGCCCTGGGCCACTACCTGGACCTCGCGAGCGGGACCGCCACAGGCGGCGACGCCGGCGACGCAGCCTACGAGTTGGGCCGCGGCGAGGTGCGCGACGGCCGTTCGATGGACGCCCTGCTCAGCGCCTACCGCGTCGGCGCCCGCGTGGCCTGGCGATGCCTGGCAGCGGGTGCCGTACCCGCAGGTCTGCCCGCCGCCGAGGTCGCCAAGTTCGCCGAGCTGACCTTCGCCTACATCGACGAGCTCTCCGCAGCGAGCGCGGCGGGCCACGCCGACGAACTGGCCGCCCAAGGCAGGGCCCACGAGCGCCACCTGGAACAGCTGGCCCGCGACGTCCTCGCCTGCGCGAGCCCGGACATGCTGCTGGCCTCTGCTCAACGGGCCGGGTGGCAGCCTCCGGTTTCGCTGACCGCGGTCCTGCTGCCCGCCGCCCAGGCCCGGCCTGCCTACCGCACGCTCGACCCGAACACCCTCGTCCTCGACGACCTGCCGGACGCCACCGGTGTGCTGCTCGTCCCCGATGCCGACCGATCACATCTCTTGCGGCAGCTCACCGACCGCACCGCCGTGGTCGGCCCGGCCCGGTCATGGACTCGTGCGTCCGCCTCGTACGCGCGAGCCGTACGCGCGCGCTCCCTCTCCTCTGATATTCGCGACACCGAGGACCACCTGCCCGAGCTGGTGCTGAGCGCCGACGTGGACGCGTTCGCAGACCTGCGTGCCCGAGCCCTCGCACCGTTGCAGACCTTGCCTGTCGCGACCGCACGGCGGCTGGAGGAGACCTTGCGCGCGTGGCTGCTGCACCAGGGCAGACGGGACCAGGTGGCGGCGGCGTTGTTCGTCCATCCCCAGACAGTCCGGTACCGGATGTCGCAGCTGCGGGAGCTGTTTCCGGATCTCGCATCGCCACACCGGGTCCTTGAACTGACGCTGGCGCTCGGTCTGGGGGCCAGCTGACGCGTACGTCAACCGTCCACGACCGCGTCCGCGAGCGGTCCAGGAAGCGTGCCTCGCCCTCGGCCCTATCAGCTGGCTCATGCGGCCCGGGGAAGAGCGGCATGAGCGTGCTGAGACCGGGGGTTGATGTGAAGACCAGACATGGGCCTCGGGAAGCCCGTCGGGGGCGCTGTCTCTGAGAAGCGCGGTGGCGGATATGGCTCGACTGCATCCGGTGGACGATGTGCACCGGCCCGCTCGTCGACGCGCTCATTGAGCATCTGGTCGGCGATCTGGGCCGCTATGCCCTGAAGAACGGCCTTCTTGTCGTCGTGGAGGGCGCTGTCCTGGCACGAGCTGACCCACGGGCGCGCGGCGGGCTGCGGCTGGGTGACCGACGGGGCGGCCAAGCCCGGTCGCCAGGAGCGGAGGGCCGGGCCGCTCGCGCCGGGGACCACCGCGGTTCTGCGACGGCCAGCCCCATGCCTCCCTTCCGACAGGTCAACCGGACGACCGACCGGGCCGGCCTGGCACACCGAGCGAGGGATGATGGGGAGGGAATGACGCAACGTGAGGTCAGGAGCTTCCATGGCAAAGCAGGTTCACCGACCCCGTGAGGACGCGGAGTTCAATTTCATCCTCGGGATGAGCAAAGATCCTGTCCTCGCGTACTTCACCGGTACATGGCCCAAGGCAATCGAGCCCTGCCGGGTGATGGACCTCGTCGTGGGTGGCATCGCCGACGACTACACGGGCCGCCTGACGGCCGTCCGCACCGACATCACGCGCTGTCCGGCCGCAACCGAGCGATACGGGATCACCGCAGCCCCGTCCTGCGTCCTGCTGAAGGAGGGAGAGGCGGTGGCGCACGGCACGGGGCCGATGACCACCGCCGAGGTACGCGAGTTCCTGGACGGCCACCTCTGAGCGGCCGCTGCAGCACGTGGCCGCGACGCCCGTCACCTCCCGTCCATGGGAGGGGGAGAGCCGGCCGCCGTCGCCGGGACCATCCCCGCGCGTGCGGGGATGGACCGCTCGCGGACGGATACAACTACGGGTTCGGTGTCAGTTCAGCGAAGACGCGCCCCCTCGCCACCGCTCTCACGCGGGGACGTAAAGGTCCTGCGGTGACGCGCCCAGGACAAGCCCGTTGTCGAAGCGGACCCGCACCGTCACCAGTGGCCCCTGTTCCTGGAACGCGACCCACGTCGGCTGCAGTGCGCCGACCTTCTCCTCCAGCTGTCTCCTGCTTTCCGGGGGCATGCCGTCACCGTAGGAGTCGAGCAGCGATTTGAGCCGGTCGTACTCGCGGACGTCGGCATCCTCGCAGACGTGTTTGACAACTTCTTCCACGGTTCCTGCGGTGTCGGCGGCGAGGGAGAGGATGCCGATGACCGCACCGGACACCTCGATCGGGTCGGTCAGGCGGAGATCGGCGGCCAGCTTGACCCGCTGGCCTTCCTGCAGAGTC
Organism: Streptomyces sp. NPDC031274; assembly: GCF_055570235.1. Taxonomy (NCBI): domain Bacteria; kingdom Bacillati; phylum Actinomycetota; class Actinomycetes; order Kitasatosporales; family Streptomycetaceae; genus Streptomyces; species Streptomyces sp. NPDC031274. The sequence continues at coordinate 81,131 of NZ_JBVIHP010000031.1, read as the reverse complement.
ATGGGATTCCCTGTTCTACGGTCCGGTCGTGCTCGCCCCATGATCGCCCTCGTCCGGCTGGGCCGTGATACCGGCCGGGCCGCCAGTGGCGATCGCAAGGTCCGCCGCCAGACGGCGTTCAGCGTTGCCGAAACGCCGTTGCTGGGTCAGCCCTCCGATGATGGACAGGACTCTGGGTTGAGGTTCGGCCGGCACCAGCCCCGCTGCTTCCCGCCCATTCGTTATCCCCGCGGACCCCGTCGCCGCCGCCCGGCGAAGCTGCACGGCGCCAAGGGCTACGACTACGACCACCTGCGCCGATGGCTCCGCAAGCGCGGCATCCGCCACCGCATCGCCCGCAAAGGGATCGAGTCCTCACAGCGGCTCGGCCGCCACCGGTGGGTTGTTGAGAGGACCGTGTGCGCCACGAGGCGCTCTGTTTGTATCCCCGGCTCAGCCGGGAGGAACTCGGAAGGAGGTTTCTGGGCCCGATGACTTACCTGGAACCGAAAGGCGAAGGGGACAAAAGCATGTCAGAAAATCAGTGACCGGGTCCAGTTGTCAGGGACGGTGTGCTGGGTGGCCCGCGTGATACGGCGAAGACTGAATTGTTTGAATCCCAATCTCCAGAAGATGCAAGTTCCCATCCGTCGGAAAGACAGCTGAAACCGACGCCGTGCTCTGCACTGGCTTCTATTGTGCGGCCGGTGCACCTCCGGAGTTCGGGGCGATGTCCAGCGAGGACATTCAAGGAGATGAGTGGGACGCCTACGTCGCGCTAGAACGTACAAACAGAGACGAACGTGGGATCGCCTACGGGACGCGAGTCCTATGGCGACGGAGGCCTCGTAGTAGTCGCCGGAGCAACGACCGGCCAGGGAGGGCGGGAGAGCCGTCCGCAGGGCGAAGGGGGCCAGGTGATTCGGGCACCTTCAGACTCGGGAGGTATGCGAAATGCAGAGCGCCGAAACGGTGCTGGGTGTCCTGCGTGAACGCGGCAGGCGTGGCCTGCCGTGCGAGGAACTGTATCGACAACTGTTCAATCCGCAGTTGTATCTGCTGGCCTACGGGCGGATCTACGCTAACCATGGCGCAATGACGCCCGGGGTCACACCGGAAACTGCTGACGGCATGTCACAGAGGAAGATCGACCGGATCATTGAGGCGATGCGGCACGAGCGTTATCGCTTCCGTCCGGTCCGGCGCGTTCATATTCCAAAGAAGAATGGGAAGACGCGGCCTCTGAGGTTGCCGACATGGTCGGACAAGCTTGTTGGCGAAGTCGTCCGCCTCTTACTGGAGGCGTATTGCGAGCCGATGTTCTCCGGCCGCTCTCATGGGTTTCGCCCTCGTCGTGGGTGCCATACCGCGCTGCGGGAAGTGGCTCACACCTGGACCGGGACAGCCTGGTTCATCGAGGGCGACATCGCCGACTGCTTCGGGAGCCTGGACCACCAGGTCCTGCTGAAGATTCTCGGTGAGAAGGTCCATGACCAGCGGTTTCTGCGGCTGGTGCGGAACATGCTGACAGCCGGATACCTGGAGGACTGGAAGTGGGGAGCCACGCTCTCCGGAGCGCCGCAAGGCGGAGTGGCCTCCCCGATCCTGTCCAACATCTATCTGCATAAGTTGGACGAGTTCGTAGAGACAGTACTGATTCCGGAGTACACCCGAGGGGCACGTCGGGCCCGAAATCCGGCGTATTTGGAGCTACAGAATCTACTGGCGAAGGCTCGCCGGCGCGGTGACCGGGTTCAGGCCCGGACGCTGCGGCAGCGAATGGTCAGCCTGCCGAGCTCGGATCCAAATGATCCGGGATACCGGAGGCTGCGCTACGTCCGCTATGCAGATGACCACCTCCTCGGATTCACCGGACCGAAAGCCGAGGCCGAGAAGATCAAGCAACGCCTGGCAGCGTTCCTGCGTGAAGAACTCAAGCTGGAACGCTCCCAGGAGAAAACGCTGATCACTCACGGCCGTACCCAGGCAGCCAGGTTCCTCGGCTACGATATCGCGATCCAGCACAACGACACGAAGAAGACCGGCCGTTACCGACGAGTCAACGGTCAGATCGCCCTTCGTGTCCCTCTGGATATGATCAAGACCAAAAGTGCCCCCTATCTCGCCCGTGGCAAACCCGCAAAGCGAGATGCCCTCATCAACAGCAGCGATCATGCGATCGTTGCCACGTTCGGGGCTGTCTATCGGGGCATTGTCCAGTACTACCTGCTCGCCGGGGATGTCTCCCGGCTGCATCGACTGCGATGGGTCATGGAGACATCCATGCTCAAGACCCTTGCGGCCAAGCACCGTTCATCCGTGTCGAAGATGGCAGCCAAGCACAAAGCCAGAGTCGACACGGATCACGGGTCCCGAGTCTGCTTCGAGGCACGCATTGAACGGGAGAACAGGAAACCACTGGTGGCGCGGTTCGGTGGAATAGCCCTCTATCGGCAGCGGTCGGCGAAGGTGGTCGACCGGCGGCCAACGTGGGTGGACTATCCGCACAAAGAGCTGGTCACACGGCTCTTGGCGGACACATGCGAGATCTGCGGGCGCAACGGTGATGTGCAGGTGCATCACATTCGCGCCCTTGCCGATCTCGCTCATGCCGGATGGCCGCCGTCCGACTGGACGCGCGTCATGCTCGATCGACGCCGCAAAACGGTCGTGGCCTGCGATGTCTGCCACGATCGGATCCACGAGGTGCAGGCGACCAAGCCCTTCACGTCGTAGTCACTGGAGAGCCGGATGACCAGGAAACCGTCATGCTCGGTTCGGCGGGAGGCCGCGCGGAAAAGGACCTGCCACGGCAGGCACCTCGCCGCGCGGCCGACCCAACGTCCTGGCTCGCCGGCTGCCGCCGACTCCACCGCCGCTACGAACGCAAGGCAGAGCACTTCCTCGCCTTCACCGGCATAGCCGCAACCCTCATCTGCCACCGCCGACTCGTCCGTGTGGACGGGCAGCACCAGTCAAGCTGAGGCTCCGACACTGCTGACCCAGACACCGAAGGGCCTGGACTCCTGCTCGGTGTCGGTCTGCTCCGAGAGGCTCTGCGCGTCATCCAAGTCCGACCAGGTGATGGAGCCTGGCTCGCTGTCGGCCAGAACATCCTCGACGACCGGACCGAGGTCCAATGCCGCCACCCGGCCCGCCCAGTAGGGGTTGTCCGACAGCTGGAGAGGTATCACCACTTGGGGCGTGCCCGCACGAGCCGCCGTCAGTGTCGTTCCCGCGCCGCCGTGGTGGACCACAGCGGCCACCTTGCCGAACAGGTTCTGATCTTGGCATTTAACCTCGGTCGCCCCTCGGCGGAATGATCGCGCTGGTTGTGCCGGTCGGGGAAAATCTGTGTCGGCGCAGGCAGCAGCGCCTCTAACCTGCAAGCCATGCATCAGGATCGAAGGCGCGATCGACGACCAGCCCGTCACGTGCGGCCAGCGACGGTCCGGCATCAGGCTCCGGCCATCGCCGCGGGGACTGAGGTTGTACTCGTCGGCTACTTCTCCGGCAAACAGAAGGACTTCGCCGCGTTGATGGACACGGCGGCCCAGCAGGCGACGAGGCACGGTGTGCGCGTTGTGGGCCGTATCGTTCAGCGCCGCGGTGTCTCGGACGGCGGGGCCAAGAAGATGGCCCTCCCTTATTCCTCACGGACTCTCCTGAGCTACGGAAAGGCCCGCGAAGTAGCCGCACTCTGCGAGCAGACGGACGCCGACGCGGCGCTCTTCCTGTCCACCCTGACCGAGCGCCAGCGTCGCGTGCTGACGGGGATGCTCGGCTGCCCCGCTGTGAGCCTGGCCGATGTCATGGCAGCCGGCTGAACCGCCCTTCAGCCACGGGCCTCGAACAGTGACCCGTACATCGGCGCTCGCTGGGGAGTTCACCGGACAGGCGGACGGCGCTCGCGGGAACATGCGTCCCGTCATGCAAACGCACTCATACGTAAGGCCGCAGGAGTGAGTCTGCTGGACCACAGTGCCCGGCACGAGGCGTTCGACTTCACGTCCCATTTCAGGGAGGACCTCTACACGTGTCTGACCCGGCGCGGTGACACGCTGTTCGAGCTGTGCGACGCGATGCTCTGTGAGGACGGCCCGGTGACCTCACCGGTCGACCTGACGCTGCTGGCGGAACACCGGCGTGGGCCCGAGCCAAAACGGTAGGACAAGCTGAGCTCGTGGGAGCCAACTCCCCAAGGCTTTCACGGCGGAGAGCAATGACTCACCGAGGCGGCAGCAGGGGCAGCTGTGGGCGCCGTCACCGGGGCCCACAGCTGCCCCTGGCAGGGGGTAGATGAGCGGCTTGCTTGATGTCACGAGGGTTCTTGGTCGCTCAAGATCTTGTCGATGAACGTGCGTACGAGGCTGGCTACTTGGGTCGCGTCGACTTCCCTGGTCCAACTTCGGGTGGGGTGTGCGGTGCAGATCAGCGTGAACCGGTGCACGCCGTGCTCGCGTTCTCGTTCCCGGGTGTGGGGACGGCTTCGACAGCCTCCGTGCCGTTCGGTGGCTTCCAGGTGGTCGCGGATCACGTCGGTGTGGAATCGGCGGGGGAAAGTGTGCTGCTCACGGCAGCTTCGGCATTGAAGGAGGTGCGGCACGCTTCCGGTTCGTTCCAGGAAGTGCAGGCTCTTGCCCTCGAAGGTGTTGCAGCTGGCGCAGAGGGGGCCGCGAACGTATCCGTGGTCGTGGCAGTGGTCCCAGGTGAAGGCCCGGCGCTCTGCGCAGAGTCGGCACAGGTAGTCGTCGGCGCGCTGGGTGCGCCGTACCGCGTCGTAGAGCACACCGTCGAGATGGCCTTGGTAGTCCTGGTAGGTCGCGCCTGAGCATCGTGGGCAGAGGGTGACGTAGCCGTGGGAGATCGTGCAGGTCCGCCAGGCCCAGCGTGGTCCTCGGGCCTGGCAGCCGGAGCAGGTCCGGGCCCGGTTGATCAGGTCTTCCTCTACCTGGTCCGAGCGGTCCAGGAGCTCTGTGTAAACGCGGGGGAGGAGCCACTGGCCGTCTGCCCAAGTCATCAGGGCGCGTGGTGCAGTACCGGCGATGTTGTGCCAGTACGGCGTATCGCTGCGGGCGGTGACGAACTCATCCATCGTGAGCCCGCCGGGCAGACCGTTCTCCCCGATGGCCCGCCAGGAAGAGCGCCAGTCCTCGGTGTCCAGGCGTTCTCGGAATGCCTTGTGGAAAGCGGCGTCGTACATCCACTGCATCAGCTGGCGCCGCCAGTCGAAGTGATCCAATAACTCCGCGCCGGATGCCCGGTAGTCGACGGGCAGGTGAACCTCTACGAGATCGTCGAAGTCGAGGGGGAGTTCCGCGAGAGCGTGGCCGGCGCCTTGGACGTCTCGATCGTCGTATACCCAGCGCGCCTTGTGCTTGTAGCCGCGCAGCGCCACCTCTCCAATGACGATGTGACCGTGATGGCGCAGCGTCTTGGTGCGGAGCAGGAGGTTCGGAATGAGAGGCAGGGCGCAGCTCTGCGTGAGGTCCTCGAAGGTGACGCACGCTGACTTCGGGTTGATGAGCATGGCCGGATGATGGCAGCGGCCTCTGACATCTGCTGCTGATCAGGGGCAAGAGGGGGCGTACCGAGATATCTCGCGGCGGGGCGCCTACTGGCCGCGTCCGCGCGTAGGCACGGCTGAAAGCTGTCGCAGTGAGCGACAAGCTCGGCTCAAAGGCTTCAACTGCCATGCAGTTTGGGCAAGATGGGCCAATGACCTTCACCTGGAAGATTCCGCCGTGGCAGCGGAATGAGGACTGTTCGCACATGGCGGTGACGCTCATGAACGTAGGCGACGGTGAGTGCTCAGTGATCTCAGAAAGCGTGCGGGGGGACAACGCCACCGAGGCGCTCGCTGACCTCCTCATGGGACCTGGCGGTGGCGGCACGGTGCTGCAGTCCGGCCTCATCGGCGTTGTGGTCCGGCGCGGCATTGACGTGATGTGGATGGCTCAGCCGCCCATCCAAGTGTCGGCTGACGGCAACGGCGAGTGGAATATCGCGGTCGATGCGGACGGGGCCGAGGTGACTGCGTTCTCCGCTGCCGATACCCGTGACCTGCATACACGGCTGCAAGCCGCGTACAGCGCCGGATAGGTCCTGCACCAGCAACATGAACAGGTACGCCAGTCCATCGAAGGGGCAGCATTGAACAGCGTGGAAATCCCACTGCGCGCTTACGAACACCTGGTCACAGGGTTCGTTTGCTACGAGGCAGTGGATCTCGCCAGGGACTAATCTTCCTGAGTAGGGCTTGGGAAGCGGTAGAGCTCAACCCTGCGGTTCTCTGCCATAAGGCTTCGACCAAGGCCGGAGGGATGGCTTCATCCGCAGCGAACACGGACAGTTCGGCAAATCGATCCCCCCCCGTGCTCCGGCAGCAACCCAGCAGCGGCCTCGATGGTGGCCCGCACCGCTTTGGCCCGACGTCTCGGGTCGTCCAGCTCCATGAGTTCCCACGGATCGTCGACCGCCGTCGGTCCCACTGCGCGCATCTGCCGCAAAATGCGTTGTGATGCTGCCGCAGCTGCCGTCATCCTGGTAGGTTCGTCTTCGTCAGCGACGAAGCTACTCTCGGCGAATACCGCCCTGTTGATCAGACGCAGCAACAGAGGCCAACGCCCCGTGGCTCTCAGGAGCTCCTCCACACATTCCGGAGGCAGCGGCGGGAGATCGCGCATCAGCACCTGACGTGCCTGCGCCGGGGACATCTCATCAACCACGAGTCGATGGCCCGCCCCGGGAAGAATTGCCGGACGACGCGTGGTAACCAGCCGGACACAATTGCTGCCACCGATCACGAACGGCCTGAGCTGCTCCGCCTCCCACACATCATCAAGCACAAGAAGGGTCCGGGAGTGTTTTTGCAGCAAGCGACCAAGGTGCGCACCTGCCATCTCCGGGTCCTGGAACACCTCGGTATTGCCCGTGATGAAGCGTGTGACCTCACCGACCTTGGCCGTAATCGCTGCGCGTCCGCGGACGTCACGTCCCACAGTGACCCGAAAGACTCGGCCGCGGAAGCGCCGCTGCACCCTGCGGTTCGCGCAGACCAGATCGGCAATCGTAGACTTGCCGAACCCGCCAGCACCCTCAAGCACCGCAGTGATGCCGGCGGCTCCACGTCGGGAGGAACACACGGCGGCGATGGCCTGTTCGGTTTGGGAGCGGCCGATTACCCAGTTTGGTATCTCGGCTGGCCCAGGGGCTGGCGGATCCTCCTCGACGGCGGAAAGGCGTGTTGAAACGGTGGTCAGCAAGATGGTCGCCACCGTCGCCACCGTGAGCAGAACGGCAACCGCTGTCCATGGATGCTCTCGTAACGCATCAAGAATGCCCGGCCAGTGAGCATCCTCAGTCGCCGAATTACTCGCAAGGGCGAGCAGGGCAGTCGCCACGACCACAGTGACCGTCAGCCCGATCGCTACCCCCCGCAGTCTGGTCACTGATCCCCCCTCGCCCCTAGACCTGGTAACACGTTACCCATCAGCGGCTCCTGAGTGTTCATCGGTTCTCCGGGACGCGGTTGCTGACATCGGCGGCGTAGGCGGCCCAGTCGCCGCCTGATGCTTGCTGCCACTGGACGGCAACTTTGATGTGGACCCCGAGCATCCGGGCGAGAATCGCGGCGGGGACTTCCGTGGCGAGGGTGAACAGCGCGGTGGAGCGGTCCTGCCTCGGCTGGATTCCGATCTTGCGGAGGCGCTGGCCGATCCGGTCGTCGCCGAGCGGGTGTCCGGGGCGGCCGCCGGGGAACAGCCAGGGGACGTCCTCTGGTGTGCCGATCTGGGCCTTGCCGCGTCGGGTCGCAATGAGCTCGCGAACCAGGCTGGCCAGCGGCGTGGGGAGGACGACCGGCGAGGTGCCGAACGTGGTGGAGACGGTGCCGCCGTCGAAGTCGAAGTCTTCGACGGTGAGCTGACTGATAGTGGCGATCTTCTGTGCGTAGAGGATCAGCAGAAGTCCCGAGACGCGATCCGGGGTCGGCAGGGTGTCGTCGTTGAGAAGGCGCCGGGCGTCGGCCCAGTGTTTCTCGCTGTCGATGGTGCTGAGCGGGCCTGTCCAGCGGACGGTGCCATAGGTCAGGCCGCGGGCATGTCGGTGCTGTACCGACCAGCGGACGAAGTGGCCGGTCTCGTCGCGGGAGCTGACCGTGGAGTCGGTCATCAAGCGTTCCAGGCCAGGGGCGAGTATCGGCCTAGATCGGCGGATGCCTGCCGATCGCCAGCGCGCAGCGGTTCGGCTTCCGCAAGATGGTCATGCTGGGCACGAATGGAGGCGGGCGGCTGGAACTGCTGCCGAGCGTGCCGCGCGAGGGGGAGGAGAACGGATGCCAACGGGAGTGGCTGTCGTCTGCGATGGCGATGACTGTCTCGCCGTCTTCTTGGCGGTCAAGACGGGCGATGACGGGCATGAGCGTTCCGCGGACGAAGTCTCCCGGATGGCGCGCCAGGAGGCCGAGGGCGCTGGGTGGGTGATCGGTTTCGGCTTTGTCCAGCCGGTGATGACATGCCCGGGATGCGCGGACGGCCGCGGCCCTGTCCGGGACCGGGGCACCTGCCGGCGGTGCATGGGCGGCCTCGACTCGACGTCCAGGTGCACCTATTGCCTGTATACGGAGCCGCCACCGGCCGAGGAAGGGTGAGGGCCTTTGGCGCGCTTGTGCGGCGGACAAGGCCCGGCGTCGTTCAGGCCGAGGGCACGGCCCGCTCGCGGCCGTCCCCGAGTGCCGGGGAGCGGCTGAATCCCCGGGCATGCGGAGGGATGGGGGAGTCGTATGCCTACGACATGTTGGAAACCCCGGTTCATTCCCGTGCGTACGGGAGGTAGCGACGGTATCGGTCGGCAGGGGTCACATGCGGCAGGACAGGCCGGTGTCGGGCTGGTAGGTCAGGTCTTCGCGTAGGGCGGGGTTCAGCGGGCGTCCGTCGGGGGCCAGGAGGAGGACGGGCTTGTCGCGGAGCGCCCCGGGCTCGGGCATAGTCCACGCGCTCGCGTGGGGCAGCGTGTGGAGCCAGGTGTGGGGGATGCGGACCGTGTTGAGGAGGATCTGGCGCTGCTGGTTGCGGTGTTGAGCGGACTGGCGCAGCGGGTGGTAGCGGGTGAGGTCTGCGGGCAGTCGGCCCTGGGGGTCCCAGGTGGGGTGGAGCTGGTGGGGGTGCTGGTAGAGGCCGATGACGTTGAGGCTGGGGGTGCCCAGGCGTGAGCGGGCGGTGAGGTGGTCCGGCCGGTGCGGGTCGTCGTCGTCACCGTGGGCGGGGCCGGAGGCGAGGTCGTCGACGGTGCACGGTTCGCCGCCGGGGTAGGGCTCCACGCGGCGGCTTTCGGCCTGGTCGTTTTCAGCGGTCAGGTCACGCTGCCAGTCGTCGAACAGGCGGTGGAGCTGGGCATGGATCGGGTCCGGCCCGGTGGGAGGGGAGGCGGCGTAGACGCTCTGCAGGAGCGGGTGGGTGTCTTCGGGGGTGCGCAGGCGCAGTGGCTTTCCGCTGGCGGGGACACGCTGGTTGAGGGCGTGCCACGTCGCGGCCTGCAGGTAGGGGGGATAGGGGCGGGATGTGGCGTGGGAGAAGTCCGGGAGCCCGTCGGGACCCGGGGTGGGGGTCAGGACGCGCAGCAGGGGAGTGGAGCGGCGCAGGCGGGGGCGGTTGAGCCAGTGACGCCACTGGCGGCCGCGGCGCTGGATGAGCAGGTCACCCGACCCCTCTGGCCAGGAACAGAACCCCTACCTCTACGCCGCGGGCGACCCCGTCAACACCATCGACCCGACCGGACTCATCGGGTGTCCCAGCTTTCTGGATGGGACATGCGACGCTGTCGGAAAGGGCGCAAAGAAAGCCTGGGGAGGGCTGAAGAAGGCGGGTCCGACACTCAGCAGAATCGGCACCATGGCATCTGGATGCGTCTCTGGCATGGGAGCCGCCGTTGAAACAGGTGCCGTCGCTTACGGCAGTACCTTGGGTCCCGGCGGCGCCGCTGGCGTGACTCTCGCGGGTTGCGGTGCAGGGGCCTTTATCACAGACCAGGGTGGACAGATCATTACTTACGGCTAGCCCTAGTCGGAGGTTGCCTTTTCTGGTTGGGCGGTGGGGCAGATTGCTCCGCCGCCCACCACGCGGTTGCCCCGCGACGGCGTGTAATTCTGCCGAACGATTCAGAAAGAGACACTATGTCCGGAAAGAAGCCGCTCGTATTCTCGCTCACATGTGTAGCGATCTGCATATTTGCGGTTATTAAAGGCGCTGTGCTGAGTGACCCCACGGATTGGTGGAGCGTGACTGCTGGAGTCGTTGGGCTAGTGGGCGGCGCCTTGATGCTTTCGGCATATTTGCGTGGGCCACGGCGGCTCGGCAAATAGCCGCGTGCAGACCGAGCATGTCGAGAGGAGACCTCGTGCCCTGGCCGGGGTGCCGTTGCCGAGGGCGGCGGATGGCCGGCTGGTGCTGGCCGTGGACATCTCTCCGTGGCTGAGGCCGGATGCCAACACTTGTGCTGACCGGGCCTTTTGCCACACATTCGGCCGGGGCGAGGGCAAGCACCAGCTGGTCCCGGGCTGGCCGTACTCGGTGGTGGCCGCGCTGGAGACCGGCCGCACGTCCTGGACGGCGGTGCTGGACGCCGTCCGACTGGAGCCCGGCGCCGATGTCGCTGCGGTGACCACAGTGAAGGTCCGCGAAGTCATCGAGCGGCTGGTCGCCGCCGGCCAGTGGCGGCCGGGCGACCCGCAGGTCCTGGTCGTGCTGGACGCCGGCTACGACGCTCCGCGCATCGCCCATCTGCTCGCGGGGTTACCCGTCGAGATCGTCGGGCGGCTCCGTTCGGATCGCGTGATGCGGCGGCCGACACCGCCGCGGGTCTACGACCCCAAGGGCGGTCGGCCGCCCAAGCATGGCGGCGAGTTCGTCTTCGGCGACCCGGCAACCTGGGGCACCGAGCAGGCAGTAACAGCCACGGACACCCGCCTCTATGGGAAGGCGACCGCGCACGCGTGGGACCGGCTGCACCCGCGCCTGACCCGCCGGGCCGCATGGCTCGACCACGATGGCCCGCTGCCCATCATCGAGGGCACCATCATCCGCCTGGTCGTGGAGAAGCTGCCCAGCGGCGGGGTCAACAAGCCGGTATGGCTGTGGTGGTCGGGCACCTGTGCAACCGAAACGGACGTCGACCGTTGCTGGCAGTCCTTTCTTCGACGCTTCGACATCGAGCACACGTTTCGCCTGTTCAAGCAGACGCTCGGCTGGACCAAGCCCCGGCTCCGCGACTCGGAAGCGGCCGACCGGTGGACGTGGTTGGTGATCGCCGCCTATGCCCAGCTCCGGCTCGCCCGCCCACTGGCCACCGACCTGCGGCGGCCCTGGGAAAGGCCGGCCGAACCGAACAGACTGACACCCGCCCGCGTCCGTAGAGGCTTCAGAAACCTGCACGCGAAGACCGGGTCACCAGCCGGTGCACCGAAACCGTCCCGGCCCGGACCCCTGGTTCGAAGAACCGCCGCCAAGCCATCCGTCATGACGTGGGCAGAGTCCTCGCCATTGGTGAGGCTTACAGCCGACCCGCTCACCACAAGGTCGGCACCAAACCCCGCAGGACAGGATGACAAGTGACTTCGAGGTTCAGCACACTGAGCGCATGCGATACGAGGAGAAAGCGAAGGTCACCACAGCGAAGGCCCTGGTCCCGATGGCCATCCTTGTCGCCTCGCCAGTGCTGCTGATAGCAGGAGCGCCGGTCCGTCGCCGATACCTCCGCTACGTCTACCGGGATGAAGCCCCACTGATCCTGGACAAGAAGCAGGGCCGAATCAGCGTCCACTGGTTCGTGGTCACCAGCCCTCTTCTCGAATGGTTCTGCTGGCCCACAGAGTCACTCGCTCGACTCAGCTCACGCCGAGGTTAAACGGCAAGCTGAGGGGACGCCTACCGCGGTGCACGCGAGACACACCCCATTGACCTCTCGCAACGAAGACTGAGCGTTGTCAGCGAAGGTTGGTGACCCCGGGCTTTCCTGCCCGGCCGCTTCCGGAGCGGAATTCGCCGACGGTCGCTAGATGATGAGTCCAAGGGCTCGTAGCCATAGGCCGCCAGCGAGGGGTGACGCATGTCGCTGCCATCGCTCGCCCAGCGCGTGCAAGGCGTGCCCGTCATCCTGGCGGTCAGCGGAGAGAACGCGACGCATGCTTCAGCAACTCGGAGGACGTCTCGGTCGGGGCCCAGCTGGGGAATAGCCTTGAGTCTCCAGTGACTGGAGACAGCAGAGTGGGGGACATGGACGTTACGACCCTCTACTCGATCGGGGAGCTTTCCCGGCAGACCGGCTTGCCCGTGAGGACCATCCGGTTCTACTCCGATTCGGGGGTGGTAGCGCCGACCACCCGAAGTCCCGCCGGCTATCGGCTCTACGACCTCGACGCACTGCTTCGTCTGGAACTCCTCCGCACACTGCGCGAGCTGGGCATGGACCTGGCCACGATTCAACGGGTACTGGACCGCGAGCTCTCGGTGGCGGAAGTCGCCGCGGCGCACGCCGACGCCATGGACGTCCAGATCCGGGTGCTGCAACTGCGTCGGAGCGTTCTACGAGTCGTGGCCAGACGCGGGTCCAGTCCCGAGGAGACCAAGCTCATGCACAAGCTCACGCAGCTGTCCGGCGAGGAACGCCGACGTTTGATCGACGATTTCATAGATGGCACCTTCGGCACAGTGGATGCCGACCCGGCCGCGGTGGCCATGGTTCGCGCTGCCACTCCCGTCCTCCCCGATGATCCGACCAGCGAGCAGGTCGCCGCGTGGGTGGAGCTCGCCGAGCTGGTCGGCGACGAGGATTTCCGTGCCCGGATGCGCCGGACGGCCGTACGTCAGGCGGCCGGGCGCCCGCTCGACATCGAATGCGATGCCGGCGAGGAACTGATGGAGTTCACCCATCAGAAGGTGGCCGAAGCCATGGAGTCGGGCATCGACCCGCTCAGCGACAGGGGCACACCCGTCACCGACGACCTCGTGGACCGCTTCGCCGAGGTGTTCGCGCGCACCCCTGACACGGAATTCCGGCACTGGATGGCCCAGCAGTTCGATGAGGCACACGATCCCCAGGTGGACCGATACTGGCGGCTGGTGTGGATCGTCAACGGCTGGCAGGTCGTACCGAACCTGATCCCGGTGTACCCCTGGCTCATCCAGGCCCTGCGAAATGACCCTGCCGCATAGTCACCGCAGTGGGCACCGCTCCGGATCCCTGAATGAGTCCAAGTGATCGCCTGCGGAGAGGAGACGAGGGCGTCCAACGTCGATGTGTGACTAACGACCTGGACACCCTCGCAACGGCACTCTATGCCCGGATCGACGACGAGTTGAAGGCTTCACCGTGGCTGGCGCCGTGGCGGCCTCCCGTCGGAATCACGCCCACGCTCAGTGACGCCAAGCTGATCACGCTCGCCGTCATGTCGGCGCTGCTCGGATACACCTCCGAGCGGCGCTGGCTACGCCGCGTCGGGCGGGACTTCGGCCACCTGTTTCCCTACGTGCCCCAGCAGTCCGGCTACAACAAGCGGCTGCGCGACGCGTTCTCACTGCTCACCAGCATGATCCGGATCGTGGCCCGCGATACCTCACTGTGGAGCGACGATGTGTGGCTGGTCGACTCCACACCGGTCGGTTGCGGTTACTCCCGCGAGACGGCCAAACGCTCGGACCTAGCAGGCTGGGCCCAGTACGGCTACTGCGCATCACACACGCGATACTTCTGGGGGCTGCGTCCGCAGCAAGTGTGCACACTCGGCGGACTGCCGGTCCTGTTCGCACTCACCGGGGCCAAGGCGGACGAGCGCGAAACGCCGCGCGACATGCTCGATACCGCGCCAGACGTCCTCGCCGTTCACCCCGGGCAGACGATCATCGGGGACAAGAACTACTTCGGCCGCGAGTTCGAGCACGGCCTTGCCGAGCGTCACCTGAAGCTGCTGCGGCCCGCCCGCAAGGGGGAAGCCGAGCCGGCCGGGTCACACCTGTTCAAACCGCTGCGGCAGGTCATCGAGTCGATCAATCAGACCTTCAAGGGGCAGCTCAACCTGGAACGACACGGCGGCAAGAGCCCGGAAGGGGTGTCAGCCCGGGTCTTGTGCCGGATCCTCGCACTCACAGCGGCGATCTGGCACAACGACCAAACTGGACAGCCCATCAAGCGATCACTCACTGCCTACGATCACTGACCGCAACGACACCCCTTGGACTCATTCATCTAGTGTCGGCCCATGTCCAGTCCTGGAGACGTGCCGCCGGAGATCCTGAACCGGTTGCGGTCGATCTGCCGGCAGCTGCCTGAGTCGTACGAGGAACCAGCCTGGATCGGCGTGCGCTGGCGGATCCGTACGCGGACGTTCGCCCATGTCTACACGCCGGACGTGGATCGCTACCCGGTCTACGCCTCGTATGCGGCCGCAGATCAGGAACTGGTCGTGATGACCTTTCGGGTACCCGTCGACGACCTGCTCGGGCTGACCGCCGGCGGGTTCCCGTTTCGCCGAGCCGACTGGGGCCATAACGTCGTCGCCGCCGTTCTCGGTGATCACACCGACTGGACCGAGCTTGCGGAGCTGATCACCGACAGCTACCGGGAAATGGCTCCGAAGTTCCTCGCCGCGCGGATCCCCGTTGTGCCCCCGATCAGCTGACCGGCGGTGGGCCTCCTCTCCTGCCACAAGGACCGAATTCGCCAGGAACGGCTGCTCAACCATCGCTGAGAATCACTCAGCCTTCCTTGCGACAGGTCACCCATTGACGGGGGCCACCCAGTCCACCGAGTGGGACCGAGCAATGCTCATTACCTGTGGATCGGCTCGGGCGGGCACACGCGAAGGGCGTACGTTCCCGAGTGATCGATTGACCGGGATCGAGTAGGCCCGCGTTGCCGCGGGTTGGGAAGGCACGCCCGTGCTCAGCGTAGTGAACGCCGACGGCACCACCGCCAACGGCTCCTCTCTGATCGACGAGATCGTCCGCGAGGGCGCACGAAGGATGCTGGCCGCCGCGCTAGAGGCCGAAGTCAACGCATATATAGCCGAGTTGGCTGATCAGCGAGACGAGAAGGGCCACCGCCTGGTCGTCCGCAACGGCTACCACCAGCCGCGGAAGGTCACCACCGCGGCCGGGGCGGTCGAGGTGAAGGCCCCGCGCGTGAACGACAAGCGGGTAGTCGAGGCCACGGGCGAGCGCAAGCGGTTCTCCTCCGCGATCCTGCCGCCGTGGTGCCGCAAGTCGCCGTAGATCAGCGAGGTGCTGCCCCTGCTCTACCTGCACGGCCTGTCCACCGGTGACTTCGTGCCCGCCCTGGAGCAGTTCCTGGGCAGCCCAGCCGGGCTTTCCCCGGCGACGGTCACCCGGCTGACCCAGCAGTGGCAGGCCGACCACGCCGCCTTCATGGACCGCGACCTGTCCGAGGTCGACTACGTGTACGTGTGGGCCGACGGCATCCACCTCAACGTCCGCCTGGAGGAGGCCAAAGCCTGCGTCCTGGTGCTCATCGGCGTGCGCGCCGACGGCTCCAAGAAGCTGGTCGCCCTCAAGGACGGCTACCGCGAGTCCGCCGAGTCATGGGCCGACCTGATGCGCGACTGCGCCCGCCGGGGCATGCGCGCCCCGGTCCTCGCGGTCGGCGACGGCGCCCTGGGCTTCTGGAAGGCCCTGGCCGAGGTGTTCCCCGAAACCCGCGAGCAGAGGTGCTGGGTCCACAAAACGGCCAATGTCCTGGACGCCATGCCGAAGTCCGCGCAGCCCGGCGCGAAGAAGGCCGTCCAGGACATCTACAACGCCGAAGACCGCGACCACGCGGCACAGGCGATCAAGACGTTCGCCAAGCTCTACGGCGCGAAGTTTCCCAAGGCCGTCAAGAAGATCACCGACGACCAGGACCAGCTGCTGGCGTTCTATGACTTCCCCGCCGAGCACTGGATCCACCTGCGCACCATGAACCCAATTGAGTCCACCTTTTCCACTGTCCGGCTACGGACCAAGGTCACCCGTGGCGCCGGCTCCAGGACCGCAGCCCTGGCCATGGTCTTCAAACTCGTCGAGTCCGCCCAGCAACGGTGGCGGGCCGTGAACGCACCCCACCTCGTCCCCCTCGTCCGCACCGGAGCCCGCTTCGAACGCGGCGTGCTCGTCGAACGATCCGACGGGCACGCCGCCTAGCCTGCCGCCGACGAGGCCGGTCAGGGTCCTGTCCGGCGGATCATGGCCGACGGACGCTGCGAGCGCGTTGCTTCAGTGGTGAGTGCGCCGTGAATGGTGTGGGCCCGTTCTCGGGTCTGCCGGTTGTGTGCCTTGTTCAGCTCTGCGGACTCAGTCCCGCCACGGCCAGCCGGAAAAGCCGGTCCGCCTGGGCGGCGGGGTCAGGGTAGTGCTCCGTGGCCAGGACGATGCCGACGACCAGCGTGATCAGGTCGGCGACAGTGACGCCTGTCGCCAGCGCGCCGTCCTGCACGGCGCGGCGCAGCAGAGGGCCTGCCGCCTCTTCCAGTGCCGCGGAGCAGCTGTTCTCGTGCACCGGGCCGTCGTAGGCCAGTGCGGCTGCCAGCCCCCGGGCGGAGACGGAGTAGGCGACGACGTCATCAAGCCATTCCAGGAGCGCGTTCCGGCTGTCGCCCTTGCCGGTCAACTCATGGGCACGAACGCACAGGGCCTCGATCCGTTTCCGGGAGACCGCCTCCAACAGTGCGCGGCGCGTGGGGAAGTGCCGGCGCACGGTTGCTGAGCCAACCCCCGCAGTGCGGGCAATCTGTTCCAGGGAGGCGTCGGCACCATGGGCAGCGACCTCCTCCTCGGCCACAGCGAGGATGCGCGTGTAGTTGCGTCGGGCGTCCGCACGCTGGTGCTCGGGCATGGCATCACCTCCAGGATTGATAAGTGGCGGGCTCCGCCGTATCGTACCGAAGCAGAAACGGCGGGCCCCGCCGTTTAATCGGCGAGTAACCCGAGGAAGCGCCATGTCCACAAATCCCGCACCCGTCCTGGTCACCGGCGCTACCGGCAGGCAGGGCGGAGCCACCGCCCGCGCACTGCTCGCGGCGGGCGTTCCCGTCCGCGCCCTGGTGCGCGACGCCGCCACCGACCGGGCCAAGACCGTCGAGGCATTCGGCGCCGAACTGATCACCGGCGACCTTCACGACCGCGATTCCGTGATCCGGGCCGCCGAGGGCGCCCGCGCCGTCTTCTCCGTGCAGATGCCCGGCATCACCGCGGAAGGCTTCGATTTCGAAGGGGAAGTGGCTCAGGGCGTCAACCTCATCGAAGGAGCGAAAGCCGCCGGAGTGCCGCAGTTCGTGCACACGTCCGTCACCGGCGCAGGCCAGCACACCGAAACTCCCGGCTGGGCCGAAGGCCGCTGGGCTTCGATGGAATCCACCCTGGGCGCCAAGAGCGCGATCCAGGACCGGGTCCGCGCGGCCGGCTTCCCTCACTGGACCCTTCTCAAGCCGGGCTTCTTCATGGAGAACTTCCTCCCGTCCATGGCGTTCCTGTTCCCGCGCGGCATAGAGGGCGGCCTGGTGAGCGTCCTGAACCCCGAGACCCGGCTATCCCTGGTCGCGGTGAACGACATCGGCAGGGCAGCCGCCGCGGCCATCACCGCGCCGGAAAGATTCGACGGGGTCGAACTGGAGTTGGCGAGCGACTACCTGTCGATGACGGAGATCGCCGAGGTCCTCTCACGTGCTCTGGGCACGCAACTGTCCGAGCCGGACATGACCGAGGAGGAGGCCCTCGCCGCCGGAATGCCGGCGATGGGCGCCACCCACGAGTGGCTGAACGTGGCCGGCCAGCCGGGCCGCCCGCAGTACGCGAGGGACCTCGGCATCCCAGTCACCAGCTTCGAGGAATGGACGCAGCAGCACATGCGGCCCACCGCCTGACACGGCCCCGGGTCTCGCCTGGTCCGTCACAGGAGGACCAGGTCCTCTCCGGCTACGACGCCACCCACTCACCACGAACACAGCCCTGATTCACACGCAAGCCGTCCACAGAATTTGACAATTCCTCAGTGGGACCTCAAACGGGCTCCAGCGGTTCAGGGCTGCACATTCCGCAACTACGGCGGCGGGTCCCGCTCGTCCGCAACTCTTGCGCGGTCAGGAGGGCCGGGAGAGGGGGCCAGGCGAGGTGCCGAGCCTCGTTCTCGTTCCCGCTCCTGCGGACACGCCTGATCAAGAAATCGAGTTGCGCCAAGCAACTCTCCACACTGGGCAGGCTCCTGCAGTCCCACCGGTGCAGTCGGTTTGTGGTCAGCACGTAAACGTGACCGTTCGCGAGCCGACCCTTGTAGTGGGAAATGTCCTCCGCGGCCTGAAGCCGCGCACGCCTGATGATCTGGCACAGCTCGCACTCTCCCGGCCCCGCCGGTGCACGGCAGGAACATCGGCCGCACTCGCCGCACGCGACGCAGGAGTGCTGCGGGGGAGTTGCCCGGGCCGCCTTCGGTGCCTCCGGGGGAGCGCTGCTGGGCGCCCCGTCTCGTGTTGCCATGCGAGCTGAGAGTTCCATGGCGGAGGCGGTGGCTACATACCCTCCGGCCATCCCGAGTTTCATCTGTGCCCGCTTCAGAACCGATCCGGGGAGCTCCTGTCCCTGGACTGCCTGCTGGATGAGCCATCGCGCCGCTGTCACCGCGTGCAGAGCACCCTCTACCCGCACACCTCCAGGCACCGAGCCATCGAGGGCGGAAGGCATCCCGATCGCCTGCTGGTCATGAGCTTCGAGGGTTCCTGAGTCGATAGAGCCTGCCAGCGTCCTCTCAACGGCGTGCAACATGTCGAGGGCGGCTTGCCACTCACGTGATGAGGGCGGAGCAGGATGAGTTTGATCCATGTGCTCTCAACTTCCCACGAGCACCGTGGTCACAGGCGAACCGGTGGCAGTCGGTTCGATGGGGCACTTTCCACGCGATCGGACGTGGTGGAGCGCATCGCACGGTGGACTCAACCCATACCGCACCAGAGTGGAGTCCACCGAGGCGCGGTGCCAAAGCGCACCGAGCGCACCCGAGCGCCCTGCCACGATGCCGCGCATCGCGTCTGCGCGCGGGGGAGTGCGGGTGGGGGTTACACGCGCGGGCGGCGCAGGTTCTTCTTGGCCGACTGGTTGTGGAGGTCTGAGCGGGTGTCGTTTCGCGGTGTGTTGGGGAGTCGCTAAGCGCGTGTCTACATGATCAATCGCGATGAGTTTTAATGTCACTCGCCGTCGGAATCGGTGCCTGCAGAGGGTGGCGCGACGTCGTGGTGGCGGAAGGCTCGTACGGCGTCGTCGAGGTGTCCGTGGGTTTCGTGGGTGGGGTGCAGACACCCCGCACGACGCCGTTGAGTTCGCCTCTGCTGTGAGAGTTCCCAGCTACTGTCTGCCGTCGTAAGCGACCCAGGAGAGCGGCTACCGCGGCCGTACCGGCACACGGTGGGATCACAGCACCGGGCAAACACACACGCACAAAACCACTGGCCATAAACGAACTGTTGCTTTCCGGGGTGCAACGGAAGGATTCGGGCGCGACCTGTTCTCTGTCCGGGGCGCACTCATCGAGGGTGGGGAGTTGGCCATGGAGTCCGTCGAGTTCGGGACCACAGCTGCGGAGCGGCTGGAGCGGCTGCGCGGGCAGTTACGGGGGCAGCCGGTCGGTACGCGGGCCGCGCAGCGCACGCAGGCGTCACAGGGAGCGGCGCTGTTGTTCGGGGTGATGCTGCACGCGGCGTCCCGGCTGGAGGCCGGGCTGGAGCTGACGCCTCTGGAGGCGCGGCTGGTGGCGCCGCTGCGGCTGATCCTGCCGGAGGAGGAAATCCGCGACTTCGGGCGCCTGTACCGGGAGGAAAGCGCCGCCCGCACCACCGCCGCCGTCCTGCCGGACTCGCTCGCCGCGCGCAGCGCGGCCGAGGGCTACGCGATCGAGGACCTGCTCAAGGACCTTCCCTCGCTGCGCGAGGAGACCCTCGCGCAGGCCAACGTGAGCGTCGTCGACCTGGACACCGCCACTCCTGGCGAGGGGGACACCTGGGACACGCAGGAGTTCAACGCGGGCCAGGCCGCCTACGGTTACGGCGCGACGGTGGTGACCGCGTCCGCATCTGCGGCGCCCGCGGCGCAGGAGGACGACTCGGGCGTGAGCGCCTCGATCGTGGCGCGGATCGACCTGTTCGCGTTCCTGTGCGAGCGCGAGTCCAACGAGGTCAGCGTGGACGACGAGATCTACTGGGGTCTGAGCAGCGCGGGCGCGTTCGGGAACCGCCAGGAACGACTGACCCGGGTCTACACGAACATCGACAAGAACGAGTGGCACAACTTCGACGCCAACACCACGCTCTACAACGGACGCGTCGACACCAGCCTGGTGTGCAACATCTCCTGCTGGGAGGAGGACGACGGCGGCTCGCGCTGGCGGGAGGAACTGCGCGCGAAGCTGCTCATCATCAGCGAGGAGCTGATGAAGTTCACCGAACTCATGGAGATCTACGGCTATCTGATGCCGCAGTACGGCGACTTCCTCGACTTCACCACGCTCGTCGCAGCGATCGCCTACATCATCCGGTGGCTGGTGGACCTGTTCAAGAATCCCGACGACCTGGTGGCGCAGCGCACCCTCGTCTTCGACCAGGCCGCCCTGCGCCATCTGGTGACCCATGGCGGGGGCGGCTCGACCGGCTGGGTCTTCGACGGGGGTAGCGAGGGCCGCCACCGCCTCCAGCTCAGGTGGGTCGGCAGCCCTCCGCCCGAGGACGCGCCCAACCACATCAAGGTCATCTCGCCCGCGAGCGGCCAGTGGGGTGCCACAACCAGCCTGCCCACGCCCACGGATACGGGCCCGGCTATCGCCGCGATCGGCGACACGCTGTACGTCGCGATTCGCGCCATGAACAACGGCACGATGCTCGGCAAGAAGGTCCCCAGCGGCTGGCTCGGCTACTACACCGTCCCCAACCGGATCTCCCTCGCGGGCCCGGCGCTGGCCGTCCACGAAGGCAAGCTGTACCTGGCCACCACCGGCGCCAGGGGCGAGCTGCACGTCACCGGCTACACGGGCAGCACATGGGAAAGCGCCGTCAAACTCTCCGGCTCCAGCTCCACGTCCCCCGCCCTGGCCAGCCACAACGGGGTCCTGTGCTGCGCGGTCCGCGGCGCGGGCGACAATGCCGACATCTGGTTCGCGCGCCGCACCGGCACCACCTGGGACGGCTTCACCAAGGTCCCCGGGCTCCAGTCCTTCCACGCACCGGCGCTGGCCGCCCACGACGGCAAGCTCTACGTGGCCCACGCGGGCATCAGCGGCGCGACCTACGTCAACACCTTTGACGGCACCACCTGGTCGGCGGCGGTGAACCTGGGTGGAACCACCGACTCGGCCCCGGCGCTGACGATCCGCAACGGTGTCCTGTACTGCGCGGTCCGCGGCCTGGACTCCAAGGTCTACCTCAACTTCCTCAGCGGCTCCGCCTGGCGCGGCTTCACCCAGACAGTGCCCGGCGCGGCCACTATGTCGGAGCCCGCCCTGTCCGGCGGCACCGGCGACTCCCTGCACATCGCCTATCGCACCACCTGACCCGGACCCGGATGCCCCGCCCCCGGCCTGAACTGGCAGAAGCACGCCCCGCAGTGCCACCGCAAGCCCCCGCCTGACGTCAAAACAAACCGTCATCGCACTGCCGGTCAGAACGCGACATCCGTACTCATCGCGAAACGACTCCCCAACTGACGTTCATAGCCAGCCGACAGCAGCCCGAGCACAGCGTGCTCCTGGTGGTGGGCGTGCCAGCGCTCCGCCAGGGCGCGGTCGGTGAACAGGGCCAGTCCCCGCGTCGTGTCGGCGGTCAGGTCGACGGCGTCGAAGCCGCCTGCGGCCTGGATGAACTCCATTGCGATGTCGTGGAAGCGCGGGCCGCGGAAGTACGAGACGTGCGTGTCGTCGGGTGCCAAGTCCTGGCCGCCCTCGTCGGACACGAGCGTGTGGGATGCCTTGCGGGACGCACCCTCGGGTGCCTCACCACAGTCCGGCGCGTGCAGCACACCCCGAGCCGGGCCCCGCCCTTCGCGCACCTTCGCCAGGACCCAGCCCGTAGGCCGGCGCTCCCCGAGGACCTCGCGGACCGTCGACGTCGGCGTTGGCGTCGGCGTCGGGGGAAGAGGCTCGGTGGGGACCTGGTCGTAGTCGATGCCGTCGACCGGCCGCACGTGCTCGGGCGCCCGGACCCACACCCGGTACTCCGCGGCCTCCACGCCGCCGTCCTCGAGGTCCCGGTAGGACGGCAGGCCCACGAGGTACACCCAGCCCGTCCCGGTCCGCCGTCGGCTCCACAACCGCGCCACGACCTCCTGCTCCGGATGCCCGAGCACCGGGTCGGCGGGCAGCACGACCCGCACTGGCACCGGCCTGGCCGCGTCATCGGAGGGTGTGGTCACGACCCCACCGTAAGCACCGCCGCTGCCAGCAGACGGACGTCACCGCTCGGGCAGCTTGCGGCGAAGAAGGTCCATCGCCTTCTTCACGTCCCCGAGCTGGTCGCCCAGCACCCGCATGCGCCAGTCCATGCGCTCCATCCGGGCGGCGGCCGCCAGCGACGCGAACGTCTGTGCCATCTGTGCCGCGCCCGCATCGCCCGCCATCGCCTGCTTGAGATACCGGGCGGCCATCGCCTCGTACCGCTTCGCGCGCTCCACCGCGCTCTCGTGCTGGGTCGCGTCTTCGTGCTCGGTCATGCAGCCCCTCCCCGGTTGGTCTCTCTTACCGTTGTACTGACCGCGCAGCACAGGCGGAGCGCCTGCGGATTCTCGGGCCGGAAAGTTGTCCACAGACCGCGGCTCCGGGCCCACTTTCCGCCGCGTTCTATCCACAGGCCAACGGCTTTACGGTTCGTGTCCGCTTCCGGGTGTCAGGTGCCGGGACGCAGATCGAAAGGGCACGGCCATGGCACAGACGAAGTTCGACCGGCAGGTGGAAGAGTCCGCCGAATCCCTCATGTTCGGCATCGGCCGGATCCTGGGCGGCCAGGACCTGGACGGCGTGAAGCGCACCGACGCCACCTTCCGGCGCTCGGGTACCCAGGTCCTGCCGAAGGTGGAGGGCAAGGTACGGCGCCGCTCCTACAAGCCGGGATGGCAGCGCCTGTCCTTCCGCCTCGCACTCGGGGCCGGTGTCGCGCAGAGCGGCTACCTGTCCACCCGGGACCTGGACGCCACCGTGCAGAGCGTCCAGGAGCTGTGGGACAGCCGGGAGACGGCGCTGGCGATGCTGGAGCCCGGCGGGATCGGCGCAGCCTCCGTCCTGACCGTGGGCAGCGCGGCGTACATGGTCCTCACCCGCCAGCGCCGCGAGCTGATGCGCGAGTGGGTGGGTCCGCTGCACGACGCGCTCCACCAGCCGCTCGGGCTGGCGGAGCAGACCGACCCGCGCCGCTACCTCCACATCCCGAAGAATTTCTCTGACGACGACGCGGAGATACGCATCGACCTGCCCCGCCAACTGGGCTTCTCCCGCGACGTCGTCGCCGACCTCATCACTCAGAAGCTCGCCCTTCAGGGCGTCACGTTCTCCTGGCATCCGGAGGGCCGCACGCCGTACGTGCTGGTGAAGAAGACCCGCAAGCCCCCGGCCAAGGCCGCCTTCAAGGACCCCAAGACGCGGGAGCTGGTGGCCAGGGCCAAGGAGTCCGCGCCGATCATCGGGTTCGGCGCCGGCGGGCGGATCGTCTCCGTCGACCTGGACGCCGAATCCCCGCACATCCTCGTCAACGCCTCCACCGGCGGCGGCAAGTCGGTGACCCTGCGCTGCATCGCCTGCCAGATGCTCCACCACGGCTCACGCGTGTTCGTCCTGGACACCAAGCGGATCTCCCACCCGTGGGCCCGCGGCCTGCCCGGCGTCACCTACTGCGCCGACATCGCCGACATTCACGACCAGCTCCTCGCCCTCGGCATGGAAGGCCGGCGCCGCACCCGGGCCGCCGACGAACTGGGCATCGACGCCGACCCGAAAGCCATCGGCCCACGTCTGCTGATCCTCCTCGAAGAGATCAACGCGACGATGAAGCAGCTGGCCCGCTACTGGGAGAAGACCCGCGAGTCCGGCGACCCGAAGGTCTCCCTGGCCATCGACGCGCTCAACGAGATCCTCTACATGGGCCGCCAGCTACGCATGCACGTCCTCCTGGTCGCCCAGTCCGCCACCGCCCGCGCCCTCGGGGGCCCGGAGACCCGCGAGCAGTTCGCCACCCGCATCCTCGCCCGCTACAGCGTCAACGCCTGGCGCATGCTCGCCCCCGAGGTCCACCCCGCGCCGAAATCCACGAAACACCCCGGCCGCGCCCAGGTCGTCATCGGCGGCTCCGCCAGCGAGACGCAGATCCTGTTCTTCACCCAGGACGAAGCCCGCGAGTGGGCCGGCACCGGCGAGGCAGCCACCGGCAAGCACGATGCCGTCCCCGCCCGGCCGGCCCCGGTGCAGCTGCAGAAGACGGCCGCCCCCGCCGACTTCCTGACCGACACCTGGAGCCTCACCCAGGGCCCGGCCGCCGACCCGGGCGACAGCACGGCCAGCACCACGGCGACACCTCCAGCGACCCCGGCCCCGGTCGACGGCGACCAGGCGGTGGGACTACGAGAGGCCCACCAGCACCACCTGCCGGACATCACCGTCGCTGCGCTGCGCTACGCCCGCGCCAACGACCGCACCTTCCCCAAGTCGGTCGACAAGCGCGGCGCTGAACTCCTCTACCGCGTCGGCGACCTCAAGAAGTGGGCGCGCAACCGCCCCCGCGCCGCCGCCGGGACCACCGACCTGGCCTGACCCTCACCAGCCGATATCAGAACGCGGTCGAACGGATACTGCCTGAGCGGCGTGTGCCTGTCCGAGTACCTCGGAAGCGCAGGTCCGCACTAACCGAGAGGGCGGTGTGGTCAAGCAACTGCACTTACCCAGACTGGGTAACCCCCTTTCTGACCTGCGCGGTAACTGGCCGCAGATCGACGGCAACTGAGCTCTGGTCAGCCTGTGACCGACCGTGGCAGGCTCATCCCCTCCAAGCGGGGAAAGAAGGCCGCGATGAGCGAGACGTCGAAGACCGAGCGGAACGTGTGCCCCGACTGCCAGGCCTGGCCCGACCGTGTGAATGCGCGCCTGAGTTCCCCATCGCCCCGCTCCCCGCGAGCGGTGCCCCCGGTCCTGCGGAGGTCAACCGACCGAATGAGGCTGGTCAAACCGACATATTGCCGGTTTGACCAGCCTCATTGCTTCGCAGAACCCGATTCGGCCCGCGTGGAGGCGTGTCCACTATCTGATGTGCGCCTGGGCTCCGGGGTGTCGTATCGTGGTGGGGTTCCTGTGCCGAGGTCTCGGTGGCAGTGACCGGATTTCCTGTTCCTTCTGTGTCGATCTTGGGGTGACGTCTTATTAACCAGGCCATGTAGTCGTCCGTGTTCCCCGCGTGCTGTTGTGTCGCACGTGTCCGGGGGCGGACGTCGCGCTGGCCTGAGTTGCGTCACCGTTCCCCGCAGTTTTCTTCCCGGGTGCAGCTCTGCCGTCTGCCCCGGGTTTCGTGTGTTCCGGCCCCGGTGCGGCTGTCGGCAGGGCTCCCCGATTCCTTTGGATCAGGAGTTTCCCGTCGTGTCTTCCTCCGCGCTCGACAACGAGCCAGAGCACACCACTCAGCACTCGAGCCACCCAGCACCCCACCACCCGAAAATGGCACTGGCGGCCTGGATCGCCCTCTTGGTGCTGCTGACCGCCGAGCTGATGAACATGCTCGACCAGTCGGTCGTCCTGACCGCCCTGCCCGCCATCCAGGAGTCGACCGGCGCCGGACCGATCGCGGTGCAGTGGCTGACCACCGCCTATTCCCTCCCTGTCGCCGTCGGGCTGATCACCGGCGGACGGCTCGGTGACATCTACGGCCGCCGCAGGATCCTGCTCATCGGCACCGTCGTGTTCACCGCCGCCTCGCTGCTGTGCGGACTGGCCACCGGCCCGGGCGTGCTGATCGGCGCCCGCCTGCTCCAGGGCGTCGGCGTGGCCGTGATGATCCCGCAGGTCCTGGCGACCATGCACGTCACCTTCGAAGGCCACAACCGCAGCAAGGCATTCGGCCTGTACGGGGCCGTCCTGGCCATCGCCAACGTCCTGGGCCCGGTCCTGGGCGGCGTGCTCACCCAGGCCGACCTGTTCGGGCTGTCCTGGCGGCCGATCTTCCTGGTCAACGTGCCCGTCGGGCTGGCCGTACTCCTCCTTGGACGCACATTCATCCCAGAGTCGACCGTCCGCAAGGCCGACCGGCTCGACTTGGTCGGGATGCTGCTGTCCGGCCTGGCCATCGTCCTGGTCCTCTTCCCGCTCACCGAGGGCCATGCCCACGGATGGCCGCTGTGGTGCTTCGTCATGCTCGCCGCCGGCGTCCTGGTCCTCGGTGTCTTCCTGCGCCACCAGCGGCGCAGGCAGGGCAACGCCCCGCTGGTGACCCTGGCCCTCTTCCGGGTCAGGCAGTTCTCTGGGGGCATGGCCGCGGACCTGCTGCACGGCCTGCTGTGCGGCCTGTTCTTCATGACCTGGACGCTGTACCTGCAGCGCGGCCTGGGCTTGAGCCCGCTTGAGGCGGCCGTGGCCTTCGTGCTGCTCTCCGTGGGAGAACTGGGCGGCGCGACGGTCGCGGCGAAGACCGCCGGACGTTTCGCCCGCCGTCTGCCGCAGGCCGGAGCCCTCATCGCGACCGCTGCGATGGTCGCCTACGGGCTCCAGATCGGCAGCCGCCAGGCTGACCTGACCCTGCTGGCGATGACCGCTCCGGTGGTGCTGATCGGCTTCGGCCTGGGCATGGTCTCCGGCCCGCTCGCCGATCTGTCGCTGGCCAGGGTCCCGCACAAGGACGCAGGCTCGGCCTCGGGCTTGTTCAACACCGCCATTCACCTGGGCATCGCGCTGGGCACCGCGCTCACCGTCGTGGTGTTCTTCGCCATCACCGGCGGCTCCCCCGACGCCGCGGTCAACCGCGACGCGTTCGTCACCGTGCTGTGGTGGGTCGGCGGCCTCCTCGCCCTGATGTGGGCGCTGATGTTCTGCCTGCCCAAGCACACCAACAACCAAGGCGACTGAGCCACCCCAGGTCCCGGCCGGCACATTGGCCGGGACCTGGTCCTCAATACCCTCCTCGCAGCTTGGGAACCCAGTAATGGCAATGGACCCGTGATGGCCGCGACATTTGCCCCGCCTGCTGGATGAAAGAACGACGATGATCGCCAACTGGCACGCGACTCGCGCCCAGGTTCGGGGCGCCGAGTGCTCAGTATTCGCGAACTCAGGCGCTTTCCCTGGCGGGTACATCGGCGAGTCCACGAGCAGAGAAATCGACTATGCCCACGCCATCGGCAAGCCGATTGCGTTCACCGATCCCGCCCCCGCCGCAACGTAGTTCGCCGCAGGAGCGACCCAAGATCCCAGGCCCTACACGCACACCAGTGCGATGCCACGCAGCCCGGGCGCACGGCATCAAACTGGAGTGCGTGTAGATCCTGGGATATGCACTGGGAGTGTGCCCCCGTCGGCCACCCGCCGTGCTGTCAGTGGTGAGCGCCACAATGGAACGGTGCGGTGCGGTGCGCACAAAGGGACTAGCTGAACAGAGAACGCCCATGACAGAAGCTCCTCAGTTCGTTGTCGCTGGCCGAGACCTTCGCCCCTACGTAGAGGAATGGCTCGCTGGTCTTGAGGACCCGAACGACATTTTGCTGATCGAGGCCCGTCGCGACCCGAACCCCCGATAGCGCGTGGACTATGGGGCCGCCTACGTCATGAAGGCAATCGCTCCGAAGGTGTGGGGCGACCAGGGTGGGGTGCAGGATCTCTTGCTCTTCGCGGTCATAGCCACCTATCCGGTGACAGAACTTCCGGACTGGGAGGACTGTGCGACGTTCGTCAGGCGGGCATTCGATCACATGCACCGCATCGGGGAAGTCGAAGCAGCTCGCAAGCTCCGAGCAGTAGTCCAGGCGCGAGCCAGCGATGAGCACGCCCGCTCACGGAGCGAGATGTACCGGGCGCTCGGACGGCCACTTGAGGCTGACCCCGCCCGCACTGCTTACTGGGAGCGCGAGCTGGCCAAGGGCAACGAACGGAGTCTCCGTGCAGCTGCGGTACTAGACCCAGAGGGACATAAAGCCCCATGGGAACAGCGAATCGGTCTGTTGATCACCTCGCCGCCCAACAGTGGACCGGCCGGGATTACGCCGCCCGGTCCACTGATCATCGACTGAGGCGGATGCCCGGCCCCCACACGAACTCGAGCTCGTTCAGGAAGACGGTCTCCAGCTCCTTCTCCCACTGGCCGCGCAGGAGGAACGGGGCGCTC
Organism: Streptomyces sp. NPDC031274; assembly: GCF_055570235.1. Lineage (NCBI taxonomy): Bacteria > Bacillati > Actinomycetota > Actinomycetes > Kitasatosporales > Streptomycetaceae > Streptomyces > Streptomyces sp. NPDC031274. The sequence continues at coordinate 52,795 of NZ_JBVIHP010000031.1, read as the reverse complement.
TCCATCCGCTCCACGATGACCAGGGTCTCGGGCTGTCCGATCAGCGCGTACCGGCCGTGCGAGGCGGGCCTGCTGCCCGGCCCATGCGTGCGCAACAGCTCCTCCAGGCGGGCGCGGTGCTGCTCCACGAATGCCTTCAGGCGCTCGATGTACCCCTCGCGTTCCTCGGGGCGTACCGCGCTCAGCGCGACGTCCAGGAAGTCATCGCCGTCCGGCCAGTGACGTACCCCCGGCGCGGCCACGGCCCACGGGAACCACTCCGCCGCCGCCAGGACGTCCTTCGCGTCCAGCACCGCAGCCGGAGCCGGTTCCTCCACCAGAGTCTCCTGCGGGGCGGGGGAGGCGGGTTGCTGAAGGTGAGTGACCAACATGGCGTTGGACGCGGCGAGCCCCCGCCCCGTGGTGGCGGTGGTGTCGGCGATGCGCAGCAGGTAGCTGGCGACGTCGCGGACTCCGGCGTGCCAGCCGTCCTCGAACCGCGGCTCCGACCCGCGTGGGGCGCCGCTCTCGGAGATCCAGGTGCGGGCGCCGGCCACCGCACCGGCCTCCACCTTCTCTGCGCGTGCGAAATCCCGGTTGTGCCGTCGTGCTGGTTCCCCTGACTGAGGGGGAGTTGTGGTCGAGCATGGGCGCCATGGATCTGGCTGGAATCGCGGCGCTGTGCGCCCTTGCGGGCATCCCCATGACCTTGCTGGTGGCCCGTCAGCAGAAACGGACCGTGCTGGAACAGGCAGAAGCCGGCCATCGCACGGCCTTGGCACAGGCGGAGGCTGGCCACCGAGCTGCTATGGAGGCGGCAGAGGCGTCACATCGCAGTGCCCTGGAACTTGCGGAGGGCGCCCATCGAAACGCACTGGAACAGGCACAGCGCCTGGCAGAGTTCGAGTGGGAGATGCGGCGGTGGGACTCCCGCAGGGGGGTTTACGAGCAGTTCCAGCAAGCGGTGGACCAGGTGAGGCGTCTGGTTTTCTCAGAAGCGGAAGAACTACCAGAAACACGGGAAGCCACCTACGTCATCCATGAGCTCCAGCACCTCGTACACATGGTGGCCGCGCCAGACGCGTACTCCGCAGCCGTGAGGCTGTACTGGTTTGGGATAGAAAACATCCCCTTTGGCTCGATGCGACATTACCGCGTCAGGAAGTGGAACGAGGAAATCACTCCGCTGCGCCCTGCACTCGATGAAGCGATCAAGCGAGACCTGGAGACCCCTTAACGCTGGGTGGGAGGGGGTTTGTTGGTGTACAGCGAGGCGGCTGGTCTGGGGTGTTGCTAGTTCGCTGAGAGGTGGAATTGGCGGCTCGGACAGGTGGGTGGGGGTACCTGAGCTGGGGTTATGTGTTCTGTGCTGAGCGGGTCTGGGTCTGTTGTAGTTAGTTCTGGCGTGTAAAGGCCCGGTTGGTTTTTGTGCTGGTCAGGGCTGTTTTGTCTGCCTGGCAGGTGTGCCTATCGGCCTCGGCGGGGGCGGTGTTGGGTTTCGGCGAGGTGGTCGAGGCGGATGGTGTCGAGGGTGGTTTTGGTGATGCGTTCGGTGCCGTCACTGATGGCGGCTTGGTGCTGACTCTCACTTCCGCGCCGTTCGCCATTCTCATTTAGATTTCATCTGAGAGATGTCTATGGCCCACTAGTTGTAGGGGCGTCATGAGTTTGCTTCAGACGCAACATGAGAACTGCTGATGCAGGTACTTGAGAATCGCGAGTTCAGTCCACTGAGAATCACAATACGACGTAGGCTGTGACCTGCTGTTTCGCCCTGAGGGTGGCGAGATGGTCCTCGCCCGCTTCCCAGCCGACTGCGCTCGCATGTGCTGCACCTGGGTCAGCCGACGATAAGTCACTCCCGCTCCCGCGGGCTGTACGAGTTCTACGGCGCCGCGCTCCCGCACGGCGACGAAGACCGCAGCGGCTACGAACGCACCAACTTCAAGCACTGGATCGACGCCGACCACGACCACTGCACCACCCGCAGCGAAGTCCTCATCGCTGAATCCCGCATCCGGCCGACCATCGAAGAGGCCTGCAAGGTCACGGCGGGGGAGTGGTTCTCCTACTGCGCGGTCGTCCTCGCGCGCCGCCTCACGGCTCACCAGATCCCGATCCGCCAGACCCGCACGACCGCACTGATCGAACTCGCCCAAGACCTGCCGCCCGCCGTCCTCGCAGCCATGCTCGGCCTGCACATCATCACCGCCCAGCAATGGCGCCACCGCGCCGCCAACGACTGGACCACTTATCTCGAAGCCCAGCTGGCAGAACCGCAAGCTGGCACGATGAGCGCCCATGGAAGATCAAGAAGCTATTGAAGCCCAAGCTCTCCGGGTGGTCGCCGAGCTCTATCCCTATGCCCTGGGCGCCATACTCGGAGGCTCCGCCGCTCAAGGGCGCGCCACTGCGACCAGCGATCTGGATGTGGCCGTGCTCCTTCCCGATTCGGATGTCAGTCGGCGGGAGGTGATTCGTCACGAGGGCCGCATCGTCGAGTTGTTCCTGAACACCCTCGCGGACATACCGGAGTTCTTCGCATGGGACCGCGCCCGGCGTCGCGGAACCGTCCTCTTCGTCTATCACCAGGGTCTGCCTCTGACTGACCCTCACGGGCATGTGGTCTATGCGCGCCAGTTGGCCCAAGACGTCCTCGCCTCAGGGCCTTCGCCTCTCAGCGCAGCCGAGTGGGAACACGGTCGCTACGGTCTTACCTGCTTCCTGGACGACCTGATCGACACCCCACCGGACAGGCGGTACGAACAGCTTTCCCTCGCCGACCAGGTGCTGCGTAAAGCAGCAGACCTGCTCACCGCCCACCACGGTGCCTGGACAGGTATCGGCAAATGGCTTCCCCGCCGATTGCTCAGTGCCGACCCTGGACTGGGCAAAGCGCTGTTGGATGGGCATCAGGCCGTAGCCGAGCACGCCGATCCACGGCTGTTGGCCACGGCGGTGAAACAGGTGCTCGACCTGCTCGGCGGACCGCTGCTGGAGGGCTACTCCCACCCCTGGCGAGCCTGAGTTGTTGCCGACGTAACGGCCTTGTACCCGCACCTCACCGCAGCCACTCGCTGGTCGGAGCATTCGGGGGAAGCATGTCGACACCCGAGGCTGATGAACAAGCTTCTGATGCGCCGCAGGAGAAGTCGTACCCGGCCCAGTCGATAACCTGGACGTATCCGATTCGCTGGTAGAGGGCGTTGCTGGCCCGGTTGGCAGGGACCGCGAACAGCACGACGTCCGTCGCTCCTGCGGCCAGCGCGGCTCGGCTCACCTCGACCGTCACGGCGCCCGCGTAGCCGCACCCCCGAAGGTGAGCCGGGGTGTACACAGGGTCCACCCGGACCATGCCTGCAACCATCGACGTCGTGGCGGCCATGGAGACGGGTGTGCCGTCCGGGGTCTGCCAGAACGTGAAGTGCCTGTCGGCGAAGCGCGAGCCGGCCCAGGAGTCGATGTCCACGGCGGGGGTCTCTCCGACTGTGTCGACGAACTCGCCGACCCAGCGGACGAGTTGCTCATGGTCCTGATCGGCCACAGAGCGGCTGCCGCCTTTGGGAAGCGGCTCAGGTGGGGTGGTGCCGAGACGGTAGAGACGCATCCGCTTGCTGAGTGTCGGCACCGCGCCTGTGCGCCGCTGCCATGCCTCGGCGAAAGCGGTAGCGGTGCCGTGGTCCGCGCTGACGCCAGGGAGGGGGCGGCCGAGGTCAGCCAGGCGAGCGGCGAGCATGTCGGCCTGCTCGCGAGTGGCGGAGGTGAGACTCACGGGACCGGACGGCGTGCGCTGGTAGAAGGTGGCGCAGATCTCGCCCCCGAGCTCAAGTCGGCCGAATACAGGGGCGTCGCCGCCGCGTTCAGCCGCCCTTTCCGTTCGCAGCTTCTCCGTCACCGTCAGGGGCATGGTGTGCAGGGCAGGGCGGGAGCGCAGGAAATCTCCAGCTCGGGCAAGGAAGTCGTCGACGTCTTCGGTGAGGTGCCAGTCATCCGGGCGCATAATTCATGATCCCTGACGTACTCGACGCTGAGGAGCACTTGCCCGGACCAGATCCGCACCGGCCGAGGGTGCTCGGCAATAGATCCGGGCCGGACCCGGTGCATTTCGAGGTAGGCAGTGGTCCCGCCGCCCACCGGAGCATCAACTAGTAGGTCTACGACGGCGCCGTCGGGGGCACCGCCCGGCTTCAGAGACAGATACTCCGGAATATCGCGCATGAGGAATGACGCCTCCCGCCACTCGGCGCCTCGCAGTGGAGCCCGGCGCACCGCGAGGACTACGCCAACGACCTGGACGCGGAGCGCAGTCTGGTGGCGGTCACGGCGAAGACCAACCGGTCCAAGGCAGACCAGGATCCCGCACAGTGGCTGCCGCCGCTGGCCGACGCCCGCTGCACCTACGCCGCCGACTGGGCGGCCACCAAGCTGCGCTGGTCGCTGGCCGCGGACAAGGCCGAGGTCGCCGGGCTCCAGGAGCTGGCCGAGGGCTGCGGCCGCCAGCGGGTCGAGTATGTGAAGGCGCCGCAGGACAGCGCCGCGGTGTAGCGACGCACCCAGTGAAGGTTGTCACCAGCCGTCACCTACGACCTCGTACTGCTCTGTTGCACCTTCCTGGCAACACCGCACCGTGGGGCGGTGGTCCGCACCTGCAGCAGGCACGGACCACACCAGGTGTCGGTACGGCTTCTACTTCTCGGTCTTGCTGATGCGCCAGCCGACCATGCCGACGGCGCCGGACCCTGCGGTGGTGTCGATCTGCAGCTTGCCTCGTGAACCCGAGGTCCGCTGGGTGGCGGGCACGCCATCGCACCTCACCGTTTGATGATCCGGCTTCCCGCCTTCGATCGAGAGTTCGATCTTCCCTTTGCCTGCGCAGGCGACTTTCAGCTCGTACCGCGTGCTCGGGGACAGCTTTGACTGAGTGTGAATTCCATCGCTGATGCGTTCGAGGCCGGACTCGACGAACAGGGGGTCGCTGTCGTCGATGGCCTGCGTGCCCAGGGCTTCCTTCACCTGTGTGCCGAGCTTCTGCTCGTCAAGAGTTGGCGGGGTCTTGGTGGGCTCTGCATGCGACTTTGCGGGGGACTTACTGGACCCGTCTGAATCGTCAGCACAGCCGGTCAAGAGTGCCAGGGCCACTACCGCGCAGGCCGCCAACGTGTATCCCGGGGACAGTTGCGGGCTTCTCATGAGCTTGTCGTCCAGAACCGCCAGCCAGTTGACTTGGTGGGAAGCTTCGCTTTGCCTGAGCCGAGCTTCACCTTGCTGCAACGGTCGGCGCTCGTGGCGTACTTGGTCCACTTGACGTTGTAGCCCCACGAGCCGTACTGCAGGTGCCCATACTTACGGCCAGGGATGTCGTGGCTGTACTCGTGGCCAATGGTGACGCCCACCTCGCCGTACACCTTGACACCGAAGGTCGCCTTGGACTTCGCGATGATGGCGTTGGCGCTCGCCTCGACGCTGCCGCTCAGCTCAACGCCGACCTTGCCGGACTTCTCGACCTTGACCTTCATGGTGCCGCCTGGGCCGTCCTTGAAGGTGGTCCCGTTCCAGCGGGCTGGAACATGATAGTTCGTCTTACTCGTGGTCTTATACCACTTCTTGTACGGATTGTCGCACCTGGGCGGTGCGGAAGAGTCGTCGCTTGCCTCGGGCAGAGCATCGAGCTTGTCCTCGACGGCTGCCTCCTCGGCCGACATAGTGGGACTTTCCCCTGCGCTGTCGGCTGTCTCCTGGGTGGCAATCTGCTCGGTGCTGACGTCCTCCGGGGGCGCATCCGTCGATTCCTCGGCGCTGGCCGTAGCCGCGAATGAAGCGGTGAGGACAAGGGCCGCAGCCGGTATGAGCGCACGTCTGGTCGATACCTTGCGCATGGTTCCCCCTGGATACTTCTTTTGCCTGGTGAGGCTGGTCGAGAGGAACCTACAGGTACTCCGTGGTCGCACTCGATCACTGAGAGATCTTCTGAGCAACATTTGAGGGAGCCAGGAAGGGGCCTTGACCGCTCGAGTCAAACTCGCCGGAAACAGTTGGCCGTGAAGTCGTGCTCGGCGTCGTGGAGTTCGTTGCGGCGTTCCCATCGGACGGCGAGTCTTTTGAAGTGGTGGAGCAGGGCCGGTCCCCGGGGCACGCTACTGGGGAGGAAGCGGCTGCTCGGTGCCGTCTGCGAAGAGGTACTGGTGCATCTGGTGCAGGTAGTCGTAGAGGGCGTCCTCGTCATCGAATTCGATGTCGGTCAGCCGTTCGTAGTCGCCGACGGATAGCTCCCGAGCGCGCAGTACGCCCTTGAGTCCGTCGCGGACACCGTCGACGAAGGCGCTGTTGAACGCGTGGAGCGTCGGGCGCAGGTATCCCCGGGCGTCGTGGGCCTGCTCCATGTTCAGGTAGATCCGGATGAAGCGCTCAAGCTCTCTGGTCATGAATGCTCCTGCCGGTACGACGACGAAGACTCCGGTCGGGCCGGGTGCGAAGTGTGCGGGCTGCAGCCGGTGGGATGACTGTGCCAGGGCCGCTAGCTTGTGCGGGTGACACCCACTGATGATTGACGGTTCCCCGCCGCACTCGCCGCCGCGATGGCCATACCGTTGGACTACGCAGACGGTGACGGAGTCGAGTTCGAGCCCTTCACCGGGTTCCTGTCCGCTGAGGAAACCACCGACTGGTTTCGGGCGTGGACCGGGAACGGCGAACCACGCGGCGGCGACCTGCGGGTCTTCGGCCAGGACGGCTCGGGCGGGTACGCCGCTTCTGGCTGGTCCGCCCAGGCCGACTCCTGGCCGATCAACCCGTCGTCTTCCTCGGATCCGAAGGGGAGACCGGTGGTGTCGCCCGTGACCTGGGTTCCTTCCTGTGGCTGTTGGCCGACGGCTTCGGCCCTCTGGAGGCAGCCACCGCGCACCAGGACGGCTGGACCCCGCGCCCCATCAGGACCTGGCCGCCCAGCTCCCTGACCTGCCCGGCGGAATGCGGCCCCTGCGCGACCCGGACGCCACCGACGAGGAATGACCGGCCCTGGTCTGGGTGGATAAGTTGGCGGTTCACCCATGTTGGCGCAGGTTGTCGATACGGGTGAGCACTTCGTCGACGTGCGGGCGTACCTGGGCCTTGAGTTCGTGGCTCCAGGTCTCGTCCTCGTAGTGGCAGGTGCGGTACAGGTCCCTTGCGTGCGCCAGAGCGGGGCGGTGCTCAAGCGCGAGGTGGGCGAGGGCCCAGTCCGCGGCGGCGTCCTTGGGTTGGATGGTGCCGGTGGCGAGGGTGGTCCAGATGCGGGCGAGGGTGAGCAGGACGTTGCGGGTGTCGTCGGCGAGGTTGTCGAGGAGTTCGGGGATGCCCACGACGCTCGCCCGGACGAGGTCGGCGTGCGGCACGGGGTCGAGAATCTGGGCAGGGGGCGGGCCGGTGAGGGGGTGGTCGCCTGCCAGCACCATGCTGAGTGCGATGGCCAGATCCGGCATGGGGCAGGGCGGCGGAGGCCCGCTCTCCTGGAGTTCTTCACGGAGCCACTCCCCGTACAGGAAGTCCCCGGTTGGCGGGAACCGCCAGGGGCGGACCTCGGACTGGACGACGACGGTGACTTCGACCGGCCGGGCGGTGGCTGTGAGGCCGGAGATCTCCAGCAAGCCCTCCACAAGCGCCCGCCGCTTGCGCTCATCAAGGCTCTGCCGCGTGACGGCCAGGACGTCGAGATCGCTGGCCGGGCCCAGACCACCGAGCACGGCGGAGCCATGGAGGTACGCGCCGAGGAGCTCCGGCGCCAGGACGCCGCGGATGAGCCCGACGGTCTGTGGGACGACAGGGCCGCCCGCACGGGCGCCTGGCAGTACCTCCTCGAGGTCGCGACTCGCGGGGCCTGTGAGGCAGCGGTCAAGTTTCCCGCGGTGAACCTGCCCAGGTTCTGCCATTACCAGTACAGCCGTCTCTGCCTCGACCAGGAATCCCCGGATTTGGCATCGGGTTCTCAGCGCCGCCGGCCGCGCCGCACTCCGCCGTCAGCACCGGCACCCGCACCGGATAGCGTTCTGCGCATGACAACGGACGGAAGGCCGCAAGCGCCGACGCCGACGTGCCCGCGCTGCGGTGGGGGCGAGGTGCGCACGGTCGAACAGGCGCAGTCCGGCAAGGGCGCCCTGACCAAGAACCTCGGTACCCGCCTGGCGAAAGGCCCTGAGAAGAGCGGCGACGGCTGCATCCACTTCGTCGAGGGGCTCTTCCTGGGCCTCATACTCGGCGGTGGTCTCGCCTACAAGGGCGTGGTGGAGCACAACCAGCTGTACACGGTCGGGGGCGTGGTCCTCGGGCTGCTCATCTTCGCCGCCACCCTCGCGGTGGTGCGCGCGGACGGCCGGGAGAAGGACGCCGAGACGTCCGGCGAGACACTGGCCAACGAGTTCTGGCTGCCGGCGCACTACTGCTACAGCTGCGAGGGCGTTTTCTGCCCGGGCGGCACCCCTTGGCAGGGCGTGCTCACCCCGGAACAGTTCAAGAAACTGGTCTGGCGTCAGGGCTGCTACGACCGCCAGTTGCAGCCGGGCGACAAGGCGAAGGACGCGGAGATCCCACCGGGGACGCTGATCGAGGGCTCGTAGTGCTTCGATAGGTTCTGGGTCTGCTGGTGGCGAGGCGCCGGCCCCGATGAAGAACCAACCCTTTGACGACTTCTCGACTGCGTCACGCAGCCGTGCCACGATCCGCTCGTATCGGTCCACGATGACGCTGCCGAGCATTTCCGAACTGGGCACCACAACCCGCCCCCTGCCCGGTCGGAGCACGGCGCCCGCAGTCGTGGAGAGGAACTCCGACCCGCCTGGTACCGGCAGAATCCGCCCGCCCGCCCAGCCCAGCGCTTGGGCCTAAGGACTGTCCCGTATAGGCGTGTGAGCTGGGACGTTGACTGACGGTACGGTCGTGGGGTGGAGTCCGAGAAGGTGAACCAATGCCCCTTGCACGGGTCCGGCGCACGACCTGAGGTCCTGGTCGGGCGTCGGCTGGAGGAGGTCGTCGCCGCGTGGCATCGGAGCGGTGACGAGAAAGCCGAAGACCCTCTGGACGTGTGGTTGATCGACAGCCAGGGCAGTTTCATGCACATCACCACCGGCTCGGACTGGTGCCTGATCGTGGAACCTTCGAGCCCGCACGAGGGATACGACATGGGCAGTTGGGGACGCGTCGAGGTGACCACGGTTGGTGATAGGACACCATTTACCACCCACCTTGGAGAAGACGTCCTGGCGGTGAGGGAGGAGTTCGAGCCCCACTCTGGCTGCATCGCCATCGAGGTCACCTTCGTCTCAGGTCGGGTTCGTTGCGACAGCTGGGCTGGAGACCTCCGCCTTTCCACGTGAGGCCACGCGTTCAGTCCCACCTGGCCACGATGTGATGATCTTGGTGTGGCTGGTGCGATCACGGCGTCCGAGCCGTCCTGGATAACCCCCTTCAGCGGGCTGAGCCCGCGCTGCTTCGGCAGGTTGGTGACCGCGCTGCGGCGCGAGGGTGCCGAGGCCGTACGGCGCGGCCGGCCGTGGGGTCTGACACTGGAGAACCGGGTGCTGCTCGTGACCGCGTACTGGCGCACGAACTTGACGATGCGTCAACTCGCCCCGCTGTTCGGCGTCTCGAAGTCGGCGGCCGAACGGGTCATCGGCCATCTTGGCCCGCTTCTCGCGCTTCAGCCCAGACAGCGGTTCGCAAAGAACTCCGTCTTTATCGTGGACGGCACCCTGGTGCCCACCCGCGACCACGCGATCGCCGAGCAGTCCAAGAATTACCGGTACTCCACCAACCACCAAGTGGTCATCGACGCCGACTCCCACCGCGTCGTCGTGGTTGGCCGACCACTGCCAGGCAACCGCCACGACTGCTAAACCTGGGAAGAATCGGGAGCGAAGGCCGCCGTGGGCAAAACCATGACGATCGCCGACGGGGGCTATGCGGGCACCGGACTCGTGATGCCGCACCGCCGTCGGCCCGGCGAGGAACTGCCCGACTGGAAACGGCAACACAACCGGTCCCACAAGCAGGTACGCGCACGCGTCGAGCACACCTTCGCCCGCATGAAGACCTGGAAGATCCTCCGCGACTGCCGCCTCAAAGGTGACGGCGTTCACCACGCCATGCTCGGCGTCGCCCGCCTGCACAACCTCAACCTCTCCGGATAGGTCGGCCATCGGGCCGTGACCGGCCGACACTCACCCGAAGACCATTGCGGGACAAGCCTTAGCAGCCTGAGATTCCCTACGGTTTCGGGAAGTTGAGGGGGCGGGATGTCGCTCGCAGTCGTTGCACCTTTGCGCGGTGTTCAACATCACTCCGGAGACCGGACTCCGCTACACCCGCTTCTTCCACCCCGACCCCACGGACAGCGACGACGTATCCGGCTGCAACATGGAGACATAGTGACCGACCACCACGCTCACCTGCTCGCCGCCATCGTCGAGCTCGGTGGTGAGCTGGAGTTTCCAGCTACCCGTAACGGGCGCTTCAGGGGCGCGGTCATCCCAGAATGCTGCGCGGTCAGCGCCGGGCGCCGCCGATGCGGCGGTCGTCGGCCAGTGCGGTAAGGGGGCCGAACTCGCGGGCAAGCTCGTTCCACGTCAGAACCTCGCCACAGCGGGCCGGGAACTCCTTCGGGGTGAACTCGGGCATGGTCCAGGTGCCAGTGCCCCGGTCCCGCAGCCACAGGTCCCCGTCACCGTCGACCACAGTCGGCGGGACCGGTACGGGCTCGGCCTGATCGGTGGGCTCCCAGGTGACCCGGCCCGGGTGGGAAACGCGGCGCAGTTCGGTGGTGGCCAGCCGCGCGGCCAAGTCACGGGTGGACTCTTCGGCGTCCTTGACCGACGCGAGTCGAAATGCGTCGTCAAGTACGGGTAGGGCTGGATTCTTGCTGCGCTTTGAACTCATACGCTGACTACCTCCGGTGGGGGGCGTCACATCCGTTATGGCACCCCGTAGAGGAATACGGTATCCGAGGCGGGAGCCGGGTCAGCTACGACGACTGTCCAGGTGGAGGCGCTGGCACACCGGGCGGTGGGGCTAGGTGGTGAGCGGTCCTGGACGTGGCGCAACCCGTGGTGGTAGCGCTCAGATATGGCGGTCCGGGTCTGAGAAGGTGAGGCCGCCGGGGGCGAGCGGACGTCGGGCCAGAGCGTGCCAGCAGGCATTCGACACCGTCTTCGGCGGCTAACTGCTGCTTCAGCAAGTGCGCGTGGCCCGGTTCGATGGCGCAGTCCACGTCGGCGCGGTGCCGGCCGATACCCTCGACTTCGGCTAGCCAACTACTCCGGCGACAGCGCCATGCTGTCCGGTGCCAGCGCCATACACACGCGCACCAACAGGGCCAGATGAAGCGGGCGCTGGAGCGGGCGGATGAGATCGCCGTGTACCGGCTGGGGCGGGTGAAGCTGGACAAGCTTCCGCCCCAGCCGGCTCGCCGCGCTGGCCCGGTACGGGCTGGGGTCGAAGGCGACGAGCCTGGAGCGGGCGAGCGAGCCGAAGCGCACTGCGATGCTGACGGCCAGTTCGAGGCGCCGTTCGACGTTGGACGATGAATGTCAAGATCAGGTGACGGGATCGCCGTCCCACGCGCTGACCTCCTGTAGGCACAGCGTGATCGACTTCTTCTTGTCGTCGGTCGTCCAGGACAACGCCAGGCCGTCGGCGCAGCCCCTCCCGTTGACCGAGAGCACCTTGTACGTCTTGTCCCACGGGACGGGGAAGCCGCAGGGCTCGATGTAGGCACTGCCCTTTCCACCGTCCTCGATACGGACGCAGTCGCCCGCCTCGGCCTTGAAGATGTCGTGCGAGTAGACCGTCGAGTAGAGGACGAACCCGATGACCAGGACGACACCCCCGAAGCCGAGCCACCCCGGCCCGTCGTCGCGCCGCGGCTTCGGGGGCGTCTTCAGCGCAGGCTTTGAGGTCGGCTTCGAGCCCGTCTTTGGCTTGGGCTTCGCCGGCGCCTTCGTCGCCGTTTTAGGCTGCGACTTCGGTTTGGCCGTCGCCTTTGGGCTCTTAGCGGCGGATCCGGCAGTCTTCGGTCGTTTCACCACCCCCACCAGGTCGCCGACCCGTACGCTCTCCCCGGCCACCGGGCGGGTCTCCCGCAGTTCGCCCGCTGCCGGGGAGACGACCACCGCGCGTAGCCGCCCGTCGGTCACCGAGAAGAGCGTCTCTCCCATCGCGACCGTCTCCCCCGGCCGTTTGTGCCAGCGGGTCACCGTCACCGAGTCCGCCCCTGCGAGTTCCCCCGGCAACGACGGCAGCACCACCGGTACGATCCGGTCCGCGCTCGCTCTCCTGGCGTACAGCGCGCCCATCGCGTCGGCGACCTCAGCCAGCAGCGCCCCGCGCAAGCGCTCGTCCACCGGGCCCGGGTCCCCGCCCGGCTCGTCCATGATCCAGGTCGCAGCCAGCGCACCCCGCTCCACGATCATCGTGGTGATCTGATCGGGGTTCTGGCGCGCGGCGGGCGCGTACGACTCCGCCGCCGCCGCGAACCGCTCCAACAGCTCGGTTGCCGTGGGTCGTTGCGCCGGTTCTTTGACAAGACACGGCACAAGCAGGTCGGCGAGCGTGAGCGGGACGCCAGCCAGGTCAGGTTCTTCGTGGACGACGCGGTGCAGGACCGCGAATGTAGCGCCGCCGCCGAACGGGGCGCGTCCGGTGACGGCGTGCACCAGCAGGCTCGCCAAGCTGAACACGTCGGATTCCGGGCCGACTTCACCGTCCGTGGCCTGTTCCGGCGACATGAACGCGGGGGTGCCGATTACCCCGTGCGCGGTTAGGCGGGTGGCCGCATCCAGGGCACGGGCGATGCCGAAGTCGATGATGCGAGGGCCGTCCTCGGCGAGGATGACGTTCCCGGGCTTGAGGTCGCGGTGGACCAAGCCGTGGGAGTGGATCGCGGTGAGCCCCTCGGCGAGTCCGGCGCCGAGCGCGGCCACCGTTCCGACTGGCAACGGCCCGTGGGCTTCCACCGCCTCCTGCAATGACGGTCCGGGCACGTACGCCGTCGCCAGCCACGGCACTTCGGCCGTCATGTCGGCATCGACCACCATCGCCGTGTAGAAGCCGCCGACCTGACGCGCTGCCGCCACCTCGACGGCGAACCGGCGCCGGAACTCCGGGGCCTTCGCGAGATGCGGCCGTACGACCTTAACGGCGACCAGCCGCCCGCCCCGCGAGCGCCCCAGGTACACGTCCCCCATGCCCCCGCCGCCCAGGTGTCTCAGCAGGACGTACGGGCCTATCCGGGAGTCCGACCACAATGCTTCGGGCATGACGGCAGTCTGATCGTTGAGGGCGGCCTCGGTACGTCCTTCTAGAAAATAGGGTGCCCAGTAGGCGGGGTCAGTGTGGTGCTCGCTGAGTTGGCAGGCGCGTACTGGCTGGAGAGTTCGGTGCACGAGTCGCCGGAGGACTGCTGGTGCGGTCCGCGGACCGCAGGGGACCCGACTGACGGCGGGCCTCTCCCTGAACGCGTACATCGTGCGCGGCTCGCCGTCAGGCGCCCCTGGACGCCGCGCGGCGTCTTTCCGAACTTGGTCTCGGTCAGGACCTGGTGGGCGAGGGCGACACGCTGTGAGGCGCGGTGAGGTCTGGACGCTGGCCGATGGCCGCAGCGTCCTGGTGGTCTCGCTCGACGGCCTGGAGGACGCGTTCGGCGCGGTGCTCGCCATCGTGCTGCATCCCAGCGGGCGCTACCCAGACACGGCGATGTCCGTCGTGATCGGTGACCCGATGCCGTGCACGGCGGTTGCGGTCAACATGCAGCAACTGCGCGTGGCACGGTTCGATGGCGCAGTCCACGTCGGCGCGGTGCCGGCCGAGACGATGTCGCGCGTGGACCAGGCGCTGCGCGCTGTTCTGGATCTGTGAGGCGGGGGCCTCACCACGGCATGCGGTGAGGCCCCCGGTTCGCGGCGGTCGCGGCGGCCTGGCCGCAACGCGCGGCCCCGGACGCGCGACGTATCCGGGGCCCTCACTGAAGTCTGTGTGCCTGGATTCCAGGGCTTTCTGCGGATCGTCTCGCCGACCGCCGCAGCCCGCCATCCCTCACACGAGCGACTGGTCCCTGCCCGCCCTGCGAGCAGCGCGCGGTGTCAGTGTTGCAACGACCCCTGGAATTCGCCATCTGACGGGGGCCTTCATGGAACGGCCGAGCCGGTCCAGCTGTCGCCGAAAGATGGGCCCTGACAGCGCCACCGGAGTAAACATAGGACGCCCACGGCGGCTTCTGCCGCAGTGGCGAAGGAGGCGAAACGGTGGACTCCGTTGAGGAGATGTTCTGGATCGCAGTGGTATCAGCTGCTGTGTGCTTCGCTGCGGGCCAAGTCTGGAGCTGGCTCTGGGACCTTTGGTGGGAGCACTCCGGTAAGCACAAGCACCGCAGTGATGGTGGCCGTGCAAGTAGCAGTGGCGCTGGCGGCGAGTTCGGCAGCGGCAGCTTCGGCGACGTCGATGGCGGCGATGGCGGCGACTGACCGCCGTCGGGAGGCCCTGGTCACGCGCGCGGCACGCCCTCGCCGACCGGTTCGGCGTGCGCGACCTGGCGCTGATGACGCTGCACTTCGCCGTCGCCGGACGCGAGCACGAACTCGCCCACCTACGCGTGCGCGACATCACCGAGGACCCCGAGGGCCGTGGCCTGGTGGTCGACGTCCGGGTCTCCAAGGTGACCCCGCGCGTGGTCGCTGTACCGTTCGGCTCCCGGGCCCACCTCTGCCCCATCCGGGCCTGGCGCCGTTGGCGCGCGGAGCTGGGCCCCGACGCCGCCCCCGAATCCTTCGCCTTCCGCGCCCTGTACAACTGGTGGCACACCGTGCTGCCCAAGGGGCTGGACCCCGAGACGGTTGGCGACGTCCTCACCCGGATCGGCGCACGCGCCCAGCTGGACGTCCGGCTCACCGGCCACAGCCCGCGCCGCGGCCTGGTCACCGAGTCCTCCCGGGCGGGTAACCCCGACGCCGTCATGGAGAAGCGGGGCGGATGGGCACCCGGCTCCAAGGTCATGCGCCGCTACCGCGAGGCCGACGAGGCGTTCAAGGAGAACGCCCTGCACGGCGTGCTGTGACTCCTGGCAACTGGCCCAATTCCTTCCAACTCGCCAGCTTTGAAAAATTCCTCCGCCATTCCGGAGGGCCATCCCGCAGCCGGAGGAAGCCCCCTGGTCGACGGGCATTGCCACTTGACGCACGAACAGACACACGCATCCAGATCCACCCGCCAGCGGGTTGCATGACGGGGCCTCACGCAGGAAGGGCTCGGCCCGGAGGATGTCCCGGTCGGCGTCATCGAACTACGCGCCCGGATCCAGAAACTAGCGGTGCCGGGTTGCCCGGACACAGTGTCCGGACGCGCAGCGGGAGCCGGATAGCCCGGTTCCCAGAAGCCCTGCCGGACGGGTGCACGCCGGAGTCGCGCGACGCCGTCGAGACGGGCAGGGCTCTTGCGCCCGACGCCCAGCGCCGAGGGTCCGACGCCGATGGACACCAGCAGGGAACTGGATTCTCGGACCATCGGGAACTCTCGGAACGGTTCCGTCGGACATGCGTCGGACGCGGAACTACACCGGTCGGACACGCAGGTGGACACCCCGTCCGGACGTCCAAGACGCCGTCCGGACACCTGCCACCCCTCGATCTCTGGACGTCCGCAGCGGCCGCTCGTCGGACAGTGTCCGGACACGGTGTCCGTGCAACCCGACACCGCTAGTTTCTGGATCCGGGCGCGTAGTTCGATGACGCCGACCGGGACATCCTCCGGGCCGAGCCCTTCCTGCGTGAGGCCCCGTCATGCAACCCCCCTACAGTTTCCAACAGTTCCCGTACCCGAAAGTTTTGGTAAGCCGTGAGTGATTTACTGATGGGGAAAATTATTCACAGGCGGGGTGAATTGCGCTAGCGCAATCACAGTTGACGGCGCCACTTAGAATCGAATCTGGAAATGCATGCGAATCAATAAGTAGTGTCGTGCGTGGTAGTCTCTTTGTCAGTGGGATGCGTAGAGCGTCCCAACACAGTCCACATGAGTGAG
Organism: Streptomyces sp. NPDC031274; assembly: GCF_055570235.1. Lineage (NCBI taxonomy): Bacteria > Bacillati > Actinomycetota > Actinomycetes > Kitasatosporales > Streptomycetaceae > Streptomyces > Streptomyces sp. NPDC031274. The sequence continues at coordinate 36,781 of NZ_JBVIHP010000031.1, read as the reverse complement.
CCCCACGCTCGCGGCTAGGCAAGACGTGGGGCTCAGGCGGTGCGGACTTCGATGGGCCCTCCCGTGCGCACGGGTGGGCCCATCAGCTTCTGTTCCTGGTCACCAGAGCTTCAGGCCGTAGTACACGGCCTGGAAGACGGCTCCCACGAGCCGGGCCACATCCGTGACCCGACGAAGCATCCTCGTCCACACCGGATCCTTGGGCCCATCGGGCCCTTCTCCGGTGCTGTACACCTCTCACCTCCCCTCGCTGGGTGATACCAGCTGGGTGTCGCCCAGGCGACTGAGGAGGCAATAGGGTGAGAATACACCACGGGGGGACCCTGTGACGCACAAGTGCTCTGCTTCCACGGGCCTTTGAGAAAGCACCGGCTAATCTGCGTGGATTAGACACGGGAGAACCTACAATTAAGCAATTACCGCCACCCCCCATATCGTTCGCGGATTCCCGGATCGGCGCAGCTCAGCGCGGTGCGACACCAGGCGAGGACTGTCACACGGGGTGGCCCCAGGGGCAGGCCGACGGGTACCCAGCCGAAGACGGGTCCACTGAGCCGTTTCCAAGCTGGCGTTTCTGACCGCGAGTTGGACAATCCTGCGCAAGGACGAAGCTCCTGGTAGACGGGTTCTCGACCAAGATCACCCGTGTCCGCCAGGAGCTTCGCGTGCTTGTCTATCCGTCCTCGATTGATCTGTCCAGCCGCACTCTGCGGTTCCTGACGGGGCAACTGACCGTGAGGCGGCAGGAGATCGGGACGCGGTGGCGACGCCTGCCCGCCGCACGTCAGGCCCTGCTCGCGCTGGCTCATCTGCGGTGCGGTGACACCTACGCCCAGCTCGCCGCCGGGTTCGGCATCGGGATCGCCACCGTCTACCGCTACATACGGGAATCCGTCGCGGTCCTGTCCCCCCTCGCCCCGACCCTGACCGAGGCGATGAAGACCATCCGGGCGAAGGCGTTCGTCATCCTCGACGGCACCCTGCTGCCCATGGACCGCATCGCCGCCGACACCCCGTACTACTCCGGGAAACATAAACGTCACGGCATGAACGTCCAGGTTCTCACCGATCCGTTCGGCCGTCTGCTGTGGGCCTCGCCAGCGTTGCCCGGCTCGACCCACGACCTCACCGCCGCCCGGCAGCACGGGATCATCGACGCCCTGGCCGATGCGGGACTCAAATGCTGGGCCGATAAGGCGTATCAAGGCGCCGGCGGACCAGTCCGCGTCCCGTTCCGAGGCCGCCGACTCAAACGATGGAAGCGTCGCCACAACACCACTCACTCCAAGATGCGCTGTGTCGGTGAGCAGGCCATGGCAACCCTCAAGGGCTGGCGGCTCTTGAGGAAACTCCGCTGCAGCACCAACCGCATCACCAACGTGCTGAAGGCCGTCCTCGTCCTTCAGCACGCATCACGGTGAGGTTGGAAAGAGCTCACTGTCGCCGGCAGGACTCCTCGGCGTGACCATCTGTCCTGATGGGCTCCGCCCGAGGAGGAGGCCGCCCTCGGAATCGCCGTCACCGATCTGCAGGCCAACGCGCGCAACCGCAAGTAGATCGTTTCTGAACAAGGTTCCCGCACACCTCTACCGCACTGCAGGGCACCGCCCGCAGGGCGTTGGGGAACCGATCGGTTGATGGACACCCTGTCTAGACAGGAAGTCAGCTGCCAGGCTGAGCAGCTGAACTCCCACCTTCATCCCCCTTGGAGAGCAGCGTGGAACTGAGCGCCACCGGCGAGCCCGCCCTCGTGCAGGACGAGACCCAGGTACACGCATCGCGGCGGGCTTATCGCCGAGCTCTACAAACTGGCACAAGACCGCTGAGCCGAACACCCCCAGGATCCGCAGGGGGAACTCTCACTCCATGAGGGAGACTCGCCTGGAGCGCGCGCGGGGCCTTGGCTTGCAAGGAGTGCGGCGCTGCAGAGAGCCTGGCCCCGCTGCTTGGCAAGGACGAGCCACGGGACCGGGGCGTAGGGATGGCCGTCAGGCGTTGGCTGCTGTCGCATCATCGTTCGTGGCGCAGTCTTTGCGTTCCTGCTCGTGGCTCTCATGTTCCCGGATCATCACGGAGTGCGGCGGGGAGTCGGGGCAGGGCTGACGCTCGCCGACCATCGGTTGCGCACCATCGCGGACGAGATCGACCGCAGCGTCTTCGCCCCGGGCGGCTGCTACGCGGGCCGGGTGACGCGCCGTGCGGCGGCATCGAGGGCAAGATGCCAGGGGTAGTCGACGGGCGTGCCGGTGCCTGGCGGGTGCGGCTCGAAGCCGTCCGGCCCGTACAGGACCGTCACGCCGGCGCCGCGGAGGGTGTCGATGGACCGCGCGAACTGCGGATGGGCGGTGAAGGCGAGGTTCACGCAGGGCATCGTGACCAGCGGGATGTTTTTGCCGATCGCCTCGGCGGCGAAGCCGACCACGAAGTGGTCGGTGATGCCCAGCGCCCACTGGTTGATCGTGTTGAACGTCGCCGGCGCCACCACGGCCACGTCCGCCGGCGGCCACGCGTCCGGTTCGCCGGGCAGCTTGTACGCACGGCGCACCGGGTGCCCGGTCAGCTCCTGCAGCTGCACCAGCTCGTCGGCCAGCCAGGCGGCCGCAGTGGGGGTGAGTCCGAGACAGACGTCCCAGCCGTCGGCCTGGGCTTTGCGGATCACGTCGGCGATGTCGTGCACGGGCGGGGCGGCACTGCCGAACAGGTACATGACGTGCGTGGCCATGCCGCCCATCCCACCACACGACGACGCCCTCACCGGCAAGGCCGGTGAGGGCGAACGTAGTTCCCGCCGCATCGCAGGCGGGTAATGTCCCAAGTGGCTGCACGGAACGAGGTGAATTATGCCCGTCTTCGATGATGAGCACACAGGTAAGCGCATCGCCGCCTATCGGAAGAAGGCGGGCCTGACACAGCACGCTCTGGCTGATCGCATCCCGTATTCCTACGGACTGCTGAAGGCGGCCGAGCGGGGAGATCGGACGGCCTCCTCCGGCCTGATCGCCGCGGTCGCCGAGGCGCTGCGCATCGATCCGGCCGTGCTTAGGGGCCAGCCGTACGTCACCGAGCTGGCCCAGGACCGGTTGATGGGCCTGATCCGGCCGATCCGTGAGGCGTTGGATCTGTATGACCTCGGCGACGATCCGGATGTCACCCTGCGGGCGCCCGGCGAGCTGGCCACCGCGGCGGACACGCTGTGCCGCAAGGTCCGCGCGACCAAGCTCCATGCCGTCGCTGTCGAGTTGCCGGGGCTGGTCACCGAGATCACCGCCGCGGCCTACCGCAACCCGTCCACCGAGATGTGGCAGGCGCTGGGCTCCACCTACCGCACGGCGCACGACGTGGCCACCAAACTCGGGTTCCCGGACTTGTCCACCGTCGCGCTGGACCGGATGGGCTGGGCCGCCCAGCGCGCCTCGGACCCGTTGCTCGGCGCGGCGCGGCAGTACATGCGGGCGCTGACCTACTTCCGCGGCGGCGAGTGCGGCATCGGGCTGCGGCTGATCGACGCTGGCCGTGGTCACCTCGGCCAGGCCGAGCCGGGCAGGAACGCCTCCGCCGTCCGGGGCCAACTGCATCTGGGCAGTGCGGTGCTGTATGCCCGCGCACGGGACAAGGAATCGGTGGCCACGCACCTGCACGAGGCACAGCAGCTGGCGAAGCGTACGGGGGAGGCCAGCGACGTGCTGTGGATGTCGTTCGGCCCCACCAACGTCAAGCTGCACCGCACCTCCACACTGATCGAGATGCGCCAGTACGGCGAGGCCGTCGAGCAGTCCAAGAACCTGGCCTTCCCAGATCACTGGTCCGCCTCGCGGGCGGCGCACCACCATGTGCACCGCAGCTACGCGCTGATGGAGACCCGCCGCTACGATCAGGCCCTCACCGAGATGATCAAAGCGCGGCGGATCGCGCCTGAGCAGACCCGCTACTACCCGCCCGCGCGGGAGACGATCCGCGCCCTGGTCCGCCAGGCCCGCCGCACCCCCGACACCCTCGATCACATGGCGGCCTGGATCGGCATGTAGCAGTGCCACATTTTTGTGGCAGTTAGCCCCCGCGTGCACGGCGACGCTGGAAGAGCCAGCAGCTCACCGACCTCCGGGAGCCGACGTGCACACCCAACACACCGATCCGGACACCAAACCGCCCGCCACGCCGCCGCGTGACCCGGTGGACCTCGCCACGATCGCCGAGACGGTCCGCCGCGCCACCGCTCCCGGCCCTCCCGTCCCTCGACCGCATCACCACCCTCTGCGGCCGACTCGCCACCGCTCCCGGCCCTCCCGTCCCTCGACCGCATCACCACCCTCTGCGGCCGACTCGCCAGTCACATCTGGCTGCTGCTGGAGGAAGACCTCGGCGAGATGGACGTGCAACTGCGAGCCCTGCGCCGCCAGGCCGAAACCCTCCTCGCTGTCGACACCACCAACGCCTCCCACGGCACCGGCTGGGAGCACGTCCGCATGCTCGGCGCCATCACCCGCGACCTGCAGACCCGCTCCCGGCGCGTTCACCAGCCGTGACCAATGGAGGAGCGGCACATGCCGCGCGACGACGTGCCTCGCTTTCCCCGGGACGGAGCCAGCACCCCCGTCCCGGGGAAGCCGAGGCACTGCAGGCCAAGGAGGCGAGATGCCCCGACTTATCTGGGACAGGACAGTACGGCCCCGCCGGGCCCCCATCCGGGGCGCGGCACTGTCCCCACCCAAGGTGTGATCATGACCATGGCAGCAGCCGGCCAGCCAGAGCGCCCGGGCTACGACGTCGATCTGGCCAGGGTTGAGCAGAGTGCAGGTGAGGCCCGGTGTCTGGTCCGCACCGCCTGCCAGGCGTGGGGTGTCGAGGACTACGTGGATGCGGCCCAGCTGGTGATCTCCGAGCTCGTCGCCAACGCCGTGCGTCACGCAGCGGGGGACTCGATCCGCGTCATCGTCGAGCCTCCGCGCGCCGACCGCCTGATGATTGCCGTGGAGGACGCGTCGCGTGGTGATCTGCCGGTCGTGTGTGCCGCGCACACCGACGATCTGAGTGTGAGCGGCCGCGGGCTGCTTCTGATCGATGCGCTCACCGAGTGCTGGGGTGTCACCCGTCTCTCCGGGGGCAAGTGCGTTTGGGCCCTGTTGGCGGTCAAGACCGAGGAACCGTGGTGAGCGCCGCGTTGTCCTGGCGGCCGCGCTGCCCGGCAGCGAGCGCCCCGGTATCGGCCCCCTTCCGGTCAGCTGGCCCAGCTCCCCAGTCCTCCAGCCGGCTGCACCAGATGAGACCGCGCCTGCCGGTGCGGCCAGCTCCGGCGGCGCGCGGTGGCGGTCCCACGCGCCGCTGGTTCAGCTCCCGCCCCTTTTGGTCAGGGGCGGGCGGCCTGGAGGCGTCCCCCGTCGCCACCAGGTCACCGGCTGCTCCCCTTCCCGTGGAGGGGAGCAGCCACAAGCCCCTGCCGGGGCCGGTTCGTTCACAGGCACTGGCCCCGGCAGGGACGCACCATCCAGCGAGAAGGAGCGAACCATGCGCATCACAGGAGCAGTGCTCGCCAGTGTCCCCGGGGAGCCGTGGCCCGGCCCGCAGGACCCGCCCAGCCCTGATGGCGGCCCCAGCGTCGGCAAGGCGTCCAAGCCCGATGGGGCGCCGCAGGCGTGAGGACCACGGCACACCAGGAGCGCCCCAGCCGTACCGGGCTGGGGCGTCTCCTCATGTCTGCGGGCGCCCTCACCTCCGAGTGGGCCCCCACGTTCGCGGCCGTCGACCGCGCCGCTTTCCTGCCCGATGTCATCTGGCCCTACGACATGGACACCGGCCACACCCTCACCATCGACCGCCGGGAGAACCCGCACGCCTGGTACGGGCACGCCGACCGGGACATCCCGATCGTCACGCAATGGGACGACGGCCACCACCAGGGCCCCGGCCCCGGGACGGTGTCCACGTCCTCCAGCTCGATGCCATCGGTCGTCTACCGGCTGCTGGCCGACCTCGACGTACAGCCGGGCATGAGCGTCTTCGACGGCGGTACCGGCAGCGGCGAAACCGCCGCTGCCCTCACCCACCGGCTCGGCCACGGCGCCGTCACCACCGCCGAAATCGACCCCGCGGTAGCCCGGGCAGCCCGCGAACGGCTGGCCAGCATGGGCCTGCGCCCGCAGTTCGTGGAGGGTGATGCCACCACCCACCTCGCCGATGCGGCCTTCGACCGGGTCCTGATCACGTTCGGACTGCGGGACTTCGGCCACCTGATCCGCATCACCAAACCCGGCGGCGAGATCGTCGCACCCTTCGGTACGCACTACAGCAACGCCGATGCCATCGCCCGCCTGACGGTCCGCGGCGGCATCGCCGAGGGCCACTTCGTGCGGCCGGTGGAGTTCATGAAGGCCCGCGCCCAGCGCGCCCCCGACATCGTGCACACCGACTACGTCGCCAGCATCAGCGACGGCGACAAACGCACCGCCGGCGTCAGTGAGGACGCCTTCACCACCGGCAAGTTCGATCCGGCGCACTGGGCGGTGAGCCTGCGCGTGCGCGACGTCGTCAAGGTCGTCGCCGACAAGCGCGAGGGCGCTCGCCCCATCTGGCTCTACGGGCCCGGCGACCAGTCGTGGGCCTGCGTCTTCTTCCGCGAGGGGATGGAAACCGTCGTGTGGCAGCACGGGCCGCGCCGCCTGTGGGACGAGGTAGAAGCCGCGTTCGCCTGGTGGATCGGCCATGACCGGCCCGCGCACGAGCGGTTCGGGCTCACCGTCACCCCCGAGGGCACCCGTGCCTGGCTCGACTCACCTGCCAACTCCTGGCCTCTTTAGCCGCTGGAGCACAATCAGACGCCGACGAGCCCGCCACTTTCAGGGTGGCGGGCTCGTCAGAACCGGCGTTGTCAGTGGGGCTTGGCACGATGGCGTGCATGAGTAAAGTCATCAACTTCAACACCGCCGACCAGGCCCGCGTCGTCGCTTTTCTGGGCGCTGGTGAGCTCACCGAGGATCAGCAGCGCATCCTGGGCATGGTCCGCGAACAGGCTCACGCCAAGCAGCGTGACCTCGAGCAGCAGGGCATCGACTGGGGGCTGACCGTTCCCGAGGCACTGGACCATCTGATAGCCGGGCGGGCCGACTCGGGTGCCCAGTACGCGGGCAACGCCTACTACACCGCCCTGCAGAAGATCATCGACTGCAACGGGTCCGACTCCAGCACCCTGGGCAGCTACTCCAGCCCGTCCACCTTCTTCGGCCTGCTGGACAAGGAACTCGCGCAGGCGGGCGTCTCCCGAGATCTGCTGCCCTCCGACTTTCTGTACGCCGGCCCGCCCGAGCAGATCCCCTTCTACATCCCCTGCCCCGTCGACGGGTCCCCGGAGATCGGCCGCTGGCCCCTCGACCAGGCCAAGCCCGCAGCCGACGCCTACCGTTCGGCCATGGACCGGATCGATCCTGACTTCCGCTACGACCTCACCGAGCTCATCAAGATGCTGGACATCGAGGACGAGAACTGGCGGGAGATGCAGGACGTCGACTGGTACACGCAGGACACGATCTTCTTCTCCATTGTCGGCTGACGGACCGGCCGTTGCAGTCCGGCTCGTCGAGACGGTCGACGCGGAGGTCATCGGCTACACCGGAGCGCCCGCGACGTAGGTTCCGATTGGATCTGTCGACGCCCGGCGTCGTGACCGGCGGACTTTGACTGGCGTCCAGAGGGTTTGTCAGCGGTTTCGTCCGACGAACCTGTCGATTTCCGCTGGCTGATGCCGTGTCCGCGGTGTCGGGCTGGTTTTGCGTGACCTTTGACAGGCGATCTTGACCGATTGCCAGGAGATCTCGTTGACCAGTGGTTTCTGGCAGCTCCCGGGGCCGGGCTTGAGACGATCGCCAGGACCGTACGAACGAATACAGGGGTGGAGATCATGATCAATCTGGTGCTGCTCGGCGTTGTGGCGCTCGCCATCAGCGGGTGTGTATGTGTGGTGTGGGCGGAGCGCGGCGGGCCCCGTTGGGTCCGTGGCGTGGCGAGCGTGACGCTCGCCGCGAGCGAGCTGGTGCGTCGCTCCCGGAAGAGGAACCGGCGACGGAGCTCGGGAGTCACCAGTGGCCGCGACTAACTCGGAACGGATGAAGCAACCTGAACTGGTGGTCAAAGTCGTCTGACAATCGGTCAAGATCGCTTGTTAGCGGTCATTGTGTCCGACTTCTTCCTCGCCCGGGGTGCAGGCCCCCTCGGGGGTGTTGCCTGCCGCGCAGCCCCCTGTCTTCCCGGTGCGCTGCATGGCACCGTGGCCGACCGATCGTGCCTCCCAGTGATCGACGCGCGATGGGCCGTTGCGCCGTGGCATGCCGGTGCCGCTGCCGGCGGGCCAAGGGGATGTCTTGCGGCGCGCTCGCGTGTCTTGCGGCCTCGTGTTGGGGGAGAGGCGGGGGCTGGACCCCCGCGCGGTGCTCAGAAAGACGGTGGGGGGCGGATTGCTAGCGTTCGGTCCATGCCACGAAGCAAACCCAGTGCTGCTGACCAGGAGTTATTGGACCGGGCGCAGGCTGCCGGCTATTGCGTCGGTGCGAGCCAGCTCGAACGTTGGCGCAGGCGGGGCCTGTTGCCGCAGCCTTCCCGCGTCTATCTGGGCCGTTACGGCAGCAGGTCGGTGTACCCGGAGGGCACCGGTGACCTCGTCTGTTCCCTTGCCCGTCATCGTGCTTTAGGACGCAGGAGTGATGACCTGGCACTGCTTGCCTTCTTCGACGGAGCACCGGTCCCCGAGATGGCTCTCAAACTGGCTATCGCGCGGTCGTACTTCACCGGCCGCTTCCGCCACGAGGACGCCGTCACGCGACTGACGGCACGGTTGCCGGACGGCTGGAAGGATGAGCTCGGGCCCGATTACGAGGCCGCGGAGGCGGAGGCGCATCTTGACCTCGCCAAGGGTGGCCGGGCGATCCGGCAGATGCGCATCAATCTGCGTCGCTTGCCCGGTCTCGCCCGGGCCTCACGCCAAGAGGTGGACGAGCGCCTGGCCGGTGTGCTTGCGGGCCTGAACCGGATCCGGCTTCCCGAAGACGACCCGGCGTTCATGGCCGATCTGACTGCTGCCCTGGCCCTGGACACCGCGGAAGACGGCGACGATGCGCTCGCCGTGTGGGAGTACGCAGCCATTTGTCATGCCGCGCAGATGGCCGAGTATCAGGAGACCTCGCCCCAGGAGCGGCTGGACCTGCTGCTGCTGGCGAGCGCGGAGGATCTCGCTGCCCTACGCGAGGAGACGCGGCAGGCTCTCGATGAGATGTGGCACCGTGCGACCGGCGGACGGCAGGCCCGGGCCGACTATTGCGCACCCGGGCTCGTCCGCAACGCAGCAGCGATGCTGATGGAGTGGATGAGTGCCCGTCAGGTCCATCGGGCGGGCGCAGGCATGGCCGAATGCAACTTCATTCGCTCCTTGGCCCATCTAGATCTGTGCTGCTTGATCGCTGGAGCTCCGGCAGAGGCGCGCGGAAGGAACGCTGTGGGGGAGGGGCGCGCCCGCTTTGTCGCCCGCACGACAGGAGCCGCCCCATGAACTGCCGTGGTGTCTCATCTGGGCCGTCGGTTGGATGCGGATCGTCGATCACCGCGAACCGCCCGGCCTCTTTCGTAATCCGGCCAGGATCGCAGGCGTTCTGCTCATGGATGGCTTTGTCGATGACAAGGGGCCCTGGTCCACATTGCGTGGTGTCGGCCCGGCGCGCTGTTGCGTGCTTTGACGAAGGCGCCTGACCTGCGACGGTCGCGTCCTGCGAAGTGGCCTAGCGCCGAGGCCAGTTCGCCACGTTCTCGCAGGTGAGCGCCATGTGTAAGGCGCACGATCACACCACTCGGCGGGACACCACCCCTGCGACGTACTGAGCCGCCTGTCGCCCGGACATCGCAGCTTGTGCTGGCTCCACGCGAAGTGGACCAGAGCCGCTCTACCTCAGGCAGACCCTTAGGGTCTCTCCGCGGCGGGCCAGCTTCAGCGCGCGAGACTGGATAGACGGGCCAAGCGTCATCGAGGCGCGCCGAGCGCACCACGAGGCAGATCAGCCGCTCGCCCAGGTCGGCACGGGCCTGCTCGTATGCGGTGAGCCAGTAAGAGAGCTGCTCACCTGTGAGATCGGCCAGCGCCAGGCCGCGGCGGGCCGCGAAGTCCTCAACGGCCCCTTCAATCAACGGCACGTTGGCCGTCGCTGGCGAGGAGGCGGGACAGGACGTGGATGCGCCAGCGCCGGGGAAACGCGGGGTCGTAGAGCTGCTGGTGCTGGAGTAGCGGCAGGAACCTTGATCGGCACCCCGCCCAAGCACCGCGTCGCGCTCATTCTCCAGGCAGCGCTATACCTGCTCAGCTATGCCCACGGCCATCGGATCCCCGCGCCCCTCACCCAGCCCGCCCCCCGAACAGGGCCAGACTTTCCGAGGTCGGCAAAGACACCGGAGGACGCGCTCGACGAATCACTCGAACGCGGCCGCAGCAGCCCTGCCATCCCGCTCCTCGAGAATGCGCCGGAACGCCCCACCGGCACGCAGCTGCACCGGTGCCGCGGTGTCCAGCACGAGCACCGGCAGAGCCCGGCGCATGGCAGCAGGTACCCGGGTGAACTGTCCCCGCGCCGGGGTGCTGCGGGCCGCAAAGTACACCAGCGAGTCCAGCGGCTCGGCCTCACTGTCATGGGTGAGCCGCTACGTCAGACGCACGCACCAGGAAGCATCTGCGGGAGCATCCAGGTCCTGGCTCGCATAGCCCGCCGGGTCCAGCGGCTTCAGGAAGCCATCGACCAACTGCTGGACGTCCGCGTCGACGTGCCACGCATCTGGGTGACCGGCGAGCTGGCCGCATGGTTCCGCCACCTGGCCACCGTCGAAGCACGTTCGCCGTGCCTCTGCGCACCCATCCCGCGCTACGCATGACAGCGCCGTCACGGGAGAAGCCTCCACCGGCGGCAGGAGCACGCCGGTGCTGGCTGGCGCGTACTTCCACTGGACGACCTGCTCGAATCTGCTGTCTGGAGCGGGGGCAGGCACACCTCTGAGCCCAGGATCGTCCTGAGGGGCGTAACAGGTCTATCCGTGCTGGATTTCGTCTCGTGCGGTTGATCTCTGCTCATCGAACAACATGCTGGCCAGGCTGTCGCCTACTTGCGGTGGAGGCTCCCCCTCATGCTTGCACGCGAGGAGGAGCCTCCATCGGCTGGCAGGACGAATACCAGTGATCTTCGCTCTCGTGCTAGCGGTACCTGCTCTGGCCGCAACCGTTGTCATGACCGTCCTTCTTCCGGCGGAACCGGCCGTCTTTACAACTGCCTCAGCGATTGAAGGCCGACAGCTCGATTGCCTGACTGAGGTCACGTTGAGTCGCGAACCAACACCTCAGGTGTCGAGTCGGGCACGTCGACCAGGATGCACAGTCATCGCGGCGTCCTGGTCGGCGGCAGCGGCTTCGTGCAGCACCGCATGGCGTCAGCTCCTACCCCGGCGCCCCGAAGCCGATTTGCGGTCCTATCGGCCTGTCACGTCCCTCGGGAAGGGAGCCTGTCGAACAGCCGCCCTCGGGGGCGGATCACGTGATCGGGCGTGTAGAGCGCTGTTCTGGCCGTGCTGAGGAAGGTGGCCAGGGCGGTGACGAGTCGGGCGCCGGCGTCTTTGGTCGAGATCGGTGTCGCGCCGGTGGGGCCGGCCGGCCGCATGGTGAGGGCGGGAGCGGGGGGATGGCCTGGGTCAAGTCCGGATCGTTTGATGGCCGCCAGCCAGTCCTCCAGCGCCTGGTCCACGTGCCAGCACGCGGCCACCACGTTTTCTGGCCCCTCCAGTGTCAGCGCGATGGTGGCTTGCCTGGCGCGCTCCAGATGTTCGATCGCTTTTCCCAGGGACTCCGATGCCTTCTCTTCCAGCATCTGGTATTTGTCCGGGTCGCGTTGGGACGTCATCGCGGTCGTAGCATCTTCCTGGTGCGCAGAGCATCGCTGTAGTTCTGCTTGGGTTCGCTCCACGGCGGACATGAAGGCCGCGTAGGCCTCCCTTCGCGCCTGTCGCCGCCATTGCGCGATGGCCGCGGCTGACTGTTTGTGGCCGGCCAGCCACGCGGCTCCCAGTCCTCCACCCGCACCGATCGCCGCACCGATCAACCCAGCCGTAACACCGTCCATAGTCGACATCCTGCTTGTTGTAGGCGGGCCGGCGCAGGGAGTTGCTGGCCCGCGGTACCGTGCTGCTCCGGTGGATCACAGGGGAGTTGATGCTGTGTCGCGTCTTCGCCTCGCCTATCGGCTGGCGGGGCTACACGTAGGTCCGGTCCGGCAGCGGTTTGATCGATCCTGCTCGGATGAGTGAGACCGTGGCCGGCGCGCATCCCTGTGGGGCTGTACGGGCGTCGGCGGGGCGCGGTCCCGCGTTTCGTGGTGCTGAACCATGCCGGCCTGGTCCGCATCACGGTGACGGCAGCCCACGAGCGAAGAGGCCGCTTGGTGTCGGCGGTGGCGCCGTGCGATCTGGTTGTCTCGGTCTGCGTGTTGAGGAGGGGGTCGGGCAGGCGTGATGGGTGGTGGTGGGGTGAACTAGGTTTATTGTGGGGCGCGTTGGCGCTGTTGTGGATCGTGTGGGCCGGCCTTGCGAGTGCGCCCGGGGGAGTACCGCCTTGGCGCGGGGCTGTCGGTAGCTGGGCGGGGCGTGAGGCGGGGTCTGTGGTGTGGGGCGGGCGGGGCTGGCCGTGACACGGTCCATACGAGGGGAGCTGCTGTGACGGGGCGGAAAGTATCTTCGGGCTGGGTGGTGGTTCGGCTGGGTGATGTCCTGCACAGTCCGTTGGCCGCCGGCCGGGCGGCGGCCAACGGTGTAGGCGGTGGATGGCCTGTGCTGCGTCCCACGGCTCTTTCCGGTGCAGTGGTGGACTGCGGGGATGTCGAGGGCCCCGGCGGGCGGACAGGGGCAGTGGGGGGAGGGGGGCCGGTTATTGCCCAGGAGGGGGACTTTCTTGTCTGTCGTCGTTCGGGGGTGCTGGACCGGCTCGGGCGTGGGGCGCTGGTCGGTGACGGCGGTGGGCCGGTGGCCTTGGCGGGCAGCATGACACGGGTGCGGGTGCGGCCGGAGATGCTGTGCCCCGGCTACCTTGCGTACCTGTGGCAGACGACCGGTGTGCGCGAACAGCTCGAGGCAGCAGCGGGTGGCGGCCGGATGCGCTCGCTAACGGGGCGCGCCCTGCAGGACATCAGGCTTTCCTTGCCTGCGCCGGCGGAGCAGCGCCGCATTACAGGCGAACTGCGCGAACGGCTGCACCGGTTGGATTGGGGGGAAGAACTGCTGCGCCGGGCTGCGGCAGAGGCTGCTGCGCTACAAGACGCGGCCCACAGTGCTCTGGCTCCGGTGCACGAGGAGGTTTTTGGAAGCACCGTGCCCCGCGGGTGGGCGTGGGGAAGGCTCGGCGATGTCCTTCACCGGATCGAGGCGGGGCGATCCCTGCGGTGCGAGGGGCGGCCCGCGCGGTACGACGAGTGGGGAGTGATCAAAACCAGCGCCATGACGCGCGGGGCCTTCCTCACGTGTGAGAACAAGGCGCTGCCCGCGGGAGTGCGCGTCGATGAGCGCCATGAGATCAGGGCCGGTGACATCCTGCTGTGCCGCGCCAACAGCCCCGCCCACGTCGGTGCAACCGTGCGGGTCGCCGCATCGCGCCCGCGCCTGCTTCTGAGCGACAAGAGCCTTCGGCTGGTGCCCGCGCCGCATATCGACGGAAACTGGCTGACCCAGCTGCTTGCCACCAGCTATGTGCGCGCTCAGATCGCGCAGCACAGCGGCGGCACCCTCACGTCGATGCACAACATTTCTCAGTCCAGCCTGCTGGACATTGAGATCCCCATTCCACCGGACAGGGAACGGGAACGGCTGGGTCGGGAAGCCGCTGCGTTGAAGGAGGGGGCACACGACCTGCATGCCCGGGTGCAGCAGTTGCTGGCGACATCCCTGCGGCTGCGCCGGGCACTTGTCGATGCGGCCTGCACCGGGCGGCTCGCGCGTGAAGCGGATGCCGGCGCACCGCCACCAGAAGGTGCCCTGGCCCTCGGGTCGGGGCTCTTCGTCCGGCGTGCAGAGCGTGCCGGGCGAGCCCTCCGCGTGCCCGCCGGCCGGGAAGCCGCCCGCCGGCCTGCCGACATACTTGCCGCTGTACAGCTGGAGCTCGAGCTATGACCGATCCTCTGCCCCTGCCCCCATACGTCACGGAATGGAACGGCGAGGATTCGAAGCTGGCCGGCAGGCTCCTGGAATACTGCGATGTGCTCGGCGACCGCGGCCTGACCATGATGGAAGCCGCCGAACAGCTCACCTACCTCCTCATGCTCAAAATCGAGGACGCACGGTCGACTTCGCCGTGGGCTGTTATGGCCCGCGGAGACCGGCCAGCTGCACCTGAGCCCTATGCATGGAGTTCCCTGCCCCCGCTGCACGGCGATGAACTCATGGCCCACTACGGCAAGATGCTCGCCCACCGGTCGCGTGAGAAGACCGGCACGGCGCTGGATGCCGTCTTCGCCGGTGCGCAGAACCACATCCGTGACGGGGCCCTGCTGAGCCGGCTTGTCCTTGGTCTCCAGAGCTGGACCGTGTACCCGGCGCAGCTGGGGGAGGCCTATGACGCTCTCCTGGAACGGGCGATGAACGATGTAAGGACCGGCGCGGGCCAGTACTTCACACCCCGTTTCCTCATCGACGCCGTGGTCGAGGTCCTCCGGCCGGAGCTGGCCGATACCGTCACCGATCCGGCCTGCGGGACGGGCGGCTTCTTGACCGGCGTGTACGACTACCTGGCACACCATGTGCCGCGCGACGCCACCTGCGAGGAGTGGCGTCGCTTCGAAGCGGAGCAGATCTGGGGGCAGGAGCTGGTCGCGGGCACGGCCCGGCTGGCGACAGTGAACCTGCTGCTGCACGGTATCGGCTCTCCGGCGCAGCCAGCACTGATCGCCGTGGGCGACGCGCTGGCCCAGCCGCCGTGCAGAGGTGCCTCACTGGTACTGGCGCATCCGCCCTTCGGCAGGCGCGCAGCGCTACCCATCGAGCCCTCCGGCATCCCCCGCCGGGACGCCTGCCTCCGGGAGGACTTCGTGGCCGGCTCGCCCGAGAAGCAGGTCAACTTCCTGCAGCACGTCATGTCGCTGACAGCGGCACCGGGGCGGGCAGCCATCGTCGTGCCCGACAGCATCCTCTACAGCGCGGGCGCCGCGGAGCGTGTGCGCCGGCATCTGCTCGAGCACTTCGATGTCCATACGCTGCTCAGGCTGCCTGCCGGGACCTTCCGTAACAGTGGTATCAAGGCCCATGTCGTCTTCTTCGACCGGCCTGCGCACCCCACCGGCGGCCACCCTGCCACCACCGACATCTGGGTCTACGACCTGCGCTCGCCTCATCCTTACGCACCTGCCCATGTCCCCCTTGGCCGCAGTGACCTGGACGATTTCGTCTCCGTGTACCTGCCGGGCAGGCCGCGCACCGACCGAGTGCAGACGCAGCACTTTAGGCGCTTCGACGTCCGTGAGGTGCTCGGCCGTGACGGTGCCCGCCTGGACCTGACCTGGCCCCAGGACCCGCTGCACGCCGAGGGCGCTGCGAACCCGCAGGAGATTGCCCGAAACGTCGTACGCGATCTGCGTGAGGCGCTCACGGTGTTCGAAGAGCTCACCGCGGAGCTGCACGGCACAGCCGAGTGATCCGCACACCGCCTGTTGCCTGGAACGATCCGCAGCCAGAGCGGCCCTCACTGCTTTGCCGGTTCCGGCCGCCCGGGCAGGGCTTTGCTGAGGGGAGCAGGCGGTCCTGCCTGTCGCCTCATCGTGCTGGGCTCAGAGTTTGGGGACGTGGAGGTCGGCGAAGAGCTGGCGGGTGGCGGGATGGGTGGAGTACAGGACGGTGCCGCGGATGGAGCGTGTCATCAGGACGCCGTAGGCGTTGCAAAGGCGGTCGGTGAGGACGGTGTCGGAGTCGATCCGGCTGGCCTTGCTTTTCACCTGGCTGCGGTCCAGGGTCCAGGTGGTTCCGGTCCAGGTGAGGTCGGGGCCCATGATGACGCCGCCCCACTCGTACTCCAGGCCCTGCACGGTGTGCACGCATCCGATCTGCCCGAAGCCTCCTTCGTCCGTGGCCCAGTAGTAGCGCTTCGGTACGCCAGGTGTGTCATGAGCGTCGTCCGCGTTCCAGGGGCGGGCCCATCCGGGTTCGGGGGCGACGTCGGGGACCGTGCCGGAGGTGTCGGTCCACTCCCAGCACATCCCCGCCGTCATCCGGGCGCTGGCGCCGTCATCCAGCTTCGCTTGAAGGAACTTCTCCATCCGTGCGGCGCTGTCGCAGTAGTACAGCTCGAAGGGCTCCTCGTCCGTTCCGTCGTCGGCCCGCCAGGGGAGGGGATCACCGAGCAGCAGCCGTTTGACCCACGTGTCGTAGGTGGAACTGCCCACCGCACGCAGTGCACGGTCGAAGTCGATCGGAACGACCTCCGCCTGCAGTTGCTGGATCTCGTCGATGAGCAGTTCCTCGGACCAGACCTCGTTGTCGAACAGGCGCTGGTCACCGTCGATGAAGAAGACCGGGACCCTCGCCCTGGACACGATGACCTCGACCGAGGACTCGCCGTCCCGCATGTAGAACGAGCCCTTCATCGGTCGCTCGGTGAGCCGGTGGGCCTCGTCGCACAGGATGAGGTCCACGTCATCGGGCCCGAACTCGTCCGCAACTTTGTTGAGGGTCATGAACGTTTTGCCGTAGCCCCGTGGTGCACCCCGCCTAAAGTTCTCGCGCGAGGCCACGCCACCGGATACGAAACGAGCGTCGTAGCCGTCCCTGATGGCGTCGCCCAGCAGGGTGAGCGCGGCAAGCGATTTGCCGGTACCTGCCCGGCCGCGGATCACATAGACCTTCTTGAGGCCCCCTGCCGGCTCGCGGAGCGATGCCATGACGTCCTGCACAGCTTTGAGTTGGTTTTCCACCAGGCTGAAGTGCGTGTGTCCATGGATGATGTTGCCGGTCTCGGAGGTCAGGAGTGCGGTCGAGCGGCGCCGCTGCAGCAGAGCCTCGGCAGCGTCGGCTCCGTCGGCCGCACTGAAGGTGGATTTAAGGAATGTCCGCAGCTTGGCCGGCTGGCGGGCCGTGAACGTGCGGATGCCCGGGCAGGGCATGACCTGGCTGATCCACTGAGACTGCGGATCCTTGAGATTGTGCAGATAGGCGGCACCGGTGAGATGGACGTAGCGGTCGTCGAACATGCTGTGGTGCTGTTTGAGGGACTCGATGTTGGCCCGCACCTGCACGGCCGGGTGCTTCTTGTGCGCCGAGTAGAAGGGGGCGTAGACGCGATCGATCATGCACTGTTTGCATAAGGTCTCAGCGGCCGGATTCCGGCACTGGGCGCACAGGCCCTTGGTGTGCTTGGCACGGTCGGGCCGCTCGACCGTGCCCCACTGCTTCAGCTCGATGGCCGCGAAGCTCAGCCCGCCCTGGGGGTGGTGGCCGGCCAGGACCACATCGATGGGGTTCATGTGGGGGTCAACGCGGTATTCGATGAACACCCACACCTGGCCGAGGCCGAGATCCTTGAGTGTCGTGGCCACCTCGTAGACGCTCTCGCGCCAGGATTCGGTGTCCGCGGCTGAGGGCTCCTGCCCTGTGGGGTGCGCCGCCTTGTAGCACTCGGCGATCTTGTCCTTGAGGCGTTCCCGGTCGCGCACCATCTCTTCGGCAGGCCAGTAAGCCTCCAGTACCGCCCACGTACCCCCGCCAGCCACTACCGCCCACCCGCTTTTCTATGCCGACCGATCAGCCCGGACAGCAACGGCTTCGGCAGATCGGCCGTCGGTGTCAAAGAGGTGGCTGAGTATCCCAGCCCTGCCATAGCGCAGACAAGTGATCTTCGGCCAGCCCGGTAGCCTGCTACGGTCGCGACTGCGGCGGCGCCGGACATGCGACCGAGCGCAAGCTCACCGACTCGCTTCCGCGCCGCCGCCCCACAGAACAGCCGCGCAGCCGCCGGGACCAAGGCAACTCTCTGCGCGCCCACTCGCGCGCGATCGTACGGGCACGACGTGTCAAGAAGCCCTGCCTGCAGCCCCCTTGGTGCTGTCCCCCGGGAGCGCGGCCCGGCACCCGCAACTGCTGTGCGCAGCACAGGCCCGCCAACACCCCACAGGACCAACCGAGTTGCCTTCCTCCGCTTCGGGCGCTTTGTGGAAATCTCCTGACGCGGGAAGGTGAGGGCGCGCCGGTCGGCGTGTACTCGCCGACCGGCGCTGGGCCCCTCCTCGTTTCTACAGGCCGCACCAGGAGCAGATGAGCTGTCCCAGTACATAGACGCCCACCTTGGTCAGGACCTGTCCGACGTGCCGCAGAACGGTCCGCCGCTTGGTGTTCTTCTCCGTGTCCAAGAGGTTCCTCTCTCAGCAATGGCCCGCCCCAACCGGTGCGGGGAGTGCCTCCCGGCGACTCCGCCGGGCGGCCGAACCCACAGATCGGGTAGGGCAGATGAAGCTTGAGAAAGGGGCTTGGGCGACACGATACCGGTGCTGCGCGCACGGGCGCAGTCGATATGGATCATGCGGCGAGCGATTTACTCCGACGCACCGGAGCAAGGGCCTTGGAGGTCAGTAAAAGAGCCCAGAGTTCCGCGGCGCAGTACTGGGGCCTCCTGCGCCAGGACGCCGAGCTGCGGGGACTTAAGGTCGGCGCCCCTCAACACTCGTGACGGCGCGGGCGCGCTCCCTGCGCAGCGAGCGCTCAAGTCCTGTGCTCCAGCCTTCGAGTTGGGGGACAGTGTCATCGCCGCCAGAGCGGTACAGCGGGCAACCGGGCGCCGGAAAGAGGGTTGGCGGCTGTGCCTTGGTAGCCGGTGGCCGGCCGTGACAGGTCGGATGCATCCGGATGACGACATTCCGTCCCAGACCGCTCCTGCCTAATTGCGGCATATGACCATCAAAGAGAGGGTGGCGTGCCCTGGCGCTTTTGTAGGGAGCGGGCGCAGGGCATATGCGGTCAGCGAGGAACCGACAGAATTCAGGTGTCCAACGGCCGCTCCTGGAGCAGCCGGCAGCCGCCACCTGGCACGCCTGCAGGCGGCCGACTGATAAGTGAGGCGGCGTGGGGGGGGGGGGGGGGGGGGGGGGGGGGGCGGGGCCTCGCCCGGCCCGCCGGGGGAGGGAAGTGCGGTGTAGGGGGGTGTGC
>NZ_JBVIHP010000031.1:0-17596 GCF_055570235.1 Streptomyces sp. NPDC031274 | reverse complement strand
ATCCCTCCCCCCCCCCCCCCCCCCCCACCCCCCCCCCCCCCCCCCCCGCCCCCCCCCCGATCCCCCCCCCCACCCGGGCCCCCCTCTCCCCCCCCCCCCCCCCCCCCCCCACCCCGCATCGACCGACCCTGGCAAGGAGTGAAGCGCGCACGCTCTACGTGCGCCGATACCGCGATGCTCACATCCTTCATTCAAGACACCGGCGCCCAGTACTTAGCCTCGCTGCTGGCTGCCCTCACGATGGTGGCGGGCGGCGCCCTGCATGCACGATGGCGCCGCCGCGCCCGCGCTCGGCAGACGACCACACCCGCACGGCGCCACGATCATGCCGGGGGCGACGCCGCCCCCGCGCCGGGCCTTTCGACGCAGGACCGGCCGATGTCGTCATACGGACGACTTGAGGAGTCGTCATGAAGACGACAGGCACCTCCCGTGCCACCCCGGGCCCGGACAGGAAACACCACCGCACCCAGGCATGGACCCTGCTGACGGAACACACACCGGGCTCACCCCGCCTGCCCCGCTTCGACAGCGATTCCCCGGGCCGGCTGATGGACATCGCCCGCACCTACGACCGCATCTGCCAGCGCGCCGAGGGCACCCTGCAGCCCGATGCCACCGAACCCGAGATCCTGTCCGCGCTGCTGGCCATCCGCATGCTCCGCGAAAAACTCGAACACGACGAACTCAAACTCACCACCCTGGCCCGCACCAAAAGAATCACCTGGGCGCAACTCGCCGAATGGCAAGAACTCAGCGGCCGCCAGGCAGCCGAGCGCCGCCACCTCCAACTCGGACGCGCCCAGATCCGCCCCGACGGCACAGCAGCACGCACCCAGAACGAACGCGTCGAACACACCAGGGAACTACGCAGCCGCCGCGCCGAACGCAGCTGGGCACTCGAACACGCGGTAAGAATCCGTCACATTGCCGCCCAGCTCGCCGCGATCGACAACCTCCAAGAACGCGTCGACAACTCCCACGAAGCCCTCCTCATGCACGCCCTGGCCCCCCGGCAGAAAAACACCCCCCAGCCGCCGCTACTCATCTGGCCCAGCGCGTTGCGCGAATGCCTGGCACAAGACGAACGCTTTCGCAGCGCCCCACCCCCTGCGACCGACCACGACGGCCTGGACGACGGCAACTGGCAGCGCCAGAAACAAGAAGCAGACATCGTGCACCGCCTGCTCGGACTGATCGGCTACGCCGCCAACCCGCGCAACATCGAACTGTCCGACCTACCCCAGCTGTCCCAGGCGGTCACCGAACTGCACCACGATGCATGCTCCGCAGCCAGACAACGCCGCTGAGCGTGCAACGCCCCTTCCACTCCTGGTGTCTGCTCCACACGAAGGCGTTGAACGGCTCATGGCCGGCTAACGAGGGACTCATGGCTGGCCGCGGGGCGGGGCACGGTTTCGCAGCCGGGGCCGGCCCAGACGGCTCGAGAATCGGCGTGCTCAGCATGGCGGGCCCAGGCTCTTCGTGCCGAGGGCAGCGACTGGCCAGTGCTGCGCCTGCCCTACCGTGCACGGTGCTGCCTGCCGCTGCGCCTGTCCGCCGGATAGCCCCGCGCTGTCAGGCCAAAGGGTGATGAGCGATGGTCAAGCCGGTCGTCCACGGTCGCGGCAAGCTGCCAGTTGACGATGCCCATGGCGGAGGGCGGTCTGCGGGGCCCGACGGGTCTACGCGCCAGTTCCCTCATCCGTGACGTGGTCGCCGGGGTGTTCCGAGGCTGCTGTCTTGGCGTGGAGCCAGGCAAGGTCGTGCAGTCGGTAGCGTCCAGGGTCCAGCGGGGCGAGAAGCCCGGCGTCCACCAGATCTTCGAGGCGGTCCTCGGCTTCGTCCGTGCCGCACTGGAGCATGCTGCGTGCGGTGTTCAGGGAGATGGACGGGCTGGTGTGCGCACCGAGCGTGCGCAGGGTGTGGACTTGTTCCCTCTTGAGCTGGCGATAGCTCAGGTCGAGCGTCGCCCGCACGGCCAGGTCTCCGGCCTGGAGCTCGTCCAGGCGCCGGCGTTCGTCGGCGAGTTTGGCGGCCAGGACTCCCACGGTCCAGGTGCGCCGGGCGCAGAGGCGGGAGGCGGCGATGCGGATCGCCAGGGGCAGGAAGCCGCATGCCTCGACTACCTCCAGGGCCATGGCCGGTTCGGCCGCCACGCGCTCTTCTCCCACGATGCGGGCGAAGAGCTGCAGGGCTTCCTCGCCTGACATCGCGTCCAGGCTCACCAGGTGCGCTCCGGACAGGTCCAGTATGTGTGCCCGGCTCGTGACCAGGGCGGCGCAGCCCTCCATGCCGGGGAGTAGGGGACGTACCTGGGCCGCGTCGCGTGCGTTGTCCAGCAGTACCAGCACGCGGCGGCCATCGAGCACCGATCGGTACAGCGCCGCCCGCTCCTCCATGGTGTCGGGGATCGCCGTGTCCGCCGTACCCAGGGCGCGCAGGAACGCGCCCAGTACGGTCGTCGGCTCTGCCGCCTGGCCCCCGGTGCCCTGAAGGTCGGTGTAGAGCTGGCCGTCGGGAAAGTGGGCACGGGCCGCGTGTGCCACATGCACCGCGAGTGTCGTCTTGCCCACGCCGCCGATGCCGGCGAGCAGGGAGACCGCCATCACCCGGCCCTCGGCCGAGGCCAGGACATTGCCGAGCTCTGCCACGAAGAATGCGCGCCCGGTGAAGTCGGGCACGGTGGCGGGGAGTTGCGCAGGGCGTATCGCCTGCGGCTGGGGCTCAGGCGGTCCTGGGGGCGGCTCGGCGAGCGCCGGGTCGGCCTGGAGGATCCGTTGCTGGAGTTCCTTCAGGCCGGGGCGGGGGTCCACGCCCAGTTCGTCGTCGAGCAGGCGGCGGGTGTCGGCGTAGACCGCGAGGGCTTCTGCTTGGCGTCCGCTGCGGTAGAGGGCCAGCATCAGCAGTTCGCGCAGGCGTTCGCGCAGGGGGTGCGCCGCCGTGAGGGCGGTGAGTTCCGAGACGGCCTCCGCGTGGCAGCCGGTCTCCAGGTCCATGTCCAGGCGGGATTCCAGGAGCCGCAGGCGCCACTCCTCCAGGCGTGTGCGTTCCGTTTCCGCGTACGGCCCGGGGACGTTGGCCAGGGGTTCGCCGTCCCAGAGGCTGAGCGCCTTGTTGACCAGGGAGCGGGCCTGGGCGAGGTCGGCGACGCCGCGCGCTTTCTCCGCCTCCGCCCACAAGTCTTCGGCGAGCGACAGGTCCAGGGCGCCTTCGCTCACCGTGATTGCGTAGCCGCCGGACTCGCTGAACAGGACTCCGGCGGGCAGGGCCTTGCGCAGGCGTGACGCGTACGTCCGTACGGCGGCCAGGGCCTGTGAGGGCGGCTCGTCGCCCCAGAGGGCGTCGATCAGTTCGTGTGACGTCGCCGTGCGGCCGGCGCGCAGGAGGAGCGCCGCGAGCAGGGCGCGCTGCTGCGGAGAGCCCATGGGCAGCTGCTCGGCGCCGTGCCAGGCACGGATAGGTCCGAGCACGCTGAAGCGCAGTCCCGGTGCCTGGGCCGGGGCCGCAGGCGCGGGGGGTGCTGGTCGCTGTCTGGGTGGGAGCGCCTCGTGCGGAGCATGCCCCAGAACGCGAGGCGCTGTCCGCCCCGCAGGCGGGAGCGCCTCGCGGCCGGCGTGCCCGAAAACGCGCCTGTACGCGTCGACCCACGGGCGGTGCTCTGTTTCGGTGACCCCGCACGCGACCAGGAACCCGATCAGTTGATGCTCGTCACGGGGCACTGTCTGACCCTGCACGATGCGGTGAGCGGTGCTGTGCGGCAGCCTTCCCCAGGCGCCCGCCCGTTGTTCCATGTCGCGCACTGTCGGACGGCCGGCCCGCGCGTAAAGCTCCTGCAAGGCGGCCTTGAACTTGCCGATCCCGTCGACATACATCGGGCTTGGCGCCGGACGAATGTCGGCAGAGCCGTAGTGCTCGCCCCGGCGGGCCTGTCTCCACAGATCCATCGCCGCATCGGCCGAAGCACCGCAGGCCCGTGCGTACGCCTGGACGGCACGGGCGCTGGGCACGCCGCGCCCCGACGCCGCACGCTGAAGCGTCGTGGCATGACATCCCGCCCGCTCCGCCAGTTGAGCATAGGACCATCCGCTGGCCGCGCGCTGGGCGCGCAGCCAGCGAGCCAGCTTCTCCAGTGCCCCGTTGGGCGTGGCGATGGGGTTTTCCCTGCGCCCCATGGCCGGTGCGCCTAGGGCGCCAAGACCGCGTGCGTCACCCGCACGATCAGCGGCCCCAGCCGCTGCCCTGCCCCCCGCAGCGCCAGCAGCGTGCCCGCCGAGACCAGACTGGCACCGCCCAGTACCGCCAGCGTCGACGATGCGTCCAGGCCGCTGCCTGACATCACGCAGGCCAGCACTGTGATGACGACGATGACCACAGTGTCGGGTGTCGAGAGCCTGTTGCGGGGTGCGCCGTCTGCGACGCACCCCATAGCGTGAGATGTGCGGGGCATGTCCTGCCTCCTGAGTTCGACGCCCGCGCCCAGGGGCGCGTCGGCGTGTTGCGGGCTCCAGGTATGTCGCCCAACTGGTGTTTGCCGACACCGAGATGGGGATCTGCATCGTGGCATCGCCTCCTTGTGCCAGGCGAGCCCCTTGCGGCCGTTGATGCGCTGGCGTCCACAGTGCAGCGCCATGGCATCAATCGCCGCGGCGGGTGATCGGGGCCGTGATCTGCTGATAGGCATCGCCGGGCAGCCGTGGGGTCAGGCCGGGCCGGTGATAAATGCGGTGTTATCCCAGTCAGACTGTGCCAACGATCGCCTTCGCCGGGTGCCGGCCCCCGGCCCGTTGCGGAAATCATCACCGACCTGGCCTGGCGATACGCGCTGCGCAGGGGGGACTGCAGACAGGAAGGACAGCCGGGTCCAGCGTTCACCGTATGTTTTCGGCTTCGCGAGAAGCTCTCTGCGTCGGAATCGTCCGGCTGCTCCTGAGAGTTGCGGGCTCCACCCATGCGATCAGGAACCCAGCGGTTACACGTTGCCGCGTGAACCGCACAAGATCGGCGCTCTGAGTACGGAGCGTCGATCTTGCATGTCACCAGCACCCGCCGCACGCTGAGGCGGGCCGTCATACCCGCGCGTGCGCTCCCGGCCGATTCCTCCGCAGCCGCAACAGTTCCGGCCGGCGCCTTCCTGGCGCCATATGCCCCCAGGCCGCGGCACATGCTCGGTCTGTCGCCGCGTGCCGCCGAGGAGGCTATTCCGTCCTGCCGGGGTGTGCTCCGGCTGCGGTGCCGCGGCGGCCTGCTCGGCCGGGGCGGCCGTGGTGCAGGAGACGCAGGAGCCTCTGCTTGGTGCGGTCGTGCCTCTTGCTGAATACGCCCCGTCAGAGCGGTTGTCCCGGCTGATCTGGCAGGTGGTCCGGTCGGTCATGACGGTTCCTGTGCTGGGGCCTCGTCGGCCAGGAAGCGGCGGCCGAACTCATGTTCGCGCTAGAGCGGCGTGGAGGAGAATGCGAAGCCACCAGTAATTCGAACATATTGTCTAATATGTGCGGGCGGGGGTGCGATTGCCGGCCTGCTGTGCTCGGCAGTTCGATCCCGTTTTCAGGATGGCTGAATTCCTTCCCGGGTGCTGGTGTGGGGGAGTCGCAGGCGCGCCGGTCTGCGCTTGTGCCGCAGGCGTATCGCATCTGGCTGGCCGGCGAAACGGTGCAGGCTGGATCTGGTTGGAGTGTCCTGCGGAGCTGAGAAAGGCTGAACGGTCTTGAACGTCACCCGCTGATGGCGAACGACGTATTCACGACACACGCAAGAAGGCGTGAGCTGTCGAATTCCCTTGTTCTCCGCGGGCGTTGTCAGTGACGGCATCTACTTTTCGAGAGGGGATCGAGGCAGGCGGCAATGAGCCCGGGGATGGGGAGCAGTGGAACCAGAGGAAATGAATCCAGCTGCCGGCAGCGCGGCTGACGCACGTGAAGCTGTCAGCTATCTGGTGCGGCCGGAGCACGACGAATACATCGCGATCATGGATGTGTTGGAAGGGTCGGTGACCGACCTCACGGTGGCCGAGGCCGCCGCAGCACTCGCCGCAGCCGGGCGGCGCTTGGACGTTCGCGTGGTGGAAAAGCGCCTGGACGCCCTCAAAGACATGGGCGCGGTCTCGATCCGAACCGATACCAGTCACGCCCGCCGCTACACCGAGATCCTGGCCCGGAACTGGCGCTACACCGCCAGCCCCGCCGGCCGGCACGTCCAGCGCTTCTACCGCCAGGTCCTGGCGGGAACGGCCACCGCGCGAGAGATCCCGATCGCCTCGCTGAACCGCATCGTTGTCCAGCTCGAGCAGCTCGCCCAGACACTCGGCACGGCCGACCCCGACACCGGCTGCATCGAGGCTGCCGTGCTGGATGCCGTGAGTGTCGTGTTCACCAGCCACGATGACCTGGACGCCGCCCTGGTCGGAGCGGAGGACGCGCTGATCGGCCTCGCCGACCGGTTCGATCTGGATGAGGAAGACACCAGTGACCTCAAAGGACTGCTGGTCGACTATGCCACCCGTGTGGCGGCCGAACTCGACTCCGGTGCCGCCCGGGCTGCCACGGCGTTGACGAAGCTGCGGCCGTGGTTCGCCCTGCTGGCCCAGGCGGCCGTCGACGCCTCGCAGGCCCGTGCCCTGATCGCCGCCGGCGCCCTCAGCGCCTCCCGCGGGGGACGGATGGGGGACTGGGAGGGGCTGTGCGCCTGGTTCGACGCCCGCAGTGGACGTGCTGCCCGCTTCTCGCTGCGCTTGGTACGGGCGCTGCCGAGCATGCACGCCAACCTGCGGCGGCTGCACTCCTCGGCAGGCACCGCCTCCACCCGCACCCGCGCTCTGGCACTTGCCCAGGCTGTCCTCACCCCGCACATCGGGGTGCAGATCTTCCAGGCCGCCCTCGGCGACCATCCCTGGCGCAAGCTCTATGGCCAGGCCGACGAGGACGCCATGGGCCGCAACCCGTCATGGCGCGGCGGTCCCCAAGTGTCCGTACCGAGTCTGCTGCGCACCTCAGGCCGTTCCGGGCCACGCGGCAAAGGCGCCGCACCACGCGACGACACCACAGCCAAAGCCCAGGTAGCCGAGGCCAGGGCCCGCCGCGCGGCCGAACACCGCACAGCACTCGCCGCCGTGCTGGCTGCGCTGCCCGGCCAGCAGATGGACGAGACAGCAGCCCGTGCTGCGCTTGCCGCCTTGATGGCCGCCGCCCGCGCGGGTGCTGCCGGCTCCCAGCGCACCGGCACGCACGCCGGTCTGGCCTGCACCCTCGTCCACACCGGCACCGGCACCGGCACGCTCAACGCCCCCACTTGGCGTGTGCTGCTGCCCGGCCGCATTCCTCTCTTCCACCGTCCCGGTCAACGCCCCTCCGCGGCAGCCTTGGCCGCCCTGGCCGGCACCACCACGACCCATGACCCCTCTGCCCGCGCGGCCCTGCATATCGCCCCGCACACAGCCCCGCCAACACCAGCCGCGGACCACCGGACCGCGGCTGCCGATCCCCGACGGGAGGGCGCAGCATGAACGACACCCCGAACGTTCCCGCATCCCAACCGGCCGCGCCGCAGCCGCGCCGCCGAAAGGCCTGGCGCCCGGAGGCCGACGCCGAGGTCGCTGCGCTCCTGCGCCGTCTGGCGGCCACCTGCTGGCTCATCCGCGGGCGCCACGACGATCTCATCGCCGCCGTACGCCGCAACGAGCCCGCGTTGCGCTCCGCCGTCGCACGGCTGGGATGGGTCCTCATCGTCGAACGGGACCTGGTCCGCCTGCGCAAGAGTCCACCGCCGCGCCCCCGGGAATGGGCCGCGGCGGGGCCGAGCCCTGCCGCCTGCTCCTGGTTCTTCCTGCTGCTGGCAGCCGCCGAATCGATGCCGCCGCGCACCGCCCTGGGCCACTTGGTCGCCCAGGGCCACGCGGCCGCAGCCGAGGCCGGCCTGCCCACCCACCACGACATCACCGAGCGCCGCGCGATCCTGGCCGCCCTGCACATGCTCGACGACCGAGGTGTTGTCGAATGCCTCGACGGTGATCTCGACCGTTACCTGCGCGACGACCAGGCCCCCGTCCTGCTCGCCGTCCACCACACCCGCCTGGCCTACGTCATCGCCAACCCGGGCACCCTCGACCCGGCTGCCGACCCGCATGCCTGGCTGCAACAGGCGCACCGTGCACCGGATGCCGCCCGCCGGATGCGCCGTGCGCTCGTGGACGACACCTGTGTCCACACCGCACTGTTGGACGACGCCGAAGCCCAGTGGCTGAGCCAGCGCGTGCGCGGCGACGACGGAGGCCCCCTCGCCGCGGCGTTCGGGCTGGTGCTGGAACGCCGGGTGGAAGGGGCCGCGTTCGTGGTGCCCGACGAGGCCTACCGTCACCTGAACGAACTGGGCCCCATGCCCTTCCCGGCCACGGGGACCGTCGCCCACGCCGCCCTGCTCCTGCTCGACCACGCCGCCCTGCACGGCACCATCGACAACGGACCTGGGCCGGGATGGCGCGCCCTGCCTCAAATGGACGTGGTGCACGTACTGACCTCTTTCGGCGCAGACAACGCCGCCGGCCGAGGCGGGTGGAGCGCCGAATACGTTCAAGATCCCCTCTTGCTCGCCGACAAGGTCCGCGGGCTACTCACCGGCCTCCATCTGGTCCAGCCGGCCCCCGCAGCCGTGTCCACAGACCAAGAGGCTGCCTGCATGTGGTGGTTCGCCCCCACCACCGGCCGCTGGGCGCGGGAGAGCCCTGCCCGCCCCAAGCCCGCCCGGACACGTACCAAAGCGGCATCCCCATCCCTCGAACTGCCTCTGCAGCAGGACCTGTTCAACGCAGCCGACACCGACCGCACTACGGAGGAACACCCGGCATGAGCGACATCCTCGATCTGGACTTCTCCCAGCCGCCTATGCCTGTCCCCAGCGGCAACACAGAGCGGTTCACAGGCCGCTGGCGGCTTGTCGCCGCCGGGCTGTCGAACGTGTGGCGCTATGGCGACCTCGAACTGCCGGCCCCCTCGGGCCGGCTGCTGCTGCGCGGTCCCAACGGCACCGGCAAGACCACCGCGCTGGAAGCCCTGTGGCCCTACTTGCTCGACCTCAACTCAGCCAAGCTGGCCGCCGGCAAAGCCCGCCCCACCACGCTGAAACTCCTGATGAGCGAAGGCGCCCTCGCCAAGGGACGCCGCTACGGGTACCTGTGGCTGACGTTCGCCGCGCCAGCCGGTGAAGCAGCCCCCGGCACGTCCGCACAACCGGCAGCAAGCCACGGCGCCGTCAGCTTCGGTGTACGCCTGCAGTACTCGCCCAGCTCCACGCCGGCCGTTCGGGTCGTCCCTTTCACCCTGCCCGGCCAGCCGCTCAAGGACCTGCCGCTGCGTGGCCCCCGCAACAGCGCCCTGGAGCTTGAGGAATTCACTGCCGCCGTCGAGAATGCCGGCGGACGAGTGTTTACCGAGCCCGAGGAATACGTCG
The DNA here is from genome assembly GCF_055570235.1 of Streptomyces sp. NPDC031274. Lineage (NCBI taxonomy): Bacteria > Bacillati > Actinomycetota > Actinomycetes > Kitasatosporales > Streptomycetaceae > Streptomyces > Streptomyces sp. NPDC031274. The sequence goes on along the minus strand of NZ_JBVIHP010000031.1, from coordinate 8,155 downwards.
AAGAACTGGCCTCCCGCGTCTGGGCCACCACGTCCGGTGAACTGCGCCTGCTCGCCTCACGGCTGCGGGAAGTCCGCAATCCCACCTTGCTGGGCGAAGTCTCCGCGTCCGCGGCCGCCGACGCGCTGCGCCAGTCCCTGCCCGGAGTGGCCGAGGACGTTTTGACCGCCACGGCCGAGGCCCTCGCCGAATCCGACACCACCCGAGACGCCTTCGAACGCGATGAATACGCCGCCACTCTCCTGCAGGACTTCGCCCAGGTGTGGACCGCACACGTCGTCGACGCCACCCGCGCCGCCCATACAGCCGCACGTGAGGCCTACGACAAGGCTGCAGACCGCAAGCGGGAACTCCAGAAGTACACAAGCCTGTTGGAGAATGCGAAAGCCGAAGCCGAGCGGGCGAAAGGCGAAGCCCACCATCTCGAGAACGAGTGCGATAAGGCCCAGGCCGCCATCCGGGCCATCGAGAACAGTCACGCCTACCGCTCCCACCAGCAGGTCATAGACCTGAGCAAGCGGCTCCGCGCCGAGCAGCGCGCCGCATCCAGCCGCTACGACAGCCTGCACGCCGCTGCCCAGCAGGCCCGCACACAGACCCGCACCGGCCAGGCCGCCCTCGACGACATGAGCGGCGACCTCCAGGACCTCGCCGCTGCAGCAGAGGCCGCCGAGGCGGCACCTGTTGCCGTGGACAGCCTGCTGGCCCATCATCCCCGCGGCCGCATCACCCGCCCGGTCGCCGACCGCGTCGCCGACCCTGGACCCGGCCTGACTCTCACCTACGACCGTGACGGCCTCGACCACGCCGCCACCGCCTGGCAGCACCGAGCCCAACAACACTGCTCCACAGCCGACAAAGCCGCACTGGTCCTGCGCGACCACGACCCGGTGGCTGCAGCCGAACGCACAGCCGCAACCGCACACCGCCAGGCCAGCGGCGGCGAGAGCCTCTACGACGAAGCCAGCCAAGCCCACGAACGCGCTACCGTTGCCGCCCGCTCGGCCGCCCACCAGAGCTTGGCCGCCGTCGCCCAGTGGGCCCCGCACCACCCCGTCCTGCGGGGTCTGCACAACGAACCCGCACCCCACACGGACGCCTCGCTCGCCTGGGACACCGATGACGTCGAGGCCCTCCACGACGCGGAACCCGCCACCGTCCGCGACCAGCTCAACACCTGGGCCGAGCACGTCCTGCGCAGCGGTGAAACCCTGGCCGCCGACCACGAGAACGCAGCACGAGGGCACCTGGCCACCGCAGCCAGTCACGACCTCACCGCCGCACAGCACCGCGCGGACGCCCGCCACCTGCGCTCGGGACAGCTTCTGCCGCTACCCCGCCCCGCCTGGGCCCAAGAGGGCCAGGACGACACCGCACTGGGCAGCGCCCTCGAATGGCGCCCAGTCCTCGACAACGCCGACGAGCAGAAGGCGCTGCTTGAACTGGCTCTTGCCAGCGCAGGCATCCTAGGTGCCCACCTCCATCCGGGCGCAGCCACCACCCGCACCTGGAACATCACTCCTGCAGGCCCCATCCAGGAGCCGAACCTGACCGCGGTCCTCGACGCTGCTCCCACCCATCCACAGACCGACCTCGTCCACGCAGTCCTGCAGCGCATCGCCTTGACAGACACTGCAGCCGCCCCCCACCAACACAGCGCGGCCCTGACCATCGGATGCGACGGCACCTTCACCGCGGGGCCCCTCACCGCGGACCCCGCAACCGCCCTGCGTGCCGCCCAACACGCGATTCCCGCCGCGTCGCACATCGGTGCCCGCACCCGCCTGGCCACCGCACACGCCAAGGCCGACGAACTGGACGCCACCGCACACGAACTCGAAGCCGGCGCCACCCACGAGCGCACGCTCGCCGCTGAGCGGCGACAACAACGCGACACCCTGCGCGCCGAGGGACGCTCCTTCCCGCCGAGGGGCGCCCTGACTACGGCCGAGGCCGAACGCGCCCGTACCGCCAAAACCGCCAACGAACGCCGCCTCGCCGCCCAGTCGCTACGCGGCAAAGCCGAACACGCCACGGCAGAACACACCCGCCTGCACACCGCCTGGCAAACTCGTGCGCGCAGTCTGAACCTGCCGGCCGACCCCAGCGACCTGACCGCACTGATCGACACATGCGGCGCCCACGCCCAGACCTTGCGCACCTGTGCATCGCAGCTCTCCACCCGGCTGCTGCCCCGGATCCAGCGGGCCGTGACGGATCTGCCCGACGAGACGGCCCTGGCCGAACACCTCAGCGAACTCCAGCACACCGCCCAAGACCTGCACACCATCGCGCTCGAGACTCAGGCGGAACTCGCCGAAGCCCAATCTCACGGCGACGCCGCAGACGCAGCACGCCGCTACGAGGAGGCGAAGGCCCGGGCAGAAATCCTGCGCAGGCAGCACAAGCAGGCCGCCGAGCAATTCGTCGAGACCCAGAAGAACCTCACCGGCTGCGAAGGCGACCTCGCCACCGCACAAGGCCGGCTCACAGAAATCCTCCCCCTCCAACAGACCACCAGCGCGCACCTGGCTACGCTGCTCGCCTGGCCACCCCTGGCCCAAGCCCTCGGCGCCGAACCGAGCCTCACCGCCCCGGGCCCCGCTGCGGCCGAACTCCTCACCGCCGTCGAGGCCCTTCTCACCCGCCGCCCCACTGCCTCCAAGAAGACCCTCGGTGACCGCTACGACGCGGTCCGCGCCGAACTCGTCCAGACCTGGACCGTCGCCCGTGATGAGCCGCCCGCCGGCCTTGAGGAGCTCGACAACTTCGTCCTCACCCACGCGGAAACCCGCTACTACCCCCTCGACGCCGCCCAGCGCGCCCAGACCCTCGCCGAGCGGGCCAAGGCCGCTCTCGACGCCGCCGAAGCAGCCGCACTGCGCGACTTCGTCATCGGCCGCCTGCCCGCGGCCATCGGCACCGCCTGGGCCGATCTGACCGGCTGGAAGAAGGACGTCAACCGCAAGATGCGGGCCGCCAAAGCATCCTCCGGCGTCGGCGTGCAAGTACAGATCAACCTGCGTTCCGACCTCGATACCGCCACCCGCACCGTGTTCCACCTGTGCTGCGAAATCAGCGACGCACTGCGCACCGACGCTCAGAAGGAAGAAGTCGGCCAGGCACTCCAGGCTCTGCTGGCCGCCACAGACGGGGCCACCATGGCCGAACGCCTCTCCACCGCCATCGACATCCGCAACTGGGTCGACGTCCGATACCTAGTCGAACGACCCGGCCCCGACGGCGCCCCCGTCACCAGCACCTGGGGGCCCCGCACCGGGCTGTCCGGCGGCGAACGCCGTCTGGTCGTCCTGGCCCCCATGCTGGCCGCCATCGCCGCCAGCTACGACCGCTTCACCACCACCGGACTGCGCCTGGTCCCCCTCGACGAAGTCCCCGCCGAAGTGGACGAACGCGGCCGCGAAGGACTCGCCCGCTACCTCGCCACACTCGACCTGGACATCCTGTGCACCTCCTACCTCTGGGACGGCGCACCGGGCGCCTGGGACGGCATCGACGCCCACGACCTCGAAGCCGCCCCCGACAGCACCGTGGTCGCCTTCCCCATGCACATCCGCACGGACCAGCCCCTGCCCGGGGACACAGACACCGCAGCCCACAGTGAGGGAGAGGCATGAGTTGCACCCTGTGCGACGGAGCATGCGACGGGGCCGATCTGGCACCGCTGCTCGTCCCCGAACTCGCTTGGCTGTGGCAGGCCCTGGCTGCCGCAGCCGACCGACGCGGCGACGAGTCCCTCACCCATGGCCCCACGGTGACCGTGACAGTGCCCGACGACCCCGCCCAACGGGCCGCCGCAGCCGGTCTCATCGACCCACGGCCCCTGGAACCAGGACAAAGACGCCGCGTCAGCCTGGACCGACTGGCCTCTGCGGTGGCGGTCCGAGGCTCCCGTCTCACCCCCGGAGCCGTCGCCGCCCATGCCTGCGGCCGACACCTGGCCGTCAACGCCCGCCGCCGCGCTCTGCAGACCGCCGCATCCGACCGAATCCGCACCCAACTTGAGCATGCAGCGGTGGACCTGCCCCACCACATCCGCACACGCGTCGGGCCGCAAACCGTCTTCAGCCGGCTTCGCACACTGGGATGGGTCACCCGTCTGCTCCATACGCCAGACCCGGCGAACCTGCTCGACCAGGCACTGCAGATCGCTGCCCGGCTGCCCCCGACGGGACAACGCATCGACCGTCGCCTTTTGGTACCAGGCAACCCTCATGCACTCGACGCAGGCCCTTTGCCCGCACTGGTGCTGGCCCTGACCGGCTTCGCCGGCATGCCTGCGCGTTCGAGCTGGGGACGTCTCGGAGTGGACTGCGACGACCTCCTCGGCGGACTCATCATCACCGGGATCACACCCCGAGGGTGGCGAATCCCGACGGGAGCTACATTCACCCTTCCACCCCGAGAACTGACCGCCATCGACTGGGAGCCTCCCCAGGACCCCGGCATGTGGGTCTTCGTCACCGAAAATCCGTCCGTGCTCGCCGCTGCAAGCAGCCGAGGCCTCACCCAGGACGGTTCCGTGACGCCACGGGTGATCTGCACTGCCGGCACGCCCTCCCAACACGAATGCGAAGCCATCGGCGCCCTGTCAGCGGCAGGCTGGAACATCGCCGTCCGCGCAGACTTCGACCAGGCTGGCCTGGCGCACACGAGGGCCCTCCTTACCGCCGCACCCGACGCGGTTGCATGGCGGATGGGCGCAGCCGACTACCGCGCGGCCGTCCCCGACAACGCCGAGCGAAAGGACACCGTGAACCTGCAGAGCTCGGACGCTCCGTGGGACCAGGAGCTGGTACCTGCGATGCTCCAGCACGCTGTGCCGGCCTACGAGGAAGACCTCCTCGCCGAGCTGCTCACCGACATCGCCTCCGGTACACCGCAGCTCCCTTCCCCGTCTCACGCGCAGCTGAGCAGAGGACCACTTCGATAACCCTCAACTTATCCTCAGGAACGCCCTGTTCGCGGGCATTCCGGGTGATGATGCGCTGTATGAGAGCGCAGACCAGGCACCGCATCTACGCCGCCCTCGGCGTGGCCGCAGCACTCGGATACGTCCTCCTGCTGTGGCGCGGACCGTGGTGGATCGACGGCGCCCACCTGCGCGAGCGTCACCTCCAGCCCGCCGACGGCGTCGTCATCACCGGTTTTCGGACCATGCTGGTCGCCGTCGGGGCCGGGGCGGTGGCCGCGCTCGGCCTCTACTACACCCGCCGCACCCACCAGCACGCCGAGAAGCTGTACGCGCACAGCCAGGAACAGTTCGCTCACGGGCGCGAGAAAGACCGTGAACAGGCGGAGCTGACCCGGGAGGGACAGGTCACCGAACGCTACGTCGAGGCGATCAAGCTGCTCGGCTCCGGCAACCTGCACCAGCGGCTCGGCGGTATCTACAGCCTCGAACGCATCATGAACGACAGCGACAAGGACCACCGGACCGTCGTCGAGGTCCTCTCCGCCTTCATCCGCACCCCGGCGTCTGGCAGCAACGTCTGCCAGGCGGCGGCGAGTTGTTCCGAGGGTACGGATCCAGAACGCGAGTCCCGCGACTTTCCCGCGCCCGATGTCGCCGCTGCTCTGACCGTGCTCGGGCGCCAGCCCGTCAGAGATAGCCCCGCCATGCCGGATCTGCGTGAGGCCCGTCTCGCTGGCGCCGTTCTGCGCGACGTCAGTCTGGAAGGGGCGAATCTGCAGGGGGCGGTCCTCACCGCAGCCGTCTTCGAGGGTGTCTCGTTCTTCGGCGCCCACCTTGCGTCGGCCACCCTGACCGGAGCCGTCTTCCGCGGCAGCGACCTGTCCCAGGTGATCGCACCGGGTGCTGATCTGACCGGCGTCAACATGGAGGACAGCGTGTTCACGAAGGGTGTAGCTCTTCCGTAGGGAGCTCGTCGAGCGGGCGAAATGGGCAATTAGCCCTGGTGTAGCCGCAGCCAGTGGTCGAGTGTGGCGAAGTCTTCTTCGGTGACGCCGTGCCGGGCATCGACGCGATGCAGGAGGGCCTGGCCCGGGTGGTGTGCCTCGATCCAGGTCCGGTCGGTGTCTGTGATTTCGTCATCGAGCCAGGCGAAGGGGCGTCCGGCGGCCCAGCGGTGGAGGTCGCGGGTCTTCCAGTGGAGTCCGTCCTGCTCGTCCTCGTCGGACGGCTCGGGCCAGGTCACTACGGGAAGTTCCGGCAGGCCCAGCCATGGAGCGAGGCATTCGGGACCATCCCCGCGGGTGCGGGGAGCAGCCTGCGTGACCTGCGGGTTTATCGCTGCCAGGTGCTGGTTTCGAGCAGCTTCGCCGATTCGGGCATAAGGGGCATGGGGTCGATGGATTCTGTGGTGCTGGTGGGGACTTGTGCGTCGAGTATGCGCGCTGCCGGCTGATGCGGCGTGCCGACTCGGCAAACGGGGGAGGTGCGCCCGGCGGCAGCATCGGCTTCGAGATGGGCACCGCCGGGCGCACCCAGCCTGGCACGCAGCACTGACAACAACTCCGGTCCACAGATGCCATCAACAAGCACAGACCCCGAGAACCCCAGCGAGCGGGACGGCGTAGAGGACATCGACGCTCACCCACGCGCGGCCGCGGGACTATCCCTGCGGGTGCGGGGAGCAGCTGGAGGTCCTGCGCGAGCAGCTGAACAACCGGGCCATCCCCGCGGGTGCGGGGAGCAGGGCCACGAACCCCCGGCCTCCGACGACTTCGGGGGACCATCCCCGCGGGTGCGGGGAGCAGGACGGTGAACAGTGCCCTTCCGCCGTCGGGGAGGGACCATCCCCGCGGGTGCGGGGAGCAGACGACGATGGCCAGTCCGAAGCGGCTGCCGTCGGGACCATCCCCGCGGGTGCGGGGAGCAGTCTGCGGCACCGGCCCCCTCCACCTGCTCAGCGGGACCATCCCCGCGGGTGCGGGGAGCAGATAGACCACCACCGCGCAGACGGTTAGCGCGAGGGACCATCCCCGCGGGTGCGGGGAGCACGCCCCGGTCAGGACCAGACGGCCCATGCGCGCGGGACCATCCCCGCGGGTGCGGGGAGCACGAAACCGCCGCAGATTCCTTTGCTCTGCGGCGGGGACCATCCCCGCGGGTGCGGGGAGCACAAAGAGTTGAGACCAACACCAGGCTCCCCGTAGGGACCATCCCCGCGGGTGCGGGGAGCACACGACCATGGTCCCCTGGCCCGGCGCCGTGCCGGGACCATCCCCGCGGGTGCGGGGAGCACGGTGCCGCCGTTGAGGACGGCGGTCTGGCGGCGGGACCATCCCCGCGGGTGCGGGGAGCAGACGCCGAAGAGGCTCCCCTCGCGATCGGCACCGGGACCATCCCCGCGGGTGCGGGGAGCAGTGGACCCTGTCCCAGTGGCAGCGCCCGTCCATGGGACCATCCCCGCGGGTGCGGGGAGCACGGCGAGACGGCCCCGACCACACTGGCCCGCGAGGGACCATCCCCGCGGGTGCGGGGAGCACGGCATGACGCCGGGGGCCAGGAGGCGCAGCAGGGGACCATCCCCGCGGGTGCGGGGAGCACAACCTTAATTCCGGTATTAACGCACGGCGCTAGGGACCATCCCCGCGGGTGCGGGGAGCACCCCCCCGGGCTGCAGGGCGGCGTCCGCCAGCTCGGGACCATCCCCGCGGGTGCGGGGAGCACGGCTCCCTGCTCAACAAGAGCGCGTCCGCCGTGGGACCATCCCCGCGGGTGCGGGGAGCACACGACCATGGTCCCCTGGCCCGGCGCCGTGCCGGGACCATCCCCGCGGGTGCGGGGAGCACGCCATTTCGGCGCCCTCGCGCTCGCGGCCGTTGGGACCATCCCCGCGGGTGCGGGGAGCACCGTTCGACTGGTACGAGGCGGCCAAGGAGAAGGGGACCATCCCCGCGGGTGCGGGGAGCACGGATACAGCGGATCGAGGACCGGACGGTCGCAGGGACCATCCCCGCGGGTGCGGGGAGCACTCCTCGCGGCGGAGGGCGGCGCGTTCGTGGAAGGGACCATCCCCGCGGGTGCGGGGAGCACGACGAGAACGCCGACTACATCAAGCACTTCCAGGGACCATCCCCGCGGGTGCGGGGAGCACAGCACCACGGTCTCCAGCACGACGAAGGGCCTGGGACCATCCCTGCGGGTGCGGGGAGCACAGGTACGCGG
>NZ_JBVIHP010000030.1:0-122230 GCF_055570235.1 Streptomyces sp. NPDC031274 | reverse complement strand
GCGACCACATCCGTGCCGGAGACACCGCAGGATCCGGATCCGTCAGGAGTATCCGATGGACCCGCACCACCAGCCCGTCCAGTTGATCCTTGCCTCACCCTGCCGTAACGTTCCAGCTCAACGGCCCTGCCCCGGTTCACTTCTGACGTTGTCGTAGACATCAGACTACCGAGCAGGGCCGTCCTGACGATCAAGGAATCCGGGCCGCACCACCCCGTGAATAGGCCTCAGGAGATGACGACGCCGGGGTGGTGCTCACAGTGCTGAACACCGCCTCTGTGTAAACCAGGTGTCAACCCTGATCTTGAGTAGTTGGCCTTTTTCGCTCCGGTGCAGGGGCTTATCTCGTTGATCAAGATGGGGGGGGTGTTGTTTCGGCGTCTGGACCGATGTGCCTGTGCATGCTGATGATCAGGCTGGCGAGGGTGTCTCTGCGGACCTCGCGATGTTTCTCCGGAACGCTGCCGGCGGCCGTCCGGTGAAGATCGTTTCTGGTGTCTGCGGCGCGTGTGGCGGGCGCGTCTCTAGCATGCTCGTTGACGATGTCGAGGACGGAGCCGAGCGGGTGTGCGCTGGTCGCAGTGGCCGCGCGTTCGCCGCGGACAGCGAGGAGTTCTGGGAGGACGCGGATCCTGGCGAGGCCAGGTGTCCGTGCGGGGCCAGGAGTCCGAGACGGCAGTCGCATTCTCGCTTAGCAGCGGCCGATCGGTCCGCTGAGTGACCGTTGGGCTGCGGTGCCAGAAGGACGGTGCGGCGGGGGTCCATGCCGACTGGAAAATCGACTACGCCACGGATCATCGCCTGACCATGGTCTCGGTCTGCGGAGTGGCGCCTTGGCTCCTCAGCCAGCCCCAGCGGGCTTGTGTGCAGCGTCGGTAGCAGCCTTCCTGGGGACAAGCCTGGGTGGCATTGGCCGGGGAGGGCTCGCGTAAGCCGCGTGCGCACGTTCCTGTTCGCGGCGCCAGATCCTCAACAGTGACTCGTGCGATCGCGGCACTTCGAGGCCCACCTCCTTGAGGATTTCCCGAAAGTACGGGACCGGGCCGCCGTCAGGGGCCACTACCAAGGCAGAGAGAAGCGGACTGTCGCTTCCCGAGCGGTCCTCGATCTGTGACAGGAGCTTGAGACGCATTTCCTGGGGGGTGCTCTTGCCACCGGCCAGCAGGAGCCAGTGGGTGGTGCCAGCTGCTTGTGCGACTGCGATCAGCCGCTGGCGTACATCCTGGGCTGAGGTCGGGTTCGTTGTCCGTTTGGCCTTTGGCGGCCGGGCCGTGTGCTTTTGCTGGTCCGGCTTCGATGGCACAACAGGGCGATTTGGCCTTCTGTATTCGCCGGACGTCTTCTGGCGTTGCTGCTCCGCCTTCTGCGCTCCGGCGACCGAAGTTTCGAGCAGGGCCTGTGTCTCCCGCAGAACCCGGCGCCCGCGCTTGTTGAGCTGGGTGCGGCGGGTGCCTTCCAGTAGCCGGCGCGCTGTTCGCAGATCCTGCTTTAGGCGAGTATGGCTCTTGCGCCGTGTGCCACCGAGCAGTTGCTGTCCTTCGGTGATCAGACGTTGCAGCCGCTCCCAGGCGTCGGGTGCCTGACCGTCGTGTGTGGCAGGTCGGCGCTCTCGCGTGACTCCTCCTCGGCGAGGGGCGCGAGGGAGGGGGGCGAGGACTTCGGGCACTGCTGCATCGAGCGGCAGTGCCGACGGCATGGTGCGTGGAGGCATTCCGTATTTCGCGAATGCGCGGTCCGCTTCCCGCTGCGCCCACCGTCTCAGATGAGAGGCCGATGACGGTCTCCCCAGCCCAAGTCCGTCGACGACGCCTGCCAGGTACGGCAAGCGGTTCGCCATCGTCCGTCTGTATGAGCGCTGACAGCACCGGGTCGCTCGCGGGGATCGGTACGTCGACCTCTGTGAGTAATTCGACCAAGTTCTCGTCGCTGTACCTGGTGAAATCCACACCGGCCATCTGACCTAGACGTTTCCACGTTGGTTTGGTCGCCCAGCGCGCATTCAGCTCCAAGGCGTCGCGGAGTGCAACGATCAGTTCCTCGTGGCTCATACTCCGGTGCGCCTGGCGCTTGGAGGTCGATGGGTCGGGTGGCGGCTTCGTTGCGCTGCTGCTTCCACTGCCTGCAGTGGATCGCCGGCGTGCGGCCCGGATCTCATCGACAGTCGGTGTGGAGAGCCCGTTGGCGGTCAGGGCTGCGGTGGCGAATGGCGTCCACTCGGTGTCCTTACCGCGCTGCTGTACACCGAGGTAGGGGCATCGCTCGGCTCCGTGGGTTTCGAACCGGATGCGGAAGACGTAGCCGACACCGTCCAAGAGTTCCTTGGGTGCGGGGCCACCCAGCCCGAAGACCCAGTCGGCTTCCTGGTCGCCCGGCGCATCAGTGTTGCCGGGTGTAAGGCCCCATGATCCATTGCTGTCGGTCCGCAATCGGAAGCGCAATCGGAAGCGCAACTGGCGCAGGCTGCCCTTGAGTGGACGTTAAGTCCGATCTTCCTTGGTTCGTGATCGCTCGATCGAGGTACTGACCGTCGGGCTGGCCATCTGCCAGGCATGTGCATGCTGAGATGCGGGCATGGAGCGAGAGCCGTACCCCAGCGACTTAGCGGACGAGTAGTGGGCGTTGATCGAGCCGATGATCACGGCCTGGAAACAGGACCAGGTGGCACGGTCAGCGACCGGAGATCCCGGATCCTGCGATCTGCGGGAGGTCGTGAACGCGATCTTCTACCAGAACCGGACGGGCTGCCAGTGGCGCTACCTGCCCCATGACCTGCCAGCCTGGTCGGCGGTGTTCTACTACTTCGGCCTGTGGCGCCAGGACGGCCTTGACCAGCGAATCCAGGAACTCCTGCGCTGCCAGGTACGCGAGAAGGCCCGGCGATTAGAGGACCCGTCCCTCGTGATCCTCGATACCCAGTCCGTGCGGGCGGCCGCGGGTGTCCCGAAGACCACGACGGGACTGGACGCCAACAAGAAGGTGTCGGGCCGCAAGCGGGGACTGGCCGTCGACGTTCTGGGGCTGATCATCGGCGTCGTCGTGCTGGCCGCATCCGCCCACGACAACACGGCCGGCACTGCCCTGCTCGACCAGGCCGCCGAGCGCTGCCGGATGCGTCTGGAGAAGGCTTTGGTGGACCAGGGCTTCAAGGACGAAGTCCTCATCCATGGCGCGTTGTTGGACATCGACGTCGAAGTCGTCCGCCGCGATCCGGCCGACCAGGGCAAAGGCTTCGTCCCGCAACCGAAGAGGTGGATCGTGGAGCAGGTCAACGGCACGTTGATGCTGCACCGCAGACTGGCCCGCGAGTACGATCACCGGCCCGACACGTCCGCCTCGCGCGTCTACTGGGCCTCGATCGCGAACATGACCCGCCGCCTTACCACACCGAGTCCAGCCTGGCGCGACACCCTCGGACTGGCCGCGTGAACGTCATCGAGCTCCTGGCCAACCTCCAGGCCCAGCACGACAAGACCGCAGCCCGTGCTGACGAACTGCGTGACCAGATCCAGCACTTGACCGCCGCTCTGACCGAGACCGAAGCGCGACTCGCGAACCTGGTCACCACCCGGAACGTCATCGCCGAACTCGCACCGGCTTCAGGCCAACCCGCACCGCCCGAGACGAACACCGCCTACCAGGCCATCGTGAACACCTTCAACCAGCATCCCGATCAAGAGTTCCGGGTACGGTCGGCCACCAGCTCTACGCCGCGAGGCTGAAGAGCTCAGCGTCTCGAATTTCCAAGGCCCGGGTAAGGGCTGTCACGGGCCGATCTTGTAGTTGGCCACGGCGTTGCCGGTGAGGAACTCCTGGCCTTCCGTTAGCTGCGTGCCAAAGGTGGTGTTGATCTTGTCGGCCAGCTGAGCCGTGAGCCGCAGTTTGATGCCGTCGACCTTCAGGTTCGTCGGGCTGGGCTGAAGGGCGAGGTCAGCGAACCGGTGGGTGTAGAGGGGAACCTTCGCCGAGGCATCGCCGTTGAGGGTGGACGTTGTGGTGCTGGTGGCGAAGTCGGTTGTGGCGTCGGTCAGGGTCAGTTTCACTCCGGACTTGTTCTCCAGCTCAAGGCCGGTGGCGAATACCACGCTGCCGGTGAGCAGGGTCGGGTCGAGCTGGCCCGGCTTGATGGCAAAGCTCAGGGGGCCTTGTTGGCGCCCGTACTCCCCGTCGCTCGGAGTTGCACTCCTTGGGTAGCGAGCTGCTCCTTGACGGCGGGGGTCGGCTCCAGGGCGACCGTGCCGCCCGTGATATCCGTGAGCGCGACCCCTGCCGCCACCGTGGCTGCGGTCGTGACCAACACCGCTCCGGTGATGGCGGCAACTCGTGCTGCTGCGGTGTTGAGGACCATGAATATTTGCCTTTCATGTGGTCTTCCGCTGTTTGCTCGATCTTGGACCGAAGAGTGGAAATGCCGCACACGGGAGGGCTGTGTGCGGCGTTTATTCACGCGTCCGGGCTCAAACTGTGGCCATGGACGCGACCCGAGCCCTGCCCTACGCAATCCACGGCATTGCCGTCGAGCTGGGAACCATCGTTTCCATGGACGACTTCGTGCGCTGGTCCGGCTTTCGCCGCCGCGACGGCAAAGTGCTTGAGCCCACACTCGTGCGACGGGCGCTCGGCGTAGAGGGCAAGAGCTGTCAGCCGGAACGTTTTGGCGATCTCCGGGTGGTCGCCGAATCGGGGCGGCAGGCGTTGGCGATGGCGGGGGTCGAGCCTGGCGAGGTCGACGCGCTGATCGTCGTGACCTGCACGCCGTACGAGATCATGCTCGACCAGGACGCGTTCCACCTGCTGCGGGAGCTGGGTATCGATGACGGCGTGGTACCGCTCCAGGTGGGTGCCGGCTGCGCGGGACTCGCGCGGGCTGCTGCGCTGCTGGCCCGCATGGAGGCGCGTTGTGCGCTCGTCCTCACCTACACCCTGGTCAGCGGGGTCGGGGTAGAGCCCGAAGGCGAGCTCAACACGCTGTATAAGGGCAGTGTGGCACCCAGCGCACATCCGTTCGCCGACAGCTTGTGGATGACTGCGGCCCTGTTCTCCGATGGTGCGGGGGCATTGGTACTTCGTCGTGATCCGCAGGCCCGCGGGGTGGTCCTCTACTCGCGCGATTCACAGGCATTCGGCGAAGAGCCGGGCTTCGAAGACTCCTTGATCCACTACCCCGGCGGAGGCGTCGCCCATCCCCCCGCCACGTCGCAAGCCACTCAGTTGTCCTGCTTCGGCATGAACGCCACGGCAGTGCGCCGCTACTACACCCATGGCATGATGCTCAACCACCGCTCGCTGCTTCAACACCGACCGGGCTATGTCGATGAGGTCCAGCGCATCTACACCCACCAAGCCAGCCCCGGGCTGGTTGCGGCATTCGCCGCGCTCTCTGGCATCTCGGCGGACAAAGCCCCCAGCAACGCCCGCGAACTGGGAAATCTCGTCAGTGCCAGCACCCTCCAACTACTGGCGGCGGATCTCGAAGACAGGCAGGTAGGGGCGGGCCACGAGGTCTGCTTCTCCGTCGTGGGGGCAGGGCCCGAACGCGGGGCCTTCATCCTGCCGATCTCCACGCCGGCGCACTACCGGTAGTTCGTCAAGTCCGGCGGTAGAGGTCAATGCCGCGTTCGGTGGTGATCGCGTCGATTTCACTGTCGCGGACTATTCATGAGTCCGCGCCGACGTTCAGGAGGGGAGCGCCTTGCGAGATGAGCCGGGGGGAGCTGCCCTGCAAGGCGTACGAGGCGGATGGGGGCTCAGCCTCCGGTCACGGCCGTCGCCCACGCCGCAGCGACGATCGAGCCCGCTGCGAGCGTCAGTATCACGGTCCGCGCCGCCCACCAACCGCCCAACACTGGCCATTGGGCCGGATCGCTGCGTTTCTCGCTGCCGAAGAGGTGCTTTCGGGCGCACGAGGCGATGTCTTTTGCCTGTTCCGGCCGACACCGCTCGCAGAGCGACCGAGCGGGAGAGTCGACCATCAGCCAGTACGCATCCAGCAGTGCGGCCGGGACAGTAGGATCCAAGACGCCGCCGCCCTCCTCGCCTGATTCCATGATTGAGGCAACGAGCCCGCCACGGCGAGGCAACGGTTCCGCCCATCCCGCTCAGCGCATTCACCCTGGAGCGGCAGGGCAACGCGTGATGGAACAGGCCCGCTGAATCCGATCTGCTGCGCAAGACAGCTAAAGGTTCTGTCTCCTTGACCGGCCGCCGCAGAACCTCCTTGTCGTCCACGCGACGAGGTGAGTGCACGGCCAACTTGTCTAACGGCGAGCCCAGATGAGGATGGCGGCGAGATGGAGTACGCCCTGGTAGGCGGTGGCGAGTTTGCCCGTGCGCATAGCCCGTCCGCGCCACTGCTGCAAGCGGCTGATGCACCGCTCGACGGTGTTGAGCTTGCCTGGGCGTCGAAGGCGGGCGGTCGGCCGCTGTCTCGGCCTCGCCGCAGACGGTGGCCGACCTGGTCGGAGGGCTGGGGAATGACGGCACGGATGCCGCGTCGGCGCAGGTGGTTCCGGAGCGCCCGGGCTGAATACGCGCGGTCCCCAAGGACCGCGTCCGGTCGAGTCCTCGGTCTTCCAGGCCCGGTTCGTGGAGCGCGAATGCTGGTCATGACGGCCTCGAAGGCTGGAGCGTCGCCCGCCTGCCCTGCAATGACGTGGAGGGCAAGCGGCCGTGCGCGGCTGTCGCTGGCGAGGTGAACTTTCGTGCTCAGGCCGCCTCGGGAGCGTCCGAGGCCGTGATCGTCGGGTTCAGCCCTGCCTGGTGCCCCCTTTTCCTGGCACCAGCGGCATGCTGGTGAGCCCGGCTGACGGTGGAGTCCACCGACACGGTCCAGCCGATGTCATCGCTGTCATCCGCCGCTGACAATACTGCGGCGAGGATCCGTTCCCAGGTTCCGTCCGCGGCCCATCTGATCAGCCGTTTGTGAGCGGTCTGGAACGAGCCGAGCTCGTCCGGCAGATACCGCCAGGGCGAGCAAGTGCGGTACTTCCACGCGATTGCCTCAAGGGTTCGGAGGTGATCGGCCCACCGTCGCCCGCGGACCGGATCGGCCGGCATCAACGGCTCGATCCGACCCCACATCACATCAAACGACGAGGTTAGGGGGTCGTGGCGCACGGGTCGCGCTGTCACCTCCGGGCTTTCCTCGTCGCAGGCGCAAGACATTCGCACCGGACGGTGGTGCGCGGGTGCTCCCGCATTTCCCAGTGTGCCCCTCTACAAGAGCTTCCCCCGGGTAGTCGGAATACATGAGCGCACCGGATAGCCGGTGTCCTCCAACCCCCGGAAACCCTTTTAGGGAGGATTCCGTCATGCCCAACGAGGAGCGAGTCTCTCAACTGCGTTTACGTATCGACGAGATCGACGCCGTGCTCATCGACCTTCTCAGTGAGCGCGCCCGCCTTTCCGCACGGGTGCAGGAGGCCCGGATCGCCGACAATGGACGCCGCGTTGCCTACGGACGCGAGGGCGAGGTGCGCTGTCATTTCCGCGAGAGGCTCGGTGAAGGAGGCGAGGGCGTCGCCGTAGCCGTCCTGCGACTGTGTCGAGGGAATGAGAGCGCGTCCGCTCCGGGTGCCACCGCCCGCGATATCGCCGAGAGCGTGTGATGACAAAGCCGTCTCATACCGTGCGCCAAAACAACTCGGATTTCACCCTCCCCTTGACCGAGACGCAGTTGGACGAGTGGCGCCGACTGCCTGCGCATCAGCAGCCGGTGTGGGAGGACAGTGAGCGGGCCAGGGAGTGCAGGCGTGTACTGACCGAGTCCTCTGGCCTCGTCACCGCGGCGGAGGTCGCCGAGCTGCTCCGCGTCCTGTCGCAGTGCGCACTCGGCGGGCTTGACATCATCCAGGTGGGAGACTGCGCGGAAGATCCGGAAAGGTCCGCCCCCGACACGGTCCGGCGCACGATGGGGCTGATCGACGCGCTGGCGGGCATGTGGCAACTGACCACGGGAAACCCGGTCGTGCGGGTCGGCAGGATGGCCGGGCAGTACGCGAAGCCCAGGTCAGCGCCGACGGAGACGGTCGGCGGGCGGCCGCTTGCCGTCTACCGCGGACACATGGTCAACCGTCCCGAGGCCACTGAAACGAGCCGTCGGCACGTTCCCGACCACATGCTTCACTGCTACCGGAGCGCGGGGCAGGTCCTGGCCGAGCTGGAACGGCTGAGGTCGGAACCGGCCTCCCAGCCGAGGATCTGGACCAGTCACGAGGCATTGGTGCTCGACTACGAACTGGCGCTACTGCGTCGCGATGACATCGGTCGTACGCTCCTGACATCGACCCATTGGCCCTGGATCGGCGAGCGTACGCGCCAACTCGACTGTGCTCATGTGCGGTTGCTGGCTTCGGTTATCAACCCGGTGGCCTGCAAAATCGGGCCTGCGGCCACTCCCGAGGACGTACTGGCGCTCTGCGAGGCCCTCAACCCGGAGCGGGAGGCCGGTCGGCTGACGCTGATCACCCGCATGGGTGAGGACCGGGTGGGCGACGCTTTGCCGCCGTTGGTCGAAGCCGCCGCAGTAGCGCGGCATCCGGTGCTGTGGCTGTGCGACCCCATGCACGCCAACACACGCCGTCGCGGAGGCGTCAAGACTCGCCTGACGGAAGCGATCACTTCCGAACTCCACCAGTTCCGGCGCTGTGTCACCGATTCCGGCGGCGTCGCCGGGGGAGTTCATCTGGAGGCCACCGCGACGGACGTGGCCGAATGCGTCAGCGAGGAGACGGGTGCCGAGCCCGATCCCGAGCGGTACACCACCCTGTGCGACCCGCGCCTCAATCCCCACCAAGCCCTGTCCGTGCTGGAGGCGGCGGGCCGCGCAGCATCGACGGATGTGCAGGACTGACGCCACAGGGAGCACGGCCGCACCACACCATGAGGAGCCCCGCATGCGGATTTCCCTGCAAAGTGATCTGGTCATCGGTGATGAACCCCGCAGCCCCGAAGACAGGGCGGCCGACAAGGCATTGCTGAGAACACTCGCCAACCAAATGCGCCAAGCACGCGAACACATGGTTGGCTTTCCGGTCAACCTCGACTTCGACTACCGGCACCTGGCCGAGTATCTCGCCGTCCACGGCAACAACGCCGGCAGTCCGTGCGGGAGCAGCGAATACCACCTGCACAGCAAGCACTTCGAGCGGGCCGTGGTCGACTTCTTCGCGCAGCTCGCGGGAGCGCCCGAAGGAGCTGCCTTCGGCTACGTGACCAACGGAGGCACCGAAGGCAACATCTACGGCGCCTACCTCGGCAGGGAACGGCATCCTGACGCCGTCCTCTACGCATCGGCGCAGGCCCATTACTCCGTTCCGAAGATCGCACGACTGCTGCGCATGGACTACGAACCGGTGCCCACGGATTCCGCCGGGGCGATGGATTTGGGAGCCCTTCGCACTTCGTGTCGGCGGCACAGCGCGCGGGCCGCCGTCGTCGTGGTCACCATCGGCAGTACGGGCAAGGGAGCGGTGGACGACCTGCCGGGGGTCCGCGGCGTGCTCGACGAGGTGGGCATAGGGCGAACGCACCTGCACGCGGATGCGGCATTCGGCGGGCTGCTGGCCGCACTGGCGCCTCGCCCGATGCCGTGGGGCTTCGCCGACGGGGCCGACAGCATCGCCATCAGCGGACACAAGATGATCGGTTCCCCCATCCCCTGCGGCGTCGCCCTGGCCCGCCCCCAGCACGTCGAAATCATTCGCCTGCACGACGCGGCGGTAGGCGCGGACGACGACACCATCAGCGGCTCGCGGGACGCCCTTTCCCCCATCGTGCTGTGGCAGGAACTGCGCGCACTGGGTCGGCAAGGGCTTGAACAGCGCGTACGCCAGTGCCTGCGGGTGGCCGACTACGCCACCGACCGCCTGCGCGCTAGCGGACGTCACCCCGTCCATCCACCGGGGACGAACACCGTTCTCTTCGATGTCCCCAACCAGGCGGTGTGCGACCGGTGGAACCTGCTGCGGGTGGATGGGCAAGCACATCTGATCACCATGCCGCACGTGACCCACAAGCACATCGACCGCCTCTGCCAAGAGATCACATCGGCTACCGGCCACTGACCTTCCCACCGATACGCACCACGGCAAGGAGACTTTCATGCCCGCGAGGTACCCGATTCAGGACATCTCATTTCTCCTGGGCCTACACCTGATCTACGAATACACCGGGGGCGTGAAAGCCGAGCTCTACGTCAAGAACAAATCCACCATCGATTACCGGCTCCTCAAAGGCCCCCTGGCGGGACGTTGGCTCAAAGGCCAGGCGGTCACCACGGCCAACCTCGGCGCCGGCATGGGATCGCTCTCGTGGACCGAGGAAACGGGCAGTACCACCAGCCTGGTGATCAATCCGGAGGACCGATGGCTGCACGGCAGCGCCTTCTTCGCGAAGTGGGTATCCGACGACCCCGAACTGACCGTGGGATACCAAAACAATCGGCTGACGGAAATTCACCGCCTCCGCGAGGAAGGCCCGGTGGCCCCTCACCTGCACATGGAGCAGTTCGCGACGATCACGTTCTTGGAATACTGCGGAACGGACAACGAAGAGGTCATCTCGTGCGATCCAGCCGAGTTTCCTTCCGATTCGATTACCCGGATCGGAGACACTGACCGCAGCTCCGCCATGGACGGTGACAGCGGCACATGGCAGGGGATGACGCCTGACCCCGCCATGCGCCGTCGGCCCGTTCAGGCGCCCCCCGACTGACCTCGCCGTTCGGTTGGGATGAGGCGGCGTGGCTGATCAACAACTGTCGGGCGGCTCCAGCAGTGCGGGCGGCACACGGCACGCACTCCCGGCTCCAACGTGGTGCTCTTCGACGCTCCCTCCGACGTTCTGGCCGCCCTCTGAAACCTGCTGCACACCGACGGGCGCGTCCACTTGGTGGCCATGCCCCATGTCACCCGGGACCACATCGACCGCCTGTGCGCCGAACTGGCAGACACCGCCAGCACCGCCGGACATCGCCAAAGCGGCGATACCTGATCCCCCACAGGGCGAGCCGCACCCCGGGGACCCAGCCGAGCACGTACGAGACCTTCGAGCAAGGGAAAAAGCCATGGCAACCTGGTTCATCACCGGCGCCTCCCGCGGATTCGGGGCCGCCATCGCCCGCCACGCCCTCAACCAGGGCGACAACGTCGTCGCCGGCGCCCGGCGCTGCGAGGCCGCCGCCAAGAAACTCGAGGTCAGCGACCGGCTCCTGGTCGTCCCCCTGGACGTCACCGACGAGCAGCAGGTCAAGCAAGCTGTCGCGTCGGCCGCCGAGCGGTTCGCCGGCATCGACATCGTGGTCAACAACGCCGGCCGGGGCCTGTTCGGCGCGGCGGAGGAAATCTCCGACGCCGAGGCCCGCTCACTGTTCGACCTCAACATCTTCGGGATGCTGCACGTCATCCGCGCCGTGCTGCCGACGCTGCGGGCCCAGAGCTCGGGGCGCATCATCAACATCAGCTCCAAGGCCGGACTGAGCGGAGACCCGGGCGCCAGCCTGTACAACGCGTCCAAGTTCGCCGTCGAAGGACTGAGCGAGGGCCTGGCCAAGGAACTCGCCGCTTTCGGCATCGGCGTGATGGCTGTCGAGCCGGGCGTCTTCCGCACCGACTTCTTCGACCCCTCCTCCCTCCCCATGCCCGCCCACCCGATCGCCGCCTACGACGGCACTGCGGCCCGCACGACCGTGGAGTGGACACACGATGCCAACCACCGTCAGCCCGGCGACCCAGCCAAGGCCGCTGCCCTCATCTACGAGGCCGCCACCGCCCCGAACATGCCCACCCACCTGCCCATCGGCGAGGACTGCATCGCCGACCTGGAAACCAAACTCCGCAGCATCGCCGAAGAACTCGCCCCCTGGCGCGAGAAAGCGCAGGCCACCGCCCACGACGACACCGTCGCCTGAGCCGAAAATCCCCCGCCCGCGTATCCCCAGTTGCGGCCACACAGCGTGGGCGTGAGACCCCTGACCGTAGACACCCTGATCATTGGATCGTGAAGACCCATAAGACAGGAGTTCCCGTTGGGACGTCGAAGTACCCGCCTGGGTTCAAGGCCGAGCCAGATCCGCCGATTTGGCTAGCCGCGGGCATACGCTTCACACACTGAAGCACCGAGACCAGTGCCAACTGCCCTGGTGAGAACCCCGGTCGGCCATCGGACGGGTAGACATCCGAGAGGTCCTCGTCCTCAAAGAGCACATCCAGCCGGTCGCGCACGAGCATCACCGGCGTTCCCTTTGGGTACGCCGCCCACGCCGTACGCACAGTCCTGGCCGGGATCCGCTGGAAACTCCTCAGCCGCAGCGACACCGCACCCACCCCCGGAACCCGAGGCCACCCCGCATCCCTCCAGCGAAGCACCAACTCGCCCCACCGCCAGCACCCCCAGCAAGATCCCCAACGGAGTCACGGCATTGGGCCTAGCGGCGGTTTCCTCAGTTGACGGGATCCGCCGTAGCGGCACGTGGTCGTGCCCGAGAGGTCACGTCGGGCTGTGGGCACTCTCGTACCGGGCGCTCGAAAGCCAATTGGTGTGCCGTCAGGGGAGGTCACTGTCCTGCCCCGGATGGGCCATCTCCACGGGCTGCCCTACGCCCTCCTGACTTAGCGTGAGGCACGCTGAACGACCCCAACCGTCAGGAGTTTCCATGCGCTCGCTGCTCGCTCCCTCCCTTGCTGTCGCGGCAACGCTGTCCCTTGCGCTTCCGGCCTCGGCGCATACCGGATCAGTGGTTCCCACGGCGGACATCACGGGTGGCAGCACGCGGTTCGTTCTGACCGACGAGGCCGTGAAGACCCTCGCCGAACACCAGGTGAAGCTCGAGGCAGTGGCACCTGCCAAAGCGGTCCCGGGGGCGCGGCCCGGTGTGGAGGTGACAGTGTCGGCGGGCAAGGTCGTGCCGGTGCCGTTCTCCGGAAGTCTGACCTACGGGGGCGGCGGGTTCCGCTTCGTCCGGGACGCGGATCACGCCATCTCCTTCGTTCAGGGCCAGGCGGACCTGACCAAGGGTGTCTCCACAGCAGTAGCCCAGGAGAACGGCGGCACAGACAACCGGGCGCGTATCCCCTTCGGCACATACAAGATCGACCCGGCAAACGTGAAGCCCCTGCCGTCAGGCACCGAGGTGACGATCTCCGGCGCGGACATCGCCCTCACCTCGGAGGCGGCCGTCGCCGCCAACAAAGCCCTGGACGCCAAGGTGTTCGACGCAGGAGACATCGTGTTCGAGTATGCGAGCACCCTGAAGCTCGGCGGCGCACTGCCCGACGCGGGCCTGCCGCTCTGAATCCCGTGCCGCGCGTCGGACAGGGCGGCCCGGCAGGCCCGGCACAGGCGTGCCAGGCGTGGCTGGGCGCACACGGACTGACGGACGACTGCCGTACAGCGGAGGCAGCGGAGTACTCGGCATCCTTCGCATGGGCTTGCTGGCCCGGCGCTGACGCCGAGGCAGTCATCGTCCTCACTCGCTGGACGGCGCTGACCTTCGTCGTTGACGACCTGCTCGACGAGCACGGGCCCCGTTCCGAGCCGCTGCGGGACCTCCTGCTCAACCACCTGCGCCGCCGGCTGGACGGCGGACGTCCTCGGCCGGACATCTCCCTCGGCGGCCGCCTCCTACGCTCTGTGGACGACGTCACGGACGCCTGCTGCAGCCGCATGCCCAGAGCGTGGCGGACGCGTTTCCTACGCGGATGCATGACTTACCTGGAGGCCAGCGCCTGGGAGGCCCGCCACCAGTCCGCGGGCGTGTCCCCGCCCCTGCACGACTACCTCCTCCGGCGCCGTGACACCAGCGGCAGCGCCGCCCACCATGCCATGACGGAGTACGCCGCCGGTGTGACGTTCACCCCACCCTCCGCGCTGTGTACGGCGGTGCGTTTCGTCCACGCCGCCGCGGCGGATATCGCCGGTTGGCACAACGACCTGTGCTCCCTGGAACGGGAGTCCGCGCGTGGCGACCACTGCAACCTCGTCCCCGTCCTCTCCCGGCACCTGTACGGCGACCGGACGGGAGCCGTGACGACCGCACACCGGGCCCTCGCGCGAAAACAGCAGGCATTCGACGGCGTCACCTCGTTCCTCCTCACCCAGACGGACCCCGCCGTACGCCGTCACGCCGGACACCTCGCCGCCTGGGTGGCGGGCACCCGCTCCTGGAACGAGTCCGCCGCCCGCTACCGCACCGTGAGCACCCCGGAGATCTCCCGATGACCGCTTGCCCGCCCGAGGTGACGGCCGACGACGCGTACGACTACGACGTAGTCGTGATCGGGTCCGGTTTCGGCGGTTCCGTGGCTGCGCTGCGCCTGACCCGCAAGGGCTACCGCGTCGCGGTTGTGGAGGCAGGCCGCCGGTACACACCGCAGGACCTGCCACGTTCCAGCTGGGACGTCCGCCGGTACATGTGGGCGCCGAAGCTCGGCCTGCTCGGAGTGCAGCGCCTGCATCTGCTGCGGCACGCGCTGGTGCTGTCCGGTGCCGGCCTCGGCGGTGGTTCCCTGGTGTACGCCGGTGTCCTCGCCGAACCGCGTTCTGCCTTCTACGAGATCGGCCTCTGGCGGGATCTCGCCGACTGGCGGGCCGAACTCGTCCCGCACTTCGCCACCGCACGGCGGATGCTGGGTGCCGGCCGTCCTCCGCAGGACGACACTTCCCAGGCGTTGCTGACCCGCCTGATCCCCAACTCCGTACCCGAACCTGTTGAACTGGGTGTGCACTTCGCCCCGCAGCCCGACACCCCGGAACCGGGGCGGCCCGGCTGCACACTCTGCGGTGCCTGTATGACGGGCTGCAGGGTCGGCGCCAAGAACACCTTGGACCGCACCTACCTGCGCCTCGCCGAGGAGGCGGGGGCGACGCTCCTCACCCGTAGCACGGTGACCTGCGTACGCCCGCTTGCCAAGGCCGGGGGCACCGGCTATCGCGTCGACTGGACCCCTAGCGGCGCCCTGCCCGTCCGTCGCCGAACCCTGACAGCCCGCGAGGTCGTCTTCGCGGCCGGCGTCCTGGGTACCCAGTCCCTTCTGCATCGCATGCGAGACCAGGGACACTTGCCTCGCCTGTCCCCGACGCTCGGACGGCTCACCCGCACCAATGCCGAGACCGTCCTCACCGTCACGCTCCCGACCGACGCACAGAATCTGCCACGCGGCCCCGCCATCAGCGCCCAGTGCCACCCTGGACCTGGTGCCACCCTGCAACTCGCCCACTTGGGACGGGGCAACGACGCCTTGTCCCTGCTGACGGCCCCTCTGGCGCCCCTCGGCGCCGGCGCCGGGCGGCGCTTCCTGCTCGCCGCGAAGTACGTGGCCCGGTTGATGACCGGCCGCGGAGTACGGGGCTGGGCTGCCCGGACCTACCTGGTGCTACACATGGGTGTTGAGGACGACTCCCTGACCCTGGCCCGCGCCGGACACTCCCGCCGTCTGAGCTCCCGCCTGCCCCGGCACACGCCGCCCACCCCGACCGTCCGGCCGGCCACCGGGCGCCTGGCCCGCCGCCTCGCCCAGCTCACCGGCGGCACCGCGCACGGCAGCATCACGGACCTGCTGCACCGGCCCGTCACCGCGCACCCTGTGGGCGGCTGTGTCATCGGCCCCAACCCGGACGCCGGCGTGGTCGACGCCTACCACCGCGTGTACGGCCATTCTGGCCTGCACATCCTTGACGCCTCCGTCCTGCCGGCCAACCCTGGCGCCAACCCCGCGCTCACCGTCACGGCGCTGGCGGAACGGGCACTGGCCCATTGGCCGGCAAAGGGAGAGCCGGACACCCGGCCGCCCGCGGTGAGCCCAGTACCTGACGCTGTCGGGGATCTTGAATGTCGAGGCTGACGGTCACGATCGAGATGCCGGACAGACGATTCACGGGATCCCGTCTTGCATAGGTCAGCGTGACTTTGCATCGAGGGGCGGGGTTAGCCGGGCGTGGTGTGTGAGTTGGAGCTCCTGTCGGGCGGTGTGGCCGGGCTTCCGGCGAATGGGTACGAGGTCGCTTACCTGGCTCTGGACGGCACGCAGTTGCGGGGGCGTCCGGAGCGAATGTGACGCGAACCCGCTCGGCCGTCGTTGCGCCCCACGCGCAGACAGCCGGCCCGACCCGATCGGGCCGTACACCCCCGCAGGGGCCGGGGCCTGCGCGCATTCCAGCCGTGGTGCTCCCGGCAGGTAGCAGGCTGGCGTTGTGATGAGGGTCAGGGTGAATACTGGTGGGGTGAGTGTTTCGCACATCAAGCCTCATCTGCGGTGTCTGGACGGCAGCGGGTCCGATCTCGGCCATGCGGTGGCCGAGCGGTCGATTGAGCTGGCCGCGGGCAGATCGGACGTCGCCCCGTTGTCCGTGGGCCCTCCGGTGCATGTGCTGGTGGTGCACACGGGGCAGTCGGCGAATCTGCGCTGGTCAGCGGACGGGACACCGCGCCAGGAGCGGTTTCGTGCAGGGGAGGCGCTGGTCAATCCCGCCGGATGGGCGTCGCGGCCTCGCTGGCAGGACGACGTGGAGCTGCTGCTTCTGGGGATTGATCCGGCGTGGCTGGAGAAGCTGGCGGCCGAGAGCGGCGCCACCGGCGAGGTAGAGCTGGTTCCGCGGTTCCACTTCACCGATCCGCTGCTGAAGATGCTGTTGGAGCGTCTGGTGGCGGAGTACTCCGGGCCCGGCCCCGCGGACTCCCTGTACGCACAGTCACTGGTCCAGGCGGCCGCCGCGGTGATGCTGCGGGTGGCCGCCGAGGGCCGGACGCTGCCTGGCCGAGAGGGTGGGCTGCCGCCGCGCCGCTTGGCCGAAGTCATGGACTACATCCACGCGAACCTCTCGCAGCGGGTCACGCTGGCGAAACTGGCCACCGTGGCCCAGGTCAGCGAATCCCACTTCACCCGAGTCTTCAAAGCATCGACCGGCGAATCCCCGCACCAGTACGTGATGCAGCAGCGCCTGGAGTACGCACGAGGGGAGCTCACCCGTACCAGCAGGCCGATCGCGGAGATCGCGACGGAGGCAGGTTTCGCGGACCAGAGCCATCTGACGCGGATGATGCGGCGCTACGTCGGGGCAACTCCACGGCTGCTGCGGGACGGCAACAGCGGACGCTGACGGCCGGCGGGAAGTCGTGAGCGGTTTGTTCCACCTCTGATCGGATCGTTCAAGATCCACATGCGTCTCTGCGGTGAGTCTGGTGAGTATGGCTTGGCCCTCGGTATTCCCCGGGGTCGTGCCGTCCCAGACCAGCACATCGCAGGAGGCAGTTATGGCCACCACCCCGGACAAGACACTCAACGGCAAGGTCGCCTTCGTCGGCGGCGCGTCCCGTAACCTCGGCGGGCTGATCAGCACCACCCTCGGAGCGCAGGGCGCCCTGGTCGCGGTGCACTACAACAGCGACTCCTCCCAGGCCAAGGCCGAGGCCGTCGTGGAGGAGATCAACGCCGGCCCGGGCGAGGCGTTCGCGATCCAGGGCGATCTGACCCAGGTCTCCGAGGTGGAGCGGGTCTTTGACGACGTCGTGAGCCGGTTCGGGAAGCTCGACTACAGCATCAACACCGCCGGCATGGTGCTGAAGAAGCCGCTCACCGAGATCACGGAGGAGGAGTACGACCGGATGTTCGCGGTCAACTCCAAGGCCGCGTTCTTCGTGATGCGCGAGGCCGCCCGCCGCATCGAGGACGGCGGGAAGATCATCACCATTGTCACCTCGCTGCTGGCCGCATACACCGGCCTGTACTCCACCTACGCGGGCAGCAAAGCCCCGGTCGAGCACTTCACCCGCGCCCTGTCGAAGGAACTGTTCGGCCGCAACATCTCGGTGAACAACATCGCCCCGGGGCCGATGGACACCTCATTCTTCTACCCCGCCGAGGACGACGACTCCGTCGCCTTCCACAAGTCGTCCGCGATGAACGGTGACCTCACCAAGATCGAGGACATTGTGCCCTGGGTGACGCATCTGCTCACCGATGGCTGGTGGGCCAACGGCCAGACCATCTTCCTCAACGGCGGCTACACCACCCGCTGAGCCAGCACCGCCCGGTGGGCGGTGCCATGCCGCCCACCGGGCCGGGCCCCCTGCCCGTCCCCATTCTTGTGGAGGCACCTCATGACCGCCCAGCTCACGCAACCTGCTGTGGCCGCCTTCGTCGCGGCTGTCAACGCCGGTGACAAGGAGGCGTTCTTCGCTGTCCTGACCGAGGACGCCACGATGTCCGACGACGGCACCGACCGTGACCTGAACGCCTGGACGGAGAAGGAGATCTTCTCTTCGAAGGGTCACCTGGAAGTCGAGACCGTGTCCGCCGACGGGCTTTCCCTGACCGCCGTCTACACCAATTCGGCCTGGGGAAGCATGCGGACCCGGTGGAGCTTCACCGTCACCGGCGGCAAGGTCAGCCGTTTCGAGACCGGCCAAGCCTGAACCGGCTGCAAGCACCCGAACGCAACATCCCCTCGATGCTTCAACCGCAGAGAAACGGACCCATGAGCCAGTCGCAGTCCGCTGTGAGCGCGTGACACCGCCCGATGGTTGCCCGCCTCGCCACCGAGCAGCACCGCACGGCCACAGCACTGGAACTGTTCTTCGACCTCTGCTTCGTCACCGCTGCCGCCTATGGCGCAGTCGGAACGGACCTGGAAGTCTGCCCAGCCGAGTTCGTCCTTGATCTGCTTGCAGCTCTGCTCGATCCACGGCCGCAGGTCGTAGAGGCGGACGATCTCGGTGACGTCGGCCGGCGGGTGCGGGCCGGTGGCGGCGCAGACCGCGTCGGGGGCAGGTTGGTGACCAGGTATCAGTAGAGACACGTGCGCCGCTGCCCATGAAGGCGATGAGCGGGTCATCCAGACCGCTGACCGCAAGCATTCGGGTGGTGCGGACTGCCCTGGCGTTGTGTCCAGTGTGCGGGCGGGAACCTCTGAGCGAGTTCGTATTCCTCTGAAAGGCTGGTCTGCCCATGCCGCTCGCCCCTAGCGCTCCGCTGCGCCGACCGCGTCTCCTCCAAGGGACGGGCATGCTCACCGCAGCCCTGGCCGCCGTGACGGTTCTCGTGCCGACGGCCACCGCGCAGGCCCCGACGGCGCCGTTGCCGCTGTCAGGTGGCAGCACAGAGTTCCGGCTCAGCGACACGGCGGCCAAGACCCTGGCGGGCCATCAGATCTCGCTGCAGCCGGTGGCCCCGGCCACAGCTCTGGCCGGCACGCCGGGCGGCGTCGCGGTGAAGGTGAAGACAGGGAAGATCACGCCGGTGCCGTTCAGCGGTGCGCTGACCTACGGCGAGGGCGGGTTCCGTTTCAGCGACGGCAAGAAGCGCACGATCACGTTCACCGACGGTCAGGCCGACCTGGGTGCGGGCACCTCCAGCGCCGTCGTCAACGGGAATGCCAAGGACCGCATCGACCTGGGGACTTTCGCCATCGATCCGGCCAAGGTGAAAGTGTCCCCGCCGAAGATCGCCATCAGCGGGATGGACATCAAGATCAGTGCAGCGGCCGCTGTGGCGCTCAACCTGACGTTCGGCACCGACCTCTTCCACGCCGGTGACCCGCTCTTCGACTACACCAGCTCGCTGGACACCGCCCCGGCCTCCTTGCCGGTGGGCAAGTAACGGCCCGCACCCGGGATGTCCGCGGCGACTGCTAACGCGGGGAATCAGCGCGCGCCCGGCCAGGGTCCAGGCGAGCGTGCACTCGCCTGGGCCGCCCGGCGCGGGCTGGTCCACTGCCAGTCCACACGGTCGCCGGCCGGCCGGCGTATGGCTCAGGACCTCGCCGACTTCGCTTCCCTGAGCTGGCCCTGCGCCCCTGCGGCGGTCCTGGACACGCTTAGCCGCTGGTCAGCATTCTGTTTCCTGCTCGATGACGCCCTCGACGGCGAGCACTCCCTCGACAGGTCCGGGCATCGTGCGGCCCTCACCTTACTTGTAGAGAGGGCGAGGAACCACGAACTGCCCAGTGACGGCCCACCTCGGGCACCGGCACCGGGTGGGCATTTCGTCGCGGCCTTCTCCGATGTATGGGCTCCCCTGGCCGCCTCTATGGACCGTGCCTGGCAGGTGAGATTCACCGGTCACTGCCTGGCCTACCTGCAGGCGACCGCCCGGGAAGCTCACCACCGGGAAACCAGGCGCACACCGGCGGTCGGCGCCTATCTGCGGCTGCGGCGCCAAAGCAGCGGATCCTTGCCCCACCTTGATCTCATCGAGTACGCAACCGCACGCCCCCGCCCCTGCCCCCACGGCGTGCTCCCGGGGGCCGCTGTGCGCGACGCCACCGACGCCGCGGCGGACCTCGCCGCCTGGGACAACGACCAAGCCTCGCTGGCCAAGGAGCAGGAAGCAGGCGAGATCCACAACCTGATCCTCGTCACGGCACACGAGCACGCCTGCTCACTCCGTCAGGCTCAGCGCTTGGTCACCGAGCGACTACGCCGACGCCAGGGCGATTTCGATACGGCCGTCCGCGTCCTCAGTTCCCACGGCGGCCATCGGGGCAGCGAATATGCGCAAGCGCTGAGAGCCTGGCTGGACGGCACCCGAGCCTGGAACGCCCGCGCACACCGCTACCAACCCCGCCCCGCCGACGCCGTGCGGTGACCCGGCAGTACCCGCCGTGGGCAAGAACTCCCAGCCTTAGCTCAGACGGCACTACAGCAAAGAGGACTCCTACTGTGATCAGACTCCGTCGTTTGCACCGCCCCGGCTCACGCTCCCTGGGCGACAGCGTCTGCTTGGTGACCGGGGGTGCAGGCGGAATCGGGTGGGCCCTTACCCAGGCCCTGGCCCAGCGAGGCGCGTACGTGGAGGTCGCCGACCACGCCGAGCACCACTTGGATCGCGCCGCCAAAGACATCGCCGGATCGCCTCTCGAAGACCGCATCACGCTGACCCGTCTCGATGTCCGCGACCGTCCCGCGCTGGAACAATGGATCAGCGGCATCCATGCGGCGCATGATCGCATCGACGTACTCGTCCACAACGCCGCGTTCATCCGCTGGGCCGATGTCGCCGATATGAGCGTGGAGGACCAGGAGGAGTCCATGCGCGTTGGCTACGACGCCCTGGTCTACACCGTCAAAGCGGTCCTTCCGCTCATGCGCCGCAGCGCCCATGGCCACATCGTGGCCATGGGCTCCAGCGTCGGACGCGTCTACGTCCGAGGCCCCTCCGCCGCCTACTGCGCCACCAAAGCCGCCATCGAGGCGTACACCGAGATCCTGCGCCTGGAACTGTCGGGGAGTGGCATCGACGTCACTCTCGTGCGGCCGGCCGCCGTCACCGGCACAGACTTTTTCGCCACGCATGTCGACTCCACCCGCATGCCCCGCATCGCCGACTTCCTGCCCCCCACGACCCCGGCCAAGGTCGCCACCGCGATCACCCGCGCGATCGCCCATCGCCGACGCGTAGTCGATATCCCCCGCTATCTGCCATGGATCTACCACGCATACGCCCTCGCACCCCATCTGACGCAGACCCTCATGGGCATCGGCGGCGCCGGTCACCGCGACTATGCCCTCCAGGCTCCCAAGCGACATACGAAAGCTGCTCACCTCAAAGGCCGTGCATGATCGGCAGGTCGAGTCACCTGCCGCGAAAGCTCACGGCGCTCACCTGCCCCCGCTTGCGCCGCCTCCCCGGCGACTTCGAGAAACAGTGCCAGGGCTGTTCCGTGGAGATTGAGTTCGGCGGACGTCGGCAGCGGGTTCGCCGGAGCCTGGCCGGCGTACATGTCTGCGCCGAGCGGGACCGAGGCAGCTGTACATACCGGGCCGTGCGGCTCGAACCGGCAGACGGCAGACGGCAGACGGCAGACGGCAGAGATGATGATGAGCATGAGTTCTCCCCACCAGCCCGACAAGCAACAGCGCCCCGCCAAACACGAGAATCCCGGCAGTCCCGGCAAGGCCCGGCTGCCATATCGGCTGATCCCGATGATCGGACGCGACCCGGGGGAACACGGGCGGGTCTCCACGCCACTGGAGCTCCTGTTCGACCTCACCTTCGTCGTCGCCGTCGGCACCGCCTCGTCCCGCTTCGCCGAGATGGTCGCCGCAGGACACGCCGGGCAGGCGGTCACCGCGTTCGTGCTCGCGATGTTCGCGATCAGCGTCGCCTGGATCAGCTTCAGCTGGTTCGCCTCCGCCTTCGGCACCGACGACTGGCTCTACCGCGCCCTGACGATGGTCCAGATGATCGGCGTCGTCGTCTTCTCCCTCGGCCTGCCCGCGATGTTCCACTCCGTGGAAGAGGGCGAACACCTCGAACTACGGGTCATGGTGCTCGGCTACGTCGTCATGCGCATCGCCATGCTGGTCCAGTGGTGGCGCGCCGCCCACGACTCCCCCGCCTTCCACGACGTCGGCATGGCCAACATCCGCTGGACCGCGATCGTCCAGATCGGCTGGATCGTCATCGCCTTCACCCATCTGCCGCTGGCCGCCGTGTTCACCGCCTTCATCGTCCTCGGGGCACTGGAACTGGCACTGCCGCTGCTCACCCAGGGCTCCGCAGGGGGCACCCCGTGGCACCCCCACCACGTCGCCGAGCGCTACGGCCTCTTCGCCATCATCGTGCTCGGCGAAGGCGTCGTCGGCACCGTCGCCTCATCCGGCGACCTGCTCGGCGGCACGGATGGCACGCACTGGACCGGCAACGCGATCGCCGTGGTCATCGCCGGCGTCGGCCTGACCTTCGGCATGTGGTGGGTCTACTTCTCCACGCCCTTCGGCGACATCCTCGTCCACCGCCGCAGCCGCGGATACCTCTTCGGCTACGGACACATCCCCCTGTTCATCGGCATCGCCGCCGCCGGAGCCGGACTGCACGTGGCCGGACTGCAGCTTGAGCACCACTCCGAGCTCGGCGACGTGGCCGTGGTCCTGTCACTGGCCCTCCCGGTCGGCCTCTACCTGCTGATGGTCTATCTGCTGCACACCCTGCTGCTGTCGGCGGCAGACCGATTCCACGTGCTCCTGATCTCCCTGACCCTCGCTGTCCTCCTGACCGCCGTCCTCCTGGCCGCAGCGGGCGTCGCGATCGCGGTATGCCTGCTCGTCGTCATGCTCGCCCCCTTCGTCACCGTCCTCGGCTACGAGACGGTCGGCCACCGCCACCAGCAGCAGATGCTGCAACACCTCGCTGCCGAAGACCGCTGACGGCACCTGACGGCACCACACCCAACTCGTCCAGTCGACAGTGGATGAACGACCCCCGCGAAGCCCAGTCGACTGGCTGTACGCCGAACTCTGGTCGGCATACGGCCAGATACGACACCAGGCTGACGATCATTGAGGAGTTTCCATCCTGACGCGACCGCGAGGTGAAGGGTGAGGACGGCCTTGCGGATCGCGGTGATGCGGTGGGTGCTGCAGCGCAGCTTGCGCAGGAGGCGCCAGCCCTTGAGTGTGGCCATGGCCTGTTGGCCGACGCAGCGCATCTTGGCGTGGGTGGTGTTGTGGCGTCGTTGCCACCCTTGAAGCGGCGCCCCTTGAACGGGACCCGGACGTTCCGGGCCGCGCCTTGATATGCCTTGTCGGCGTAAGCCCTGCGGCTGGCCTCACCGAGGACGTGGACGGTGCCGTGCTCGCGGGCCGCCGTCAGGTCGTGTGTCGCGCCGGGCAGTGCGGGCAATGCCCATAGCAGCGGTCCGAACAGATCGGCCAGGACCTGGACGTTCATGCCATGGTGCCGCTTCTTGCCGGAGTAGTAGGGCCGGTCGTCGGCGATCCAGTCGATCGGCAGCACGGTCCCGTCCAGGATCACGTACGCCTTCGTACGAGCCGTCACCATCACCTCGACGAGCGTCCGCGCGAGCACGGCCAGGCCCTCGATCGCCTCGCGGACGAAGCGGCAGACGGTGGTGATCCCGATGCGGACGCGGCCGCGAGCTGCGCGTAGGTGCCGCCACACCGCAGATGAGCCAGGGCGAGGAGGTCCTGGCGCCTGGGAGTCAGCCGTCGCCACCGGGCGCCGATCTCCCGGCGTCGTGCCGTCAACTCCCGGCTCAGGTGGCACAGGTGCGCGGTGGACAGGTCAATGGCCTACGGGTAGACAAGCACACGAAGCTCCTGGCACGACGGTCGATCTTAATCGACACCCCGTCTACCAGGAGCTTCGCCGTTCTGCAGATCCGGCCAACTCGCAGCCTCTCTAGCCAGATTGGAAGACCCTCACTGTGCGCGTCTCGGCTTGATCAATCGTGATGACTTTGGTGCCACGTGGCGTTGCCGATTCAGCGGGTGCGCGTTGAAAGAGACATGGAGCACGTTGGAGAGCGGGGCGGGGCCGTGCTGGCCGAGTTGGCAGGCGCGTACTGGCTGGAGAGTTCAGTGCACGAGTCGCCGGAAGACTGCCGGTGCGGCCCGCGGACCGCAGGAGAGGCGACTGGCGGCAGGCTTCGTCCGGTGCGGGCTGTGATGACGGGAGTTGCCGTCGGAACGGTCGTGGTGGCGGTGACGTCGATCTGGTGGAGGTGAGTGCCTACGGCTGCTGCAGGCATGCCGGGGCCGGTTCGAGAGGGTGGACCCCGGAAGGAAATGCGCCGTTTTGCGAACATGGCGCGCCTGTGGTGGGAGGCTGGGAATGTGCGGCCGACGCGTGGACTGCGGCGGCCGCGGCGCGAGGGACCGAGGCTCCCCCTCGATCGGCTCTCGCGCGAGGTGCCCTCCGGGCAGCAGGGACCGCGGGAAACCCTGCTGGCCGCCCAGGAGTGCGTCGGCTGAAGCTGTGTCGTCGGCGATACGGCTTCAGCCGGTCCCGTGAAAACGTGCGCGTCTGTCACGGCTCGAGGGCTGGGAGCCTGCGGTGTGGGCCCAAGCCCAACTCCACCTGATCTGAAGAGTAGAAGAAGAGCCGGGTTGTTCGGAAGCGGGCCTGGTCACGCTGCTCAGCCGCCTTCCGCCTGGGCGTTGGCGTGGGCGAGGCGACAGGAGACAGTGCGCTTCACCCTGGCGCGTTCTCCGAGAGGGCCAGTACGGCAAGTGCACCTGAGCCCCTGAGAGCGGCGCGGTCACCGATGTGCAGGTCGAGCGGATCGAGTCCACGATCAGCGCATGATCGACGGCATTCACCGCGCGAAAGGTGCTCCCGCGCTGGGAGCCCTCCCTGGACAGGACGCCGCCCCCAGGGGCGGGAGCAAGCGGTGATGCTGTGGCGGCAGGTCCTGGCCGCGCTCAACGACCACACCTTCGGCGATGCGGAGCGCGAGGCCACTATGGCCCTCGGGTGCGCCGCCCAGCTCGCGATCCGCCGCGCACCCGAGGGCCAGCAGCCCAACCCCGAGGCGGCGCTGGATGTGGCGTTCAAAGAGTTCGCCCTGCTCCTGAACGCCGACCAGGCCCGCACCGCCCTCCGTGAAGTCCGCCGCGCCCGTGGGTAACCCCGACGCCGCGGGCGGCGTTGAAGAGGCGTGACCATGAGGATGCGGCTCACGCCCGTCATCGGCGTGCAGCGAAGCAGGGGTGAAACGGTGCCTCGCCCCGAGCTGGAACCGATCTTCACCGAGCTCGCCGCACGGTGGGAGAGCGATGGCCGGGCCGTGCCCGGCCGGGCGGATGAGGAGTGGACGACCCTCGCCCGCCGCCACCCCTGGCCGACGCGCTGACCACTCGGTGCGGGCACCGCCCCCACCACCCCTGCACCACCCCAACCCGGGCTGCAGTTGAACTATCACAATTACCGTTTTCGTAGTCCCGCAACGGGGCTACCGGCCTTGGGGGTTGGCATGGCTACCTCCCCTTGTCGAGTGCATGGCAATACCGTTGCATTAGTGGTCGTGCCACCGGTGGTTCAGCGTGACGACGACCGGTAGGCGACGACGGCTGGAGGGTTCGTCGAGGGCTTTGCTGCCGTACCCGGTGATACATGACCGGATCTTGCGCGGGCAGTCACGGGACCGGCGGCGAGGCAGAAGACTTCGTCCGATCTCGGTAAGGCCGAGGTGCCGGTCACGTCTGCGGGCGGAGGGGGGAAAAGCCGCTCGGCGAGATCACCGTGCGGCGGATGACATGCAGGGCCCGGATGAACGAGGTCCGCTCGGCGGTGCTGTGGTGCATCCGGGCCGCCTCGTCCAACAGGTCCCGGGTGGCATGGTGCACGATCAGGTGCGCGTAGATCTCCTGCTGCACCCCGTCGGGTGTCTGCGATCTGAGCACTGGTCTGCCGCGTTGGTGAGTCTTGATCTCGTCGAAGACCAACTCGATCTCCCAGCGCCGGGCGTAGAGGACGGCAAGTTCTTCGGCGGGGTACTTCTCATGGTCGGTCAGGCTGGTGATCAGCCGGACGATGTCGACCTGTCCGTCGACGCGGTACTCAATCACCCGCACCAGGGCCGGCGGAGCCTTGATGGTTCCGGTCGCTTTGCTGTGCTTGTTCGCCTCGATCCGGGCCAGGTAGCTGCCGTCGGGCAGGACGTCCTGGACCCGGCGGGCCTTCCGCCGTTCGATCCGCCACAGCAGATGAGTGCCTTGCTCCCGCAGTCGGTGCCAACGAGCCAAGCCCCACAAGCCACGGTCGGCCAGCAGCAGTGTGCCCTTCCCGACGTGGGCGTCCAACGCGTCGGAGACGATGCGCTCGGGCTCCTTGAACCCGCCGACCACGGCGTCGAGCACCGCGTGGGACGAGCACTCGGCCACCGCGACAACTCGGGCTTGGGGATAGCCCATCGGGCTGCGCTGTGAGCCCGACTTGCCGAACGCGTTGTTGTTCGCCGCGGAGTCGGGCACCGCCAGGAGTGTCCCGTCCAGGGCCCCAGCCTGCTGGAGCGTCGGCGCCGCATCGACCAGGCCCTCTACGCCGTGATCATGGAGGCATACGTGCACGGCGTCTCCACCCGCAGTGTCGATGACCTGGTCAAAGCCCTCGGCGGGGACAGCGGCATCTCCAAGTCCGAGGTCTCCCGGATCTGCCAGGCGCTGGACGAGCCAAGGAGCCGTATCAGTTCAGACTGGGACAGGGTCATCGTGCACTCCTCGTGGTTGAACTGGGCGTTCACCAAGAAGAGTTAAGCGATGGCCCGCCCCTGTTCAGGGAGCGGAACCCGCCCGCGGAAGTGCGCCCCGGGCAGACGCCCGCGCACACCCGGCCCCTGATCCCGTACACCACAAAAGGGGACGCCACCCTCCCACAGCTGACCGATCCGGCCGCCTACCGCGTGCGCCCCGTTCGACTTCGTGGGGTGCCAGTAGTACGTCCCGCCCTGGAACTGCTGCCGTACACCCTGGCCGTCCGGGTTCCTCAGCTCGTCGCTGACCGGATACCCGAGCTCGCCCCTCTCCCGGCCCTGATTCGCCCAGCTGTCACGGATCGCCCCCCACACCGGGTGCGCACCCGTCGAAGCCGTCCAGTAGATCGAGCCGCCGTGGAAATGCGTAAACGCACCCCGTCCGTCCGGCGTCGTGGGACAGCCCAGCGGAGAGTTCTGGCCGCCCATCTCCTTGTACTTTTCCAGATCCGCGCAGCCCGCAGCAATACGAGCGAAGCCGGATGGGCGAGTCCGGAGACAATTGGCCTTCTACGGGCGGAGCCTGCCATCACGATGCGCGCCGGCACCACGACGCTCTTCGCAGCGCTCGATGTGGCCACCGGCACCGTGATCGGTTCTCTCCACCGCCGACACCGGACCGGGGAGTTCAAGAAGTTCCTGACCAATCTGGACCGGGAGATCCCGCCGGGCCTCGACGTGCACCTGGTCCTGACAACTACGCCACCCACGAGACTCAGGCGGACCTGGCTGATTGCCCACCCCCGCCTCCACCTGCACTTCACACCCACCGGATCATCCTGGCTCAACCTGGTGGAACGCTGGTTCGCAGAGCTCACGAACAAACAGATACGGCGAGGCGTCCACAGAAGCGTGCAGGCCCTGGAGAAGGGTATCCGGACCTGGATCGCCGACTGGAACACCAACCCCAGGCCATACACCTGGACGAAGACCGCCGACGACATCCTCGAACGCCTCGCCAGCTATCTGAAACGAATTCCTGACTCCCAACACAAGAAACAGACCGGGACCACAGCACAGGTCCAGCACCCGGGGCCCCGGCGGGAAGCGCAGCAGAGGCGATGTGGCCACCAGGTCTGCGGCGGTCTCCGCACGCCGAAGAGAACATGGCGGACGCGAAGTCGGACCACAGGGAGTCATCCTCATACCACTTCACAACGCTCGGCCTCCAGCTGGATCGTCTGCCCCTCCGGTCAACTTCTGCCACCAGTTTCGTTTCACGAGCCGGCCGTTTCCGGCGGGTGGTTCCCGGCCGTTGACACAGGGACACGGACTTCACTTCTGCCGGCGGAGGGTTCCGACGCCCCTCCAGATTCGGCGTATCGCTGCGAGCTGATTCACACGAGCCCGGGTCCGCATGGTCTCGTCCTCGATGCGCAGGGCGAGCGCAGGGCAGCGGCGTACGGCACGCCGGGCGCTGGCCTCCGCGTACCGGGGCACCGAGGCCTCCGCGACCGTGGGGAAACCGTCGGGGCCCAACTGGAAGATTTCCGGGACGATGATGGCGCACAACCCATGGCCGCGGCACAGCGTCCAGTCGACGTGGATCTTCTGTTGGCTGGGGCCCCTGTCGGCAGCGCCATGTCCGGAAGGTCCACCCGGGACGGCACTGTTCTTGGCGAGGGGGAGGACGCCCGCGACTGGGCGGCCGCAGCCGTTGCCCAGGACGTGGGCGGCGAGGTCGTCCGTGAACGCCTTGATGGTCGACTCCAGGAACATCGCGGAGCCGTCCGGGTGTTTGCACGCGCCGCGCCGCTTCACGGTGTTGGCGATCTGCTTGAGCGCTTCGAGGGCCGCTAGGCCACCGCCGTTGAGGACGTGCTCCAGGCCAAGTGCGGCGGCAGGCAGCCCGAGATAGCAGGGGCCGCACTGCCGTGTACTCTCCGCGGCCAGCCACTGGGCCACGCGCAGCGATTCGCCTAGCGGGCAGGTCTCCCGGCTGATGGGCAGGATGGCGCCCGCGCCGAGCGTGCCCCCGACGGCGTCCAGGGAGGCTCGCGAAATGATCGCTTCCTGGGCGGCGGCCGCGTCGAGCCACCTCCCGTGGTAGCCGCCGGTCAGCACGCCCTGGGGGTCCGGCGTGGCGCCGGCCATCTGCAGCACGTGGCGCAGTCGGACGCCGGTGGGGGTCTCGATCACTAAGGGGTGTGCGACGGCGCCGGAGATGGTGAGCATGACGGTGCCGGGTTCGTCACAAAGGCCGGTATTGCAGTATCGGTCGGGGCCGATGCGTGCTGCGATCGCCAGCTGGGCGAAGGTCTCGGCATTGGACAGCAGGGTGGGCGCGTTGCCGACACCCTGGTCGGAGGCCCTCACCTTTCGGCTGGTCGGCAGCGGGGGGCCACCGTTCGCGGAGCGGATCAGTGCCGAGGACTCGCCGGTCGCCATCCGCACCGGATTGCGCTGCACGCGCACGCGGAGGGCCGATCCGGGGCGGTTGTTCAGCCCGCGTTCGGCCAGCGCCGCTTCCATTGAGGTCTGGGTGGAGTCGCGGGTCACGCAGATGATCAGGGTGCGGGCCCCCAGGACTTCGACGGCCAGCAGGGCCCCGTCCAGGATGAGGTGCGGGGCTCGGTTGATGAGCACCGTGTCCTTGCGACAGGCAGGTTCGTCCTCGCTTCCGTTGACGACGACCACAGGGCGAATCCCTTTGCGGATAGCGGACTCGGCGACCGCGCGCAGCTTCTTGGCGAAGGGGAAGCCGGCGCCGCCACGGCCCTTCAGGGATATCGCTTCGGCGAGCGCCGAGAGCTGTCCGCCGCCCATTGGTTTGATTGGTCCGTGCACCCTGAGATGCATCGGGAGGTCGAGCCGTTCGACGAGGTCGAAGCCCAACGTGAGTTGCGGAAGTCCGACGACGCGGACTTCGGGGACGTCGGGCAGGGCCTCGTTCACCTAGAGCCTCCGGAAGGGGCGTTCCATGATCTACCGCGGCCAGGAGCGTCGAGGGCGCTCGGGAGCGCGTCATTCGCGGGACGGCTTTCGTACGTGTGACTGGTGTTGTACGTGCCGTGGAAAGGGCTTACGGGGCTCCCCATCCGATCCATTGTCCGTTCCCCGCCGAACGCAGGGGAAATCAGTTCCTCGGCAGCTGGTCCTTTGCCAGGCACTCACACACGACGATGGCATGAAGCAGTGCGTCGCCTGCGGTTACTGAAGTTGTTGAACTTGAATTCGGGTTATCGTGGCGTGGTTAATGATTCGAGGGGCGGCAGCATACGGAATGCCGCTTCACGAGAGCGCGCCGAATACCACGTCTGCCCAACTGGCTATAATTCGACCTATGTCAGACGTCGGTAACTCGTTGCGTCCTATAGTCAAACCGATCGCGAAGCCTGTACTGACCATAGCAACCTTTGCCGTCAGGTTCAGTGCTCCACGGGCGAGCTGCGTATCATGAGGGGAAGGTGCGAATTCTCCCAGTTGGAGAAATGGTGGATCCACCAGCGGAACTGGGGTAGCAGCCTTGAGAGTTAAATAGCCGCCCGCAGGCCACCAACCTAGTAGTTGCCGCGGTATCTGTGCCGTCAGACGTGCATCAAGGTGAAGCAGATCCTCATATATTGTTTTGCACTTGGCACAAATGTAAGCGTGCTCCAATTCGCCGGAATCCGGGAACTCCGGATAGTGGGCAACTAATTGCTCAACCGCATTCCGGCAGTCTCGACGCTGCAGTCGCTCCAAGTACAGAGCTGCTCTCAGTTGGCGAAATTCCTTCAAAGCCGCAGCGAGAGCATTTTCAACCGATGCCTGAGGGATCCCCGTCACCTCGGACGCGAAATGGTTATCTTCCTGCTCTGGAAGCATGTGCCAGAGTAGACGGCATACGTGGTTGGGGAGACGGTGCCAGACAAGCGCTAACTGCGCGTCCTCCTCCATTAGCCAGCTGGCCCCCGATTCGATCCACTTGCGGAATTTTGGTGAAGCCGTATCGATCTCACTGACACACCGCTTAACCGCAATGGATCGCACGCTATCCAGAAGTTGGAGCCTTAGGCAGCCCGCGAACCTGTGATCAGAAAAGTAGGCTTCTGAGCGAATCCGATGCAGTAGCTCGGCGAAAGTGTCGTCTGCTATCTGGTGTGCATTCAGGGACGTGCGCACACACCCGGCCGCATAAGCATAAACGGCGGGATAATGGCGCTTATACAAAAGGAGGAAAGCTGCAGTATCCCCCTCTCGCACCTCCCAGGAAAGGTCCGCGTCGGGTGCCGCTTCAGGTGTCGTCCCAAAAAATGAATGCATTGTCTCGCCTCCAGAGTGGGGTTGCTGACAGGCGCATTTTCGGTAATCGTCCGAGGTCCGGTAGATATCTCGGTGGGAATTAGTGTTCGCCTCATTATGTCGCATTGATGTCGCCGCGACCTCGGTTTTATTCTCATCCGATGAAAAGCAGCTAGAGCCGAAGCGGGATTGACCTTGTGAGGGCGGCCAAATGATGATCGGACTGGCCTGCGCAGGAGGCCGCCGATCAGGCCGGATGAATGGTGGATGTTCCTGAGCCTGCGCCGAGCGCCCTGGTGACGAGATGGTCGATGCGGGTGTCGGCAAGGTTGCCGGATGCCCACGCTCAAGGCATATGCGGCTCAACACTGCGAACCGTGCGAGCCTATGTCCAGCGCCCGGTCGCCCCCTCCGCAACAGGCAAGTGAGTCAATTTCGACCGTATTTCGCTTTGCCTGCCATGTTTACCCGGTAGCCTGCTGCTCTACAATCCAGAATCGGCTCCATGATCGCGTTGTTCGAGTAGTTCACGGCCTTTGAGTGCCAGCATGATTTCGAGTCGAGCACGCGGTTTATCCAATACTGGTCCAAACAAATCCTCGATC
This sequence comes from Streptomyces sp. NPDC031274, assembly GCF_055570235.1. Classification (NCBI taxonomy): domain Bacteria; kingdom Bacillati; phylum Actinomycetota; class Actinomycetes; order Kitasatosporales; family Streptomycetaceae; genus Streptomyces; species Streptomyces sp. NPDC031274. The sequence continues at coordinate 90,419 of NZ_JBVIHP010000030.1, read as the reverse complement.
CGCCGCTTGCGGTAGTGGAGGGTTTGGACGTGGATGTTGAGCGACCTTGCGGCTGTCGAGGAATTGACGCTTCCAAAGAGGGCTAATAGCGTTTTCGCCATCCAGCGGCGCTGTGTGGGAGAGAGCCCGGCTAGCGGCCTGAGCCATCGAGCCGCCATGGCGCGGATAAGGAAGTCGTCCTGTTGAACAAGGAGTTCGGTCAGGTTATCGCTTACATGGACGACTCCGGGACTCCCACCGGCGGTCAGTTCCAGAAGCCGGCAGGCCCACACGAGCGACCGCCCGGCATCGCGACGCATGACCACTGGACCAACTGCGACGTTGCGGCCGGCTAATGCTGACAGGGCTCCAGGCAATAGTTCCGGGTTGGGCAGTAGGAGGCATGTGGTGTCGAGCTGCACCCCGATGATGATGCCGGGAGGAAGTTTCGGGAGTCCGTGGAACTTTCCAGTGACGGCGACCACCTGAACAGTTTCGGGCAATGGCCACCGAGCCGCCGAAGCCAGCTCGGCGAGTGCCGTGCTATCACTTGAATCGCTCAGAAGGGCCGCGAAGAGCCTCTTGAATATGCGGCTGCTGTCATTCCCACTCGCGTTCACAATGCCATCCGACTGCTAGGGGTTCTATCAGGAACAGGTATCCAAAAATCGTACGAGCGGGCTAGGAGTTCCAGGCTGACGGTGTAATCGCCCTGAGCCTCCTTTAGCTGGACGGTCGGCGTCAGCACCAGGCTCGGCCTCCTACCACTCCTGGTGCGCTCTTCGATCCCCTTGATGCGATAGTGATCGATGTCATCCACCTCATGCTGACGGGACGCGGTCGGCTGCTCCCGCAGTGACTTGTCCACGGCGCCCAGCACATCGTGCAGAGCCTGACCGGTGACACTGGGACGGCGGCGAGGCTGCCGCGATATCAGCGTTGTGCGGATCAAATCGGGCAGCGCACCCCGGTCCGCCCACGCGGCATCCGACGCCGGCACACCTTCCGCAGCCAGATGGAGCCAGTCCGGCCAGCCGTACTGCTCCAGATAGCGGGGGTTGACGCCCTCGAGACGGGCAATCGCCCGCTGCGCCGCCAATTCCGGCGCGGCCTCGCCTCTCTCCCAGCGGTACACCTTCGCCCGACCGGCGGCCATCCGACCTCGGCCCGGGTTGAGCTCGGCGTGGACGCGCGCAATCCCCTGCGCGTATTCCTCGGGCCTCAGGCTCCTCTTGAGCCGCAGCTGTTTTAGCGGGTTCATGGGTTTGTCCTATTGATATGCCGCAGGGCGGCGGTCGGCATTGTGCAATCAGGAGGTGCCCAGCAGAGCGGGTGCAGCCACCTCCGTGGACAGCCCGGCCAGACGAGGGCGCCATGCCATAAATGAAGGGTGTTCTGCCATCTGCTTCTTTCCCCGGCTGTCATTGCGGTTCTGTCCCCCGTCTGTCCCCGGATGCTGTCCGCCTCGATGAGCGAGCACGACGCACGGAAGGTGTCAGCAAGGTGGCGCGGGACAGGGCCGGTGAACTGCTGGTTGTGTGTCAGCCAGGCCCAGATGCCAAGGTCGAGCGCGGTCATGCCAGTCCATGGGGGGGGCGAGCAGTTCCGTGAGGGTGCACGGACTGCCCTTGGCGTCCGGGCGGGTTTGCCACGGGTGGGGTCCGGTCAGCGGCCGGTACTCGACGCCGAGCGCGTCCAGACGGTCGAGATGGGAGGCCAGTCGGCGAAGGAAATCGGGGTACGACCGTTCCGCGGTGGTCCACATCGCCTCGGCGAATGCGGTCAGGCGTGGGAAGGCCAGATAGTCGAGGGCGCGGGGTGAATCAGCCGGTTCTGTCCACAGGTTGGCCTGGCTGCCGAGCACGTGTGATGCCTGGTCCGGGGTCAGCTCCGCGGGTACCGGATCAAAACCGTAGACGTCCTCCAGGGTGATTACGCAGCCCACAGGAACCGGTTCATCGGGATCCGGGGACTGCCGGAAGTCCAGGTAGAGGTGGCTGGCCGGGCAGGTGACGACGTCGTGACCGGCGCGGGCGGCGGCGACAGCCCCGGCCAGTCCGCGCCAGGACGCGATGGTGGCGCCGGGGGCGAGGCCGCCCTGCAGGATCTCGTCCCAGCCGTAGAGGACCCTGCCGTTTTCCGTGAGGTAGTCGTCGAACTGCCGGATGAACCAGCTCTGCAGTTCGTCCTCGTCCCGCAGGCCAAGATCATGCATGCGCCGCTGGACGCGGGGGCTCTCCCGCCACTGGTCCTTGTGGCATTCGTCGCCACCGACGCAGATGTATGTGCCGGGGAAGAGGTCAAGAACTTCGTCGAATACGTTGCGGAAGAATTCGAGGGTGGCGTCCTCGACGTTCAGAACGTGCAGGGACGGGCCCCACAGAGTGGCCACCTCCAACCGGGCATCGAGATTCCCGAGTTCCGGATACGCCGCGATCGCCGCCTGGGTGTGCCCGGGGATATCGACCTCGGGGACGACCGTGACGGCGCGCTCAGCCGCGTACGCCACGATCTCGCGTATGTCGTCCTGGGTGTAGAAGCCGCCGTGCGGCCGGCCGTCGGGCTCTCCCTGCCATGCCCCGACGGTGCTTTCGCGCCGCCAGGCCCCGACCTGGGTGAGCTTCGGGTATCGCTTGATCTCGATACGCCAGCCCTGGTCGTCCGTCAGGTGCAGATGCAGCACGTTGATCTTGTGCAGTGCCAAGAGGTCGATATAGCGCAGTAGCTCACGCTTCGGCAGGAAGTGCCGAGCGACATCGATCATGCAGCCGCGCCAGCCGAATCGCGGCCGGTCCTCGATCCGCAGACAGGGAACCGTCCACGGGTCGGTACCTGTGCCGGCTGCCCGGAACACGTCGGCCGGCAGCAGCTGCAGGAGAGTCTGGGCAGCGTAGAACGCTCCCGCGTGGTCACTTGCTTCGATGAGGATCCGGTCTTCCGCGATGCTGAGCTTGTACGTCTCCGGGGCCAGGGCGGGCTGCTCGGCGAAGTGGATCGTGCCCGGCTCTTCGCCGGGCAGACGGAAGCCGGTCGCGGAGGTGAGGCGGGTACGCAGCGTGGCTGCGGCCCGGGCCAGGACGGCGTCGGCCGACAGGGAAGTGTGCGGGCCGAGGGCGAAGTTGCCGCTTAGCGGGGTGAGCCGCGACGGCTGAGGGATGACCACGGATGACTTCCTTGAAAGTGTCAGGCCGAACGGGTCAGGTTTCCGGATTCCACGGGCTCCGCGAACGGCAGGCCGACTGCGTACCGTTCGAGCTCGCCGATGGCGGCGTGTGCCATCCGGGCGAGTTCCCTGCCTTGCGAGCCCGCGATGTGCGGGGTGAGCAGGACAGTGGGGAGATCGAAGAGGGGTGAGTCCGCCGGCAGGATGCCGGGCTCGGTCACATCGAGCACGGCGTCGATACGGCCTGTGACGAGCTCACGGGCCAGGGCCGCATGGTCCACCAAGGAGCCGCGTGCGGTGTTGATGAGCGTCGCCCCGTGCTTGAGGAGCGAGAGCACCTTCGCGTCGAACATGTGGTGGGCCTCGGGGAGCGCGGGCGCATGGATGGTCACGCCATCGCTGCGGCAGGCCAACTCCTCCAGATCTACCTGCTTCACCCCAAGCCCTTTGGCCTCAGCAGCCGTCAGATGGGGGTCGTACAGCAGGACATGAAAGTCGTACGGCCGCAGCAATGCGATGACGCGCCTACCGATCCGTGAGACGCCCACCACCCCCACCGTCGTGCGATAGTTCCCGGCCCTCCGGAAGAGGCGCTGCAAGTCCGGCTGTCTGCGCACCGCCCGGTACTCCTGCGCGCTGCGCAGCACCCGCTTGCCGGAGAAGAGAATCGCGGCCACGGTGTACTCGGCCACCGGCAGCGCATTGGCCGCAGCCGCGCTCGACACGAGGATCCCGCGCTCCCAACAGGCCTCGGTGACGTGCCCTTTGACCGAAGCGGCCGCGTGCACGATCGCGCGCAGTTCCGGCATGCGCCGCAGAGCAGCGGCGTCGATGGGAGGACATTCCCAGCAGGTGAACAACACCTCGGCCCTGGTCAGGGCCTCGGCGTGCCGTGGGTCTACGAAGTCGGTGACGATCAAGTCGGGTTCGACGTTCGCGATGGTGGTGAGCCGGGTGAGCGCGACGTCGTCCAGTACGGCGGAGTGCACAGTCTCGCCCATGGCGAGCAGGGTGTGCGGGCGCCGGCGCGGGATCATCGGCGAGTCCTTTCTCAGTGGGGATTGCCGGCGTGGGTGAGGGTCTCCCAGCCGTAGAAGAGGCTGGCGCCGGAGGGGCGTTGCTGTTCCGTGTAGGCCCTCGAGTTGGGCAGGTCCATGCCGAGCCGGTTGTGCAGATGGTTGTAGGCGACTTCCGTCACTCCGAGCTGCGCGTACTTGAAGCTGCCGCCGCACAGCGAGGACGGCACGGGAACGCCGCCGACCAGATACTGGGCGTGGAAGCCGAGCACATGGCGCAGCCGGTCCTTGATCTCGCCGTAGAGGTCGACGTCCTGGTGCCAGGCGGTCTCCGCGGTGTGGGCCAGGGCCGAGATGCCGTAGCCGGTGTGCTCCAGGTCCCGGCAGGTTTCCTGGGCGAGGCCGTTGGTGAAGGTCGACTGGCCGTTCCAGGCTGCGACGATCTCCTCTTTCGTGTCGTAGCCGGCGCCTGCGCGCGTCCTGGGCAGGGCGCCGTCGCTGCTGAGATAGATGTACGCGGGCACGTGATCGCGGAAGCGGGCCACGGCCTGGTCGAAGGCGGTGCGGTCCTCGAGGAAGACCGCGATGCCGATCTGGGCGTCGGTCATGCTCAGTTCCCAGTTCCCAGTTGCCCGCACCGGTCAGTGCCGCCTCGGCGACTTTCGGCTGAAACGCGGTGCGCAGCATGGTGGAGAAGCGGTTGATGCCGGTGGAGGACCAGCCGGCGACGGTGTGGTGGATGATCTCGGCCGCGCGGGCGAAGGAGGCGCCGCTCCAGCCGGCCTGGAGCCTGGAGTTGGAGTTGGTGTGGGCGGTGAGCACCGCGGACCAGGCGTCCAGGATCTGGATCGCCTTCTGCGCATGCCGGGTGTCCTTCGTGACGTCCCAGGCCAGCGCACGCGTGTACGCGGCCAGCGCGTCCTTCCACTCGTCGGTACAGCCGATGTTGGGGTTGGAGTACGGACCGCACTCAACGACCGGTACCGGCTTGGGGGTCCATGAGGGCGAGGCGTAACTGCTCGCCATCATCGAGTCGTACGCGCTCTTCCGCGGCTGAGCTCCCGCGTTGACCTTGGTTCGGACGAAGTCCAGCTGGCCCCGGCTCATCAGGACGCCCGGGTGCTGGAAGGTGGCCGGGGCAGCCGATACGGGTTTCGGCTTCCGCTTGTCGGGGCTGCTCGCGGCGGAGGGTCACCGATGGTGCGCAGCGGGATCAACAGGATCGCGGCGACGAGTGCCGACAGGCTGCGTCTTTGCGGTCCGGGCATCGTTCTCCTCCAGGGAGGGGCGGTGCGCATGCACCGCGGCGGAGTGGGATGAAGCCATCGGGGCGACAGTGTGATCGGCGTGCATCACGAACGTCAATGCTTCTACCTGAAACGGTTCCACTTCGCTGACCCGTTGTCTGGATAGGTAGTTAGATTCTGTTCATGCTTCACCTTGCCGTTGTGATGGAACCGGTTCAGGCTCTCGTTGAGCAGCTGACCGTCCGGAAGCTCCCAGGTGAGGAAGCCACTGTGAAGTTCGCCGTGTTCACTGCCAGCACGCCCGAGTGGCCCCCCGCACAGGCGGCCGAGGAGATCGCCGCCGCCGGGTAAGACGGGGTGGAAAGGCGCGTCGGCGACCAGCCCCCTGCCCCGGACGACGCCGACGTGCGGCAGCACAACCGCGCGACCTGGCCGCTGACCGGTCTGTCCGAACTGGTACCGCAGATCGCGGAGATCACCCGGCGGAACGATCTCGAGATCCCGGCCCTCGGCAGCTATGTCGGCTGCGGGGACTTCGGGCACGTCGACTCGCTCATGCGCGCCGCCCGCCTACTCGATGTCGGCCAGGTGCGGATCGTGCAGCGAGGCTACGACCCCACGCAGAGGTATCAAGACCAGTGGGCCCGGTGCCGTACCGAATTTCGCGAGGTGGCCCAACTCGCGTCGCACCACCGGGTACGGGCCCTGTTGGAGATCCACCACGGCTATCTCGCATCCAGCCCCGCCGCCGCGTCGGCGTTCCTCGCCGGCCTCGACCCCGCTGACGTGGGCGTCATCCACGATCAGGGCAACATGGTCTTCGAAGGCTGGACGCGCTACCGCAAAGGCCTCGAGGAACTCGGTGACCACCTCGCCCATGTGCACCTCAAGAACGGAGCCTGGGTCCAAGACGGCCGCCGCGAAGACGGCCGCACACGCTGGAGAGGGGCGTCGGCCGGCGTGACCGTCTTCGGAACCCTCGCCAGCCTGGTCTCCACCGTGCTCCTCGCCTATGCGCTGGCCAGGCCGGGCGTGGTGGGCGGCAAGCCGGTGATGCTCATGGTCCTGTTCACGTTCCTCTTCCCCCCCCCCGGCATGATCCCCAGCTTCCTGGTGGTCGACAGCCTCCAACTGCGCAACACCTACTGGTCCCTGGTCCTGCCCGTCCTCATCAGCGCCTTCAACCTCGTGGTCGTACGCGGCTTCTTCCAGGGCATCCCGGAAGAGCTGTACGAGTCGGCCCGCCTGGACGGCGCCGGTGAACTGCGCATCCTGTTCACCATCGTGCTGCCGCTGTCCAAGGCCGTGATCGCCGTGGTCGGCCTGTTCTACGCCGTCACGTACTGGAACGACTTCTTCCGCGCCGTGCTCTACCTGGACGACCAGAGCATGTGGCCGCTGCAGACGGTGATGCGCCAGTACGTCAACCAGGGCGCGAGCCTTGATTCCGGCTCCAGCGTCGACGCCGAGGTGCTGCACGCCCCGCAGACCATGCGGATGGCCGTTGTCGTCATCGCCACCGTCCCGATCCTGTGCCTCTACCCCTTCATCCAGCGGTACTTCACCAAGGGCGTACTGACCGGCGCCATCAAGAGCTAGCGCTGTTCGCCCTTCTTGGTGGCCCTCCTCACCGGCCTCATCACGGCTTCTCCACGCACCTCTTCACGAGTTAGGAACCTCCCCTGTGAACTCAGACCTCTCGCGCAGATCCCTGCTTCAAATGATCGGCGTCGGCACCGTACTCGCCACTACAGGAGCCACCCTGACCGGCTGCTCCTCCAGCGGCAGCTCGGGCGGCAACGTCGGAAACGCCGGTGCGAAGCTCGCGCCCTGGCCCACCCACATACCCTTTCCCGGGCCGAAGCCGGACCTCGCGCCGACCAAGGAAGGCGTGCAGGCCGGATATCTCACCTACCCGCAGGACTTGAAGAAGGCCGTTGCGGAGAAGCCGGGGGACGGCTCCAAGGTGACGGCCCTCATCCTCACCTATGGGCCGCCGCCCAAGTCCGCCGACCAGAACAGGATGTGGGCGGCCGTCAATGACATCCTCGGCATCGATCTCCAGATCACCGTCGTGCCGGAGGCGGACTACTCGGCGAAGATGGCCACCTTGATGGCCGGCGGCGACATGCCCGACATCATCAACATCGGTGGTGGGTTCAAGCTGCCCAACGAGGGCCAGTTCGTCCTCTCCGAATGCGCCGACCTCACCGAGCACCTGTCCGGCGACGCGATCGAGGACTATCCCAACCTCGCCAACATCGCGCGCTACGCGTGGACCGGCGTCGGCCGCTTCCACGGCAAGCTCTACGGCGTCCCGGTCGAGGGATCACGGTTCAGCCAGGGCCTGATGTGCAACCGGGAGAAGTTCGAGCAGGCAGGCATCTGGAGCGACCGGATCGGCGGACTCGAGGTCGCGGACTTCAGCAAATGTCTCAAGTCCCTCACCGGCAGTCGGAAGTGGGCCCTCGGCGCGGCCAACCTGGGTGGCTTCGGGATGAACACCCATATGCCCAACCACGGTGCGCCCAACGAATGGCGACTCGACGGCGACACGTTCCTGCCCGCGATCGCCTCCGAGGAGTACAGGGCCGCGCTCGAGCAGCTGGCCAAGTGGCGCAAGGCCGGCCTGTACTACCCGGACGCCCTGACCTCGACGCCGGTCGAGATGCAGACCCTGTTCGAGAACGGCACCACAGCCGCCTACTCGTCCGGCGTCATGAACCTCGTCCCCACCCTCGCCAAGGTCAAGGACCGCTTCACCGTCGGCTTCGACCGCCCCTACCGGCCGGCCATCAACGTGGAGCCGGCCCATTGGTTCGGCCCCGGCTACTTCGGCTACACCGTGCTGAAGAAGACCTCCCCGGACCGCATCAAGCTCCTGCTCCGCGTGCTCAACCTGCTCGCCTCGCCGTTCGGCACCAAGGAGTACGAGTTGATCAAGTACGGCGTGGAAGGCACCCACTTCACCCGGGGCGACGACGGCGGACCGGTCAGGACAAAGCTCGCCGAGGACGGCGAGAACGACACCTCACTGCCGCTGCGCTACATCTGTGGCCCGCCCCAGGTCCTGTACGCACCCGGCCAGTCCGGCGCCATTGAGCGAGTCCATGCCTACCAGCGGACGCTCGTACCGATCGGCGTGACCAACCCCGGTCTCGGCCTGCGCTCCAACACCGCCTCCACCAAGGAATCCGGCCTCAGGAAGCTGGTCGAAGACTCGGTGAACTCGGTGGTCTCCGGCCGCAAGAGCCTCTCCGACTGGGACTCGGTGGTCAAGGAGTGGAAGAACAAGGGCGGCGCGAAGATCGCCGAAGAGCTGGCCGCGGAGCGCGCGAGTGCCGAATAGCGCCTGTCGACGTGTGCGGATCGGTTCCGAGTAAGCTCGGCTGTAACCGTATCCAACCGGAGTTTCAGGGGGCTTGAGTGGCGAAACGGCCGACCATTCGGGATGTCGCGGAACGTGCCGGCGTGTCCGTGGGGACCGCGTCACGTGCACTGTCCTCCGAGGGATCGGTCTCCAACGAAAGCCGGGCCAAGGTACGGCGCGCCGCGCGGGACCTCGACTACGTCGTCAACGCCCATGCGCGTGCCCTGTCGGGCGCGACGGCCAAGTCCGTGGCCATCGTCGTACACGACGTGACCAGCGCGTTCTTCTCCCACATCGCGGCCGGGGTCGAGGCGGAGGCCAGGACGGCGAACCGGATCTGTCTGGTCTGTGCGACGGGCGGGGACGCGGAGCGCGAGCTCGAGGTCGTCAAGCTGATGCGGGAGCAGCACACCGAGGCGGTGATCCTGGTCGGTGGCGTCGTGGAGAGCGAGGCCTACCGTGAGCGGATGCGCCGCTATGCCCGCGGTCTCAGTGAAGCGGGCTCCCAGCTCGTGCTCTGTGCTCGCCCGTCCCTGGGCCCGGACGTGCCGGCGATCACCGTCGAGTACGACAACGAAGGCGGCGCCTATGCCGCCATCAGCCATCTCCTGGCCCAGGGGCACCGCCGCATCGCCATGCTCGCCGGGATCGTGGGCCTCTCCACCAACGAGCAGCGGATCAAGGGGTACGAGCGGGCACTGGCCGTCTACGGCCTCACACCCGATCCCGCTCTCATGGTCCGCGGACCGATGAGCCGAGACGCCGGATACGCCCTGGTCCGTGAACTCCTCACGTCGGGCCCGGAGTTCACCGCCGTCTTCGCATCCAACGACTGGTCGGCGGCAGGCGCCCTGCTCGCCCTGCGGGAAGCTGGCCTCCGGGTTCCCGACGACGTATCACTCATGGGGTACGACGATTCCCCGATCGCCCGTGACCTCTACCCCTCACTGACCACCGTGCATCTGCCGCTCGAGGAGCTGGGCCGCACGGCCGCGCGCCTCGCGCTGCAGCAGCGCAGCTTCGCCCCTGACAGCCAGCACGTGGTGCTCGGCACCCACATCGTCGTGCGGGACTCAGTGGCGCCCGCGAAGCGAAAGGCCTGAGAGTCAACAGCGGCGAGGCCCGCAGCTATTGGAGCGCGGCCATTTCCTGCGGAACGTCTTCGGCGTGATCGACCGGGACTCTGGGGAGATGGTCGCAGCGACGATCCGCACGATCTTCACCCAGCCCACCGCCGGCCTCGTGCGCACCCAACTGGACACCGTCGCAGACATGCTCGGGCAGCAGTTTCCCAAGGTCAAAGCAATGCTGTTGGAGGAGAAGGAGGATCTGACCGCGTTCGCGGACTTCCCGCCCAGGCACTGGAAGAAGATCCAGTCGACGAACCCGCTGGAGCGGGTGAACCGGGAGATCAAGCGCAGGATCGACGTCGTCCAGGTCTTTCCCAACGACGACACGCTGGTCCGGCTGGTCACCGCCGTGCTCTTCGAGATGCACGACGAATGGATCGCTTTCCCCCGCCGCTACCTCCCCGAAGGCAGCATGGCCGAGATCTACCGCGAGCATCCCGAAAGCGTCCCGGCGCTACCCAACACCGCGAACACGTCCGCCAGTTGATCCCCCACACCACTTCCCAGGACGCAACAGGGGTCTCCAGCCCTTTGGGGTTCTTTCTCGTCTGCCGTGGGCGGATCTGCCCTTCGATGGCGAAGCCAGTCGCTCAGTCATCCAATCGAGGCGGTTGGCAGCGAACCCAGCCGTTTCGGTTCTCTGCCAGTGAATCTAGTCGTGAGGGGTGAGCAGGCTGGGGGTGTTGTATGGCTGTACCAGCTGGGGCGACACCGAACAGCTCCGCCTGGCCCTGCGCGACTCCCGCGAGACGGCCGAGCGACTTTGCGGATCTGACAGCCCGACAGACGGAGCGGGGGAACGCTGAGCCGCCGCGGCGCGTCCGTTCACCCGGCCCGCAAAGAATCCGGCGAAGCGCCGTGGTCTGCGCCCCGGCGGCCCTACCGTGTACAGAACGGCGCTTCTCGTGCCGGGGCGGTGCCAAAGGGGGCTGGGCCATGTCCAAGGAAGAGTCCCCGCAGCGGTCCGCCCGGCCGCGCCGCCGCCCGATGGCGGTGGCGGTCGCCGTCGGCCTGGTGGTCGGCGCCGTGGGAGGCCTCGCCGCCCACCTGTGGTGGCCCGGCGAGAACGGCGGGTCCGAGCCATCCACCGCCGCACCGGCCGGTTCCCGGGCCGAGCCCGTCCGCTCCGCGATGCTGGGCCAGCGGCGGGTCGGTGTCGACGTCCAAGCCCGCGAGCTCGGTGCCCCCGACTCGTTCCACGGCCAGGCCCGCCTCGACCTGGTCGACGCCGGCACCGCGAAGGCAGCGACCCATGTCGCCTACGACGGGGGCGAGGGCCACCCCTGGTATCCGCCGGAGGTGGTGCTGATCGGCAACCGCGCCGCCATCACGCCCCACGAGGCGGTGGCCGGACCCGGGTCCGGCCCGGACGGCGAATACCGCACCGAGCCCGACGCGACCGCGGCAGCCAAGGACGACGTCGACCTCCACGCCGCCCTGGAGACCCGCTGGCTGGCCCAGCCCGCCCACATCGAGGCGCTCCTCGACGGCGCCACCGGCGTGCGCACCGAACAGGACGGCGGCACCCGCACCCTCACCGGCAGCACCCCGCTGCGCGCCCTGGCCGCCGACCCGGCCGTCGGCGCCCTCTACCGCCCCTACGCGACCGACCGCCCCGGCAGCACCGTCCGCTTCACCCTGGTCGTCACCGCGCGCGACTTGCCCAAGAGCCTGAAGACCCAAGTGCCTTCGGCGGCCGACACGGCGACCGGCGACGAGTCTTTCCAGGTGAAGTACCGCGACTGGGCCGAAGGCGAGCCGATCACCACCCGCCCCGGCCCCACACCCGCACCCCAGTGGACCGCCACCGACTGAGGCGGGCCGACTCGTGCGGCTGCGAGCCGCAAGAGCAGGACATCAGCTCGGCCGGGCAGCGGTTCTCGCGTGTGTCACCAACAGCGTCGACGCACCCGCACCACAAGGCCCCGACCAGGGCAACGGTCCCGGTCTGGACCACGTAGACGCCAGAAGACGCTCCGCCTACCTGTGCCATGTGGGACCGGATCGCGCCGTCGCCCAGAGTGGTCCGGTCCACGATCAACAGTGGGCCATCGCCGCCAGCCTTCCAGACTGCGCCCCGACTGCGGGAGGCCACGAAGCGCTCCAGAGATCCCGAACACCCGCCCCCACCTGACAACCAATCACCGACGCCTGAGCATCGCCCGGCAAGAAAGACCTCTAGCAGGCCATCGCGACGATCTCCTGCGTCCAGGACCACCGCATCGCAGCCACCCGCCCAGTAATCATCCCCAGGATTCGCCGGGTCAGCGGCCCCCAACACCTCTGCGGCCCGTCCAAGACGGCCATGCGCGCCGAGGTATCACGCGTCATCTCGCTCGCCGTCTGTCCCCCTACTACCAACCAAACCATCGCGGCACAACACGCCCCACTACCACCAAGATCCGGACCATACGCGGGCCAACTCCCCACATTGAACCCGTCGGACCGACATCCTTGCTGGTCAGAAGGCTGTACCACCTGTACCACCAGCAGACAAAGAACATTCTTTGTTCATACAGCGCTCAGAAACTTGGGTTCTTCTAGAGCCTCACGTGGGTTGCCTGAAGGAGGTGTTACCCGTTCAGGCACCCCACAGGGCGCAGCCGCTGTCCGCGTCCGGTCAGCAACCTTCCGGAACTGTTCGCCACGATTCTGCGCCCGCCCCCAGACAGGCCACGCACCAGCTGGGGCACCGCGTTGCGGTGCCCTCCGTGGTGGGTCAGTAACCGGCTAGCGGTGCCAGAGAATGCCTACTCTTGGATCTGCCTCGGATCGATCGGAATCTCGCGTGCCGTATTCTCGGCGCGCTCCTCGGCGCTCAACTGCCGCGCCACGGTCCCACAGCAGCGGTTGAACTGGTTCTGCCAGTCCGTCATGAACGTGTTGTAGCTGGACTGGCCGACCAGCTTCAGGTTCGACTCGTCGTTGTGCCAGACGCCGTTGCTCGTCCAGTTCGAGGAGCCGACGAACACAAGTCTGGAGTTGGACGCACCCGCGTAACCGCCGCTGACCATCATGTATTTGTCGTGCGTGTAGTGCAGAGCGTTGCCGTTCGCGTCGGTGCCGCGGGTGGTGTCGTGCACGCTGATGTTCGGCCGGTCCTTCAGGTAATTCTGCACGCTGCCATCAACCTGGCCGGCGGTGAAGAGTACGTGTATCTTCACGCCGGTTTTTGCCAGGCTCACCAGCTTCTTCGGCAGCTCCAGATAGTTCCGGTCGCCCGGCTGCCCGTGAGAGGTCCACTGGAACATGGCGATGTTGATCGTGGCCGGCGCCTTGATGTTGTTCAGGAAGTCGACCCAGGTGTCGCTTCTGGAGCGCGCCTTGGGCCACTGGTAGGAGGGTGGGGACAGTGTCCTGGCGGCCTGACCGCTGGTGGAGTTGTAGTAGTCGGGCACCAATGGGCCCGGGCCGTTGAGCGCCCCCTTGGCCATGGCTGTGAAGTAGCGGACGTAGGAGTTGTACAGGTCGACGTTGCCCTTGACGGTGACGCCACTGTTCCACGCGGTTTTGACCTGGGCGGAGGTGGGGTTGGCACTGCTGACGGTCACAGTCCTGTTCGCATCGCTCCCGCCGCTGAGCATGTAGTACTTCGCGTGCAGGGCGGAACCGGAGTAGTGGGTCAGGCAGCCGCCCGGGCACAGCGCGGCGAAGCTGGAGGCTCGCGGGTCGTTGCCCAACTCGGTGACCATCGACTGCCAGATCGCGTTGTCGCTGTGATAGTCCATCAGCGCCTTGACGATGACGCCACGTTGGTGTGCCGCGATCAGGGCGTTGGCGAAGTCCGGGCCCGGCTGCGTGCTGCCGATCGAGTACATGGCGACGCGTATGGTCTGCCCGCAACTGGCGCTGTTGATCGATTCGATGATCGGGCCCATGATGTTCATCTGGGCGTCGGCGTCCTCGGGGTCGCTGAAGTGAGGGCCCGGTTTTGAGGTGAACATCCGCGACTCGCAACTGAGCGGCTGCTTGGCCTTCTCGACCGCCGCGTGCGCCGTTGTGGGCGACAGAGCTGTGGCGACCAGCGCGGTGATCAACGTGAGCCTACGCTTCATGGACGGGCCTTTCGCATGGTTGCTTGTTGACGATGACGAGTCGGGGTGTTGCTGCGCTGATCGACCAATGAGTGGTCGCCGAGGTGAGCCTGTCCGGCAGTTCGGTGTGACGGGATCGCCCGCCATCCGGACGAATGAACTACTCATGGCTGCAGATCAGTTGGCGGCATTCGCCCCGAACATCGGGTAGCCGTCGTCGTTGATGTCGCTCGCGGTGAGGACGGCGCCCCAGCGGTCGTGAGAGGAGCCGGCGATGGTGGCGCCACCGGGCAGGCCGCAGGCCGAGCCCTGAAGGATCTCGACGGTGCCGCCGTCGAGGTCGGTACCGACCTTCTCGTGCTCGGCGCCGATCGCCAGGTCGTCGAGGCCGTCGTGGTGGAAGTCGCCGCAGGCGCCGACCCGGCCAAAGCCGTTACCCGCCGCGGAGGAGCCGGGCGCGCTGGTGGCGTTCTGGCTGATGGTGGTGCGTTTGGCCGACGTGATGCCGTTCGCCGGTTGGTGCAGGGTGACGAAGTCCCCGGCGTTCTTCTGCCCGGACGCTGTGGCGTTGCCCACGAAGAACGCGACGTCGCCGCGGCCCTCCCCGTTGAAATCCGTCTTGTCGTGCGTGACGGAGTCGGCCGCGTCGGCCCTGCCCGCCGACGCGGCCAGGAGCCCGCCGGCCAGAGGCGCCGACGAGGCGCTCGCTGTGGCGACACGGATGTGCGTCGGAGGCGGAGTGGTAGGGCGTATGTGCTTGGCCATGCGTTGAGCTCCTGCAGGGGACAGAGGCGTCCGGCGGACATCCCGCTTCGATGAGGTGTTGGTTCGTTGGTTTTTGTCCTGGTTCTTTTCCAGGCGTGGCCGACTGTTCGGCAAACAGGAGACTCGCAAAGGCGTCCGAGGGTTGCACGAGAAAGTGGGGAAGCGGCCGCGACGGATACGACGACGGCAAGAAGGTCCTAGGGATCAAGCGCCACCTACTGGTCGACACTCTCGGCCTGGTCACACTGCAACCGCAACATGACCCGAACCGGCGCCGCCAGACCAAGATCCGGTCCAGTTCCGGACCAGCCCCGTCCGGAGACTGCGCCAACTACCGCCCTACCAGGTCAGCATGGGTACAGCCGCTGTACCACCAGCAGACGAAGAACGTTCTTTGTTCATACAGCCCTCAGAAGCTTGGGTTCTTCTAGAGCCTGAAGTCGGGTGCCTGGAGACGCCGTTGCCCTCCAGGTAACCCGGCACGACAGACACTGAGCTCTTTCCAACCTCAGGTTTGAGGCGTGACGAAGGGCGGGGATGGTCTTCACGGCAACGGATCCTGGCGTGGGTGCTGTTGTGCCGACGTTGCCGCAGCTTGATACGCCTTGCCCGCACGGCACTTCACCTCTGCATCGCGGGAGCCTAGTCACCGGCAGCACCCTTGTCGTGACGCCCGGCTGAGAGCTGCCGCGGAGCTGCGCACCGACCGGTGACCGGTCGGTGCGGACCCGGTCTACCGGTTTGCGGCTTCGCGAGAGGTGATCCGGTTCGTGCGACCGACCGCGCGGCCCACCGCGTTGCGCACCGCGAGGCCCGGCCGGGTGCGGGGCACCATGAGCCTGGAGAGCAGACCGACGCGCCGCTGCCGCCGGCCTACCTCACGGCGGAGCCGCGACTCGTAGGCGGCGAAGGCGCGGGCGTGATCACCGGGATGGGCTGCGAGTTCTTCTGCGAGGGCGTACGCGCCCGCCATCGCCATGCTGGACCCGTCGCCCAGCAGGGCTGTCGCCGCCGCCGCGTCCCCGAGCAGTACGACCCGTCCGCGGGACCACGAGGGCACCCGGACGGTGGTCAGGGGGTCGAAGAACGGAGCCGGGTGGTCGAGGAACGCCGCCACGAGTTCCGGTGCCCGCCACCGCACGTCGGCGTAGGCGTCGGCCACGATGTGCTTGTGAAGGTCGATGTTCTTGCGGTCGTGGGGCGCCGGCTGCGCGGCCCGGAAGGTGAAGATCGCGAGCGGAGTGGTCCGCGAGGGGTGGACGACCAGCATCCGGTTCGGCACGGTCAGCATCGTCATCTCGCTCGGGTCCTCGATGGCGTCGGGTTCCAGCGGCACGGTCGCGCCGTACAGGCCCAGGTCGCTCGCGAACTGCCGCTCGGGTCCGAATACCAGGCGCCGTACGGTGGAGTGCATTCCGTCGGCACCGACCACCAAGTCGAAGCGCCGTGGCGCGGACCGCCGGAAGGTGACGTCGACCCCACCTCCGTCCTGGTCGAGAGCGGTGACCGTGTCGTCGAACAAGAACTCGGCCTCGGTCTGCGCCGACCGGTGGAGCACCTCGGACAGGTCGGCTCGGGTCACCTCGACCGTCGGCGCCTCGTCCGAGGCGAGCGGGAGTTGCAGGATTCGCCTGCCGCCGGGGTCGAGCAGGGTCAGTGACCGATTGCGGGTGGCGAGCCCTCGGAGCTGCGGGAGGATGCCCATGCGCTGGGCGACCGGGATCGCGGGCCCCTTCACGACGATCGCGCTACCACCGGAGCGCAGCTGCCGGGCATGTTCGATGACCGTCGGCCGGTAGCCATTCCGGGAGAGCCAGTACGCGAGTGCGGGCCCTGCGATTCCGGCACCGACTATCAGCACCTCGGGCTTCTTCATGACGATGACCTCTCGGAGTGTCGATGACCAGGTCCGCGGCGAGTGCCGGGCCCGGGCTCAGGGAGCTGCGGCACGTGGCAGCGAGGCCGAAAGCAAGGTACGAAATATTTCGTACCTCAGTGGAGCACACCCTTCAGGTACGATTCAAGTCGTACCTGAAGGGGGTGCCGCGTGACCGGGAAGAACCTGGCCGGCCCGGAGGCCGATGCGCTCGATCTGGGTGCGGTGTTTCGCGCCCTCGCCGACGAGCACCGCCGTTCGGTGATGACGAAGTTGGCCGCCGACCGCAGCGACAGCGAGCGGGGCTGCAACTCGTTCGATCTTCCGATCTCGAAGCAGACCCAGACCCACCACTTCCGGGTCCTGCGCGAGGCAGGTCTCATTGACGAGATCGACTACGGCAACCGCAAGGGCATCCGACTACGACGCGCGGACATCGAGAAGAAATTCCCCGGGCTGCTCGCGCTCCTGGGAACCGAGCCTCCGTGCGGTACCGCTCCTCGCTGAGCAAAGCTGAGCACACCGGGGGGGAGTCCGAGTCGGCCCTGAGCCGCGAGCTCGACCGAATCCAGCTCGCGCCCGGCTCGCAGGTAGCCGAGCACGACGCGGGCACGAAGGGGATCGGCGTCGCTTCGACCACCGTCACGCACTCGTGATCGGCGCCGAGCACTTCCGCGCGCTCCCTCACGCCAACAACCACTGAGGTTTCCTCAACCTGCGTGCGGAGCGGTGCCTGTGCCTGTGCCTGTGCCTGTGCCTGTGCCTGCCGAAAATGTCATCCATGCAGCCCAGGAGCCTGGTCGGTGGTGCGGCCAAGCGGGGCGGATTGCCGCATCGTCACCAGCGGCCAGGGCCTCGGCCAGCTCCATCCGAGCGATCACCCGGCGCTCCAGCACCGCCTCGGCCACACCGAGTTCGGCCAGGATCCGGTCCGCTTCTGCCTGGAGCTCCTCCACGGCCGCCCGGGCAACGGACTCCCGTTCCTCCAGCAAGCCGATCACCGACACCACCGGCCACCTCCCTATCGTCGAGAACGAACTGAACGTCCGAACCCTCCCTCGGCGACACCAAAACCATTCCTGATCAGCGGAAACTCGGCGATCACGACCGGAAAGACAACGGCTTCTTAGGGAAGCGTTGAGCTGGGAGAACACTGACTGGGGGTGTGGGTGGGATAGGTGTCCTTCTACTGTGGCGGTTTCGGTAGGAGGCGCGGATGGTGTCGTTGATCGAGGGGCCTCCTGCGGGGTATCCCTGACCCACTGGCCGACCGCGGCCAACGAACGCGCTCCGCTCAGCACGGCCGAGTATGCGATCAGCAGCGCGCTGACGCTTCCCGCGCCGGTGCCGCGGATCGGCCGGCGTGACCAGTCGCCGCGGCAGTCCCGGCAGTGCGCGGTGCTGACGCGAGGGCGACTTGATCAGGCAAACCTCGGCGGACTGACGGCACATCGAAGCTCCGGTTCGGCAGGGCGACTTGAGAGATCACCCGCTCCAACCGGAGCTTCGATGTGTGCGAGATGGGTCGATCGGCAGTCGTCACGCCCCTGTGACCTGCGACTTCGCAGCATCACCCGGACTCTGAAACAGCCCTGCGCTTCATGGCCTCTGCCTCTGGCTCGGCCATCAATCCGCGCGAGGGCACATCACCAGGCGGCAGCCACTGCCTGCATCTCCAGCCCGACTCACGACTTGTTCTGCAGGGATTCCTTGATGTCGGTGTGGAACTACCAGTTGCCCTCGGTCCAGCGTATTCCCTGGATCGAGCGGCTGATCTTCCATCCGTCCGCGGTCTTGGCGAACCCCAGATCGTAGGTGCCGCTCAGGGCTTCGAAGGGGCTTCCGTTCGCGTTCCGGTAGAAGTGGCTCGCGTGGACCAGCACGTGGCAGGTTGCCGTGTCGGCGTTGATGATGATGCTCTGGGGGATGAGCATGTGCTCGTCGCCGTCGAGCGCAGCTTTACCGTGCTGAAGGTCGGTTCGATCGGATGCGTCGTGCGCAGGTGGACCCAGTGCTCGGCCGGGAAGTCGTAGAACGCCAAGAGTTCATCGACGTCGTCGGTGATCTTCTTGACGGCCTTGGGCCACTTCGCGCGGTAGGCGCGCCCGAAGTCCTTCACCGCCGTCTCGGCGTGATCGCGGTCCTCGGCGTTGTAGATCTCCTGCAGCGCCTTCTTCGCGCCGGGCTGGGCCGATTTCGGCAGGGCGTTGACCACGTTCCGGGATTTGTGAACCCAGCACCTTTGATGTCTGGCCTGCGGAAACACTTCGGCCAGGGCCCGCCACAGGCCCATGGCACCGTCGCCGACGACGAGCTCGGGATTGCGCATGCCGCGCCGGCGGCAGTCCCGTAGGAGGTCGGCCCAGGACTCGGTCGACTCGCGCAGGCCCTCGGCGAGCGCGATCAGCTCCTTACTGCCGTCGGTGCGCCCTCCCATGAGGACCAGGACGCAGGAGGTGGCCTGGCCGAGGCGGACCTTGGGGTGGACGCCGTCGGCCCACACGCACACGTAGTCGGATCCGGACAGGTCCCGGTCCTGGAAGGCGGCGTGGTCGTCGCTCCACTGCTTGGTCAGCCGGGTCACTGTGGCCGGCGAGAGCCCAGCGGCCGATCCGAGGAACTGCTCCATCGCGGGCACGAAGTCGCCGGAGGACAGACCGTGCAGGTAGAACAGGGGCAGGATCTCGCTGATCTTCGGGGACTTCCGGCACCAGGGGGCGAGGATCTTCGAAGAGAACCGCTTGCGCTCGCCCGTGTCGCCATCGACCCGCTTGTCGTTTACTCGCGGCGCCTTCACCACAATCGGCCCGGCGGCGGTGGTCACCGTCCGCTCGCGGTGGTGGCCGTTACGGACCACCATCCGGCAGCCGGCCTCGTCCCGCTCGCCCACCAACTCAGCTATATATTGGCTGACTTCAACTTCCAGTGCCGCGGCGAGCATCCGCCGGGCGCCCTCACGGACGATGCCGTCCATCAGGGAACCGCTCTGGGTGGTGCCGTCCTCGTTGACTACGCTCAACATGGGCGTACCTTCCCGACCCGCGCTGCAACGCGGGCCTACTCGATGACCAGAAGTCGATCACTCGGGAAGGTACGCCCTCCGTGTTCCGCGAGCCATCCTTCCCAAGCTCGATCCACAGGTCTTGAGCATTGCTCAGGTGGCCGCGGATCCTCACATTCCCCTTCCAGAACCCGACGTACGGTCCGTGTCGCAAGTCGGCGAGCCTCAAGAAGCAGGTGGCGCCGTGCTCTTGCGGACGACGAGGCTCGTCGCCAGTTCGAGGCGCGTGGTCACCGGTTCCTGGTCGCGCAACCGCATGATGATCTGCACCGCTTCCTCGGCCATCTCCCGCAGCGGCTGGTGCACCGTCGTCAGGGCCGGGCTCGACCAGCGTGCCACCGGCACGTCGTCGTAGCCGACAACGGAGAGGTCCTGCGGCACCCGCAGATCACGCACCCGGGCCGCCTCCAGGACACCGAGCGCCTGCAGGTCACTGCCCGCGAAGATGGCCGTGGGCGGGTCAGGCAGGTCGAGGAGTTCGAGAGCGTGCTCGAAGCCGCCCTTGACGTGGAAGTCGCCGTAGCGGACGAGATTGGCGTCGGCTTCGATGCCCGCCATGCTGAGCGCGGAGCGGTAGCCGTCGAGGCGGGCGTGGGAGCAGAGCATGTCGTCGGGCCCTGTGATGATCCCGATGCGGCGATGGCCGAGGTCCACCAGGTGCCGGGTGGCGACCCGCCCCCCGTTCCAGTTCGCCGAACCGACCGAGGGTACATCCGGGTCGGGGTCGCCGGCCGGGTCGACGATGACGAACGGGATGGAGCGCGACCGCAGCCGCTGCTTGACCTCGGCCGGCAGCGCCGAGAAGACGAGCACCACGCCGCGCGGCCTGCGCTGCATGACACCTTCGATCCAGTCGGGGGCGGGCGCGTGCCGGGTGCCGCTCTCGGTCAGCACGACGCTGGCCCCGTGCGCCTTGGCGACGTTCTCCACGCCGCGGATCAGCTCCATCGCCCAGATGCTGTCCAGCTCGTGGAAGACCAGCTCGATGAGCGGCGCCTCGCGGGCGGCCCGCGTCGTGCGCCGGTAGGAGTGCGTCTCCAGGAGTCGCTCCACCTTGACTCGGGTCGGGGCTGCCACGTCCTGCCGCCCGTTGAGCACTTTCGAAACTGTCGAAATGGAGACGCCTGCCTTCTGGGCCACATCAGCCAGGGTGATGCGGCCGAACTCCTCGTCATCACGCATGCCTTGGAGCATAAGGCACGGTCAGAACCATCACGCCGTAGCGGATCTCGAAACTCGGCGAATCGGGCTTGACCGCCCACCGAGCGATACCTAAGCGTCCCGACTCGTGAAAATCCGGCGATGATGCCGAAACAATTTCGAGAGCGAGGTGAGGACCCCACGCGCACGGTTGCCGAGAACGCTCGCAGCGGGCGATGCGGCCCTGGCCCTGCTGCTCTCCTGTCCGGGTGCGGCGACGGCTCCTCCGCGACAGGCAGCCACGAGGAGATCCATGTCCTGGTCTACGGGGACGCCGCGATTGATCGGCCCCGACGCCGAGACACCGACGGCCGCCCTCGGCCGCAATCCGTTCCCCGGTGCACGTCGGCTGCCGTACGCCCTGCACGGCCTCGGCATCGAACTGCCCACGCTGTGCATGGCGTTGACGGCGGAGTTCCCTCGCAGCGAGGCTGAGGCTGTCACGGTCTCCGGCCTCCGGCCTCACCGAGGCGGACGCCACCGGAACCGAGAGTTTCGCCGCGGCCGCCGCCCTGGCCCGCGGGGCCGATCTGCGAGTTGCCGCGCTCGGCGACGCACAGGACTTTTCGGGGGCGGCACAAGCAGCGAGGGCTGCGACGCCGTGTCCCTCTCCCTGCCGGGCGCGCAGCCGAGGTCAGCATCCACCCCGCCGACACCGATGTCAGGTTCGAGCTCGCCCGCGCCGGGCCCAACACCGGCGCGCTGCCCGGGGTCGAGGTCCTACAGCTGTATCTGCACGACCCGGCACGTCCGTGATGCAGCTGGTGCGGCTGGTGCAGCAACTCAGCGACTCATCAGATCAGTACGCCTGCCGGAACTGGCGCCGCCTACACGCGCGCTTCGCGGCGGAGTCGATGCGACGGACCGAAAACTTTCCGTTCCCGCACCTTCACGTGAACAACCCACGTCACTTTCAGCCAACAGGAGATGGCGCGAACATCGCAGCTCCGCAGGCATCGTCCAAGGCCAAGAAGCCCTTCTCACTTCCTCAAGACGACAAAAGTCTTTCGCCCCTCGCATCGAAACTATTGACTCGCCCGAACCTCAAGGCCAGCATGTGCCGCACCGATCCCCCGACAACAGATGGCCCTGGGCTCTGCTGTGCCCGGCCATCACTTTCACGAGGAGGATGCGTGCACGAGGACGATACCCACACCCGGATCAGCCGCAGAGGCGTCATCGGCGGCGTCGGCGCATTGGCGCTCGGCGCCACGTCCGGCCTGCTGCTTCCCGCTTCCGCACATGCGGACACGACCATCACGACGAACCAGACCGGCACCAACAACGGGTTCTACTACTCGTTCTGGACCGACGGCGGCGGCTCCGTCTCCATGACCCTGGGTTCCGGCGGCAACTACCGTACGTCCTGGACGAATTGCGGCAACTTCGTCTGCGGAAAGGGCTGGAGCAACGGCAGCCGCAGGACCGTCCAGTACTCGGGCAGCTTCAGTCCGTCCGGCAACGGCTATCTGACCCTCTACGGCTGGACGTCGAACCCGCTCGTCGAGTACTACATCGTCGACAACTGGGGCACCTATCGGCCCACCGGCACCTACAAGGGAACGGTGACCAGCGACGGCGGCACCTATGACATCTACCAGACGACGCGGTACAACGCGCCGTCCGTCGAGGGCACCAAGACCTTCAACCAGTACTGGAGCGTGCGGCAGTCGAAGCGCACCGGCGGTGCCATCACCACCGGAAACCACTTCGACGCGTGGTCGCGCGTCGGTATGCGTCTGGGCAGCTTCAGCTACTACATGATGCTGGCCACCGAGGGGTACCGGAGCAGCGGCAACTCCAACATCACCGTGAACGGCTGATCCGGCCTCGCGGCTGCTGCGTACCGCTCCGGTGCGCAACAGCCGCGAGCAACCCGTTCGTACGACCTGCTGACCGACCGTGCAATGGGGAGCGCATCCGATGGGAGCGCTCCCCACGCTCACCACCGACCACCCGTCGCATCCCTGTCAGAAAACCGAGGTTCCGTCATGCGCCGCAGACTGCTCGCCCTGGTGGCAGCGCTCTCCTCGCTGCCCCTGGCGCTCGCCACCGCACCGTCCGCCCACGCGGCCGACCCGACGACCATGACCAACGGGTTCTACGTGGACCCCGACTCCAGCGCGAAGCGGTGGGTCGCCGACAACCCCGGAGATGGCCGGGCGCCCGCGATCAACGCCTCCATCGCCAACACCCCGACGGCCCGCTGGTTCGGCTCCTGGAGCGGCACCATCGGCACCGCCACCGGCGCGTACGTGGGCGCCGCGGACGCCCGGGACAAGCTGCCCGTCCTCGTCGCCTACAACATCTACAACCGCGACTACTGCGGCGGGCACTCCGCGGGCGGAGCCTCCTCGCCGTCCGCCTACACGAACTGGATCGCCCAGTTCGCGGGCGGGATCGGCAACCGCCCGGCCGTCGTTGTCCTCGAACCGGACTCCCTCGGCGACTACGGCTGCATGACCCAGGCCCAGATAGACGAACGCGAGGGCATGCTCACCGGCGCGCTCGCCGAGTTCAACCGCCAGGCTCCCAACACCTGGGTCTATCTTGACGCCGGCAACCCGGCCTGGGCGAGCGCGGCGACCATGGCCCGGCGCCTCCACGAAGCCGGCCTCCAAAAGGCCCACGGCTTCTCGCTCAACGTCTCCAACTACCTGACCACGGCGGAGAACACCGCGTACGGCAACGCCGTCAAGAGTGAACTGGGCGCCCGGTACGGCTACACCAAGCCGTTCGTCGTGGACACCAGCCGCAACGGCAACGGCTCCAACGGCCAGTGGTGCAACCCCTCTGGCCGCCGTACCGGAACCCCCACCCAGCTGGGCGGAGGCGCCGAGATGCTCCTGTGGATCAAGGTCCCGGGAGAGTCCGACGGCAACTGCGGCGCCGGAACCGGCTCCTCGGCCGGACAGTTCCTCCCCGAGCTCGCCTACAAGATGATCTACGGCTACTGATCCGGGACCGCTCACGGTATCTGTCGTCGACGCAGGAGGTTCTGCCCCTTCGGGCGGTCGCCGCGTCGGTGGCAGGCCGGGACCGGGAGGATGTCGCGTCGGTCTTCGGGGTTGTCGCTGACCCGCCGACAACTGGCGAGTTACGGGTGACAACCACCCATGACCATGAACCTCTCCCCCGCCGCGCGCGAGACGTTCCTGCTGCTCGCGGCGGAGCCGGGCATCACCGTGTACGACCTCGGACCACGCGTGGAACGTGCCCGCGGCGAACGCCGCGGTGGCGAGGCTCTTCGCCGACCCCGCCAGGGCCCCGCGCCACGACCGCAATCTGGTCCTGTAGCCTGACGGCCGACGCCGCGGACAGGTTCGCCGCGTCGGCCAGATCCCGGCCGACGCCTGCACGCGCCGACTGCGTCACCCCTCCTCTGTGAGCGCCCCGGTGGACCCGGTCAGCAGCTGCTGTTCCTCCGCGTCAACAGGCTCAGCCAGTAGCGCCCGGTACAGGTGACCGTTGTCCTTGGAGGAGAAGAGGCAGCACATCTGGAGGTTCTTCAGGCCGCCCAGGAGGTCGGGACGTCGATGTTCTTCGTGGTCGAGTGCGACGGCACGCAGGTCTGGTAGACGAGGAACCAGGTCTTCTGCGGCGCGAAGTAGAACACCTGCGACCAGTCGTCGAAGCTCGTCCGCACCAAAATCCAGCCGCCGGATGTGTCGGCGGTGGTGGTGAAAACGTGTCACTTCCCCTTGTGGCAGACCACCGAGGGGTCCTTGACGGAGACGACCGGGTGCGTGGCGTCAGACTGCAGGGTGATGAGCGGGCCGGTCGACGACCGCCATGAGCGTTCTTCGGGTGCGTACGCGGTCAGTCGTCCTTCGCGCCGGCGATGAGCGCGGCCCGGATAGCGTCGTAGGCAGGCTTGTGCCGCAGGTTCTCGTCCCAGGGCAGGGCGGCGCCTTGCCCCTCGAAGACGGAGGGGATCCACGAGTGCCGGTCGGAGTAGCCCCACACCGTGATCCCGACGCACCGCCGCACGGCGAGGCAGGCGCTCGTGACCTTCCCGTACCAGTCGGCCTGTTGGGCCAGCTTCGTCTCGTCCGCGGGCAGGATCATGCGGATGTCGAGTTCGGTGAAGGCGACGTCGACGCCGAGATCGGCGAAGCGCCGGAGGTTCTCCTTGATGCCCGCGGGCAGGCCGTACTGGAGGGCCAGATGGCCTTGCAGACCGAAGCCGTCGATCGGGACGCCGTCCGCCTTGAGCTGCTTGATCAGCCCGTGGTACGCGTCCGACTTCGCGCCGAGTCCGTCGACGTTGTAGTCGTTGAGGTACAGCTTGGCCTTGGGATCGGCGGCGCGGGCCCAGCGCAGCGCGTCGGCGATGTAGCCGGGGCCGATGGTCTTGTAGAAGATGTTCTCCCGGTACGTGCCGTCCTCGTTCATGATCTCGTTGGCGACATCCCACGCGAAGACCTTGCCGCGGTAGTGCTTCACCACGTTCGTGATGTGGTTCTTGAGGATGGAACGCAGTTCGTCGGCGGTCCAGGTGCCGGAGGTCAGCCAGTCCGGCAGCTGGCTGTGCCACAGCAGGGTGTGGCCACAGACCTTCAGACCGTTGGCCCGCGCGTAGTCGACGATCTCGTCGCCCGCGGTGAAGTCGAAGACGCCGCGCTGGGGTTCGGTGGCGTACCACTTCATGGCGTTGCCGGGGGTGGTGGTGCCGAACTCGCGCCCGAGCAGGTCGGCGTACTCGGTGTCGGCGAGCTCCGGGTTGTCGACGGCGGAGCCGAAGTAGCGGCCGCTCTCGCGGGCGAGGTCGTTCAGCGTCTTCGTCCGGTGCTTCCCGTCGGCGTCCGCGTGGGCGGCCGGGACGACGGCGAGACCGAGCAGCAGGGCCGTTGCCGCGAGGGCTGCGCCGACGGCGGATCTGGTTCGGGTGGTACGGGTGCTGCGGGCGGCACGGGTGGACGTGCGCATGGTGCGGCTCCTCAACTCGATGGGATATCAACTCGCGGAGGTGGGCGGGGCGTTGTCGGTACGCGACTGACCACACCGGGCCGGTCCGAAGTCCGACGAGCGGTGGTGTGCCGTGCGGTGGCGCCCGGGCTCCGGGCCGCCGGACCGGCGGCGCGGAGCCCGCGTCATGGGCCAGGCGCCACAGGGACGTCGTGGCGCGCCCGGCGGCCCGGAACCCGCGGCTGACGCCGTCTACTTGACGCGCATCTCGCACCGCATCCGCCGCCCGTGCCCGACCTCCCGCTCCGCCCCCGTCAGGGTGAGGGAGACGGTGTGGTGGACGCGTTCGCTGGACGCGGCAAAGCGCAGTTCGAGCGCGCCGGGTTCGACGACACGGCGGCCGTCGGCGCCGGTGTACGCGGCGAGGTCCGCCGGAAACGTGGCGTGGACTTCGGCGGACGCCCCGGCCTCGAGCGGGACGCGGACGTAGCCGACGAGCCGGACTTCCGGGCGGGCCACGGTGCCGACCGGGTCGTGGAGGTAGAGCTGGACGACCTCGGTGCCGGGCCGGTCGCCGGTGTTGCGGACGGTGAGGCGCAGGGTCGTCTCGCCGTCGGTGGGCAGTTCGGGGGCGTCGCACTGCGGGGTGTCCCAGGCGAACGTGGTGTACGCCAGGCCGTGCCCGAACGGGTAGAGGGCGGTGGGGTCCACATTGCTGGCGCCGTTGTGGCGGCCGAGCGGCGGTGCGAGATACGGGGCGGGCTGGCCGCCGGCGGCCCGCGGCACGCCGACCGGCAGTCGGCCCGATGGCTCGACGCGCCCGGTCAGCACACCGGCGACCGCGCCGCCGCCTTCCTGCCCGGGCAAGAAGGCCTGGATGACGGCCGCTGCCCGGTCGGCCCAGCGGCCGAGCGCATAGGGGCGGCCGCTGAGCACGACGATGACGGTCGGCGTCCCTGATTCGAGCACATCGTCGAGCAATGCGCCCTGGCGATACGGCAGTTCCAGGTCCTCCGCGTCGCAGCCCTCCCCGGAGGAACCACGCCCGAACAGGCCGGAGCGGTCGCCCACCACGGCCAGGCAGACATCCGCCCGCGCCGGTTCGTCGACGAAGGTGGCGCCGGGCAGCTCCGTCCGCAGGGCCTCGGCGAAGGTGGGGACTTCGACGCCCGTCGGCAACTCGGGGTGATGAACGCCCACATGGCGGGGGAACGTGTAGCAGCCGAGCATGGCAGCCTGCTCGTCGGCGAGCGGTCCGACGACGGCGATGCGCAGCCCGCTCGCAAGGGGCAGCAGACCGGAGTCGTTGGCAAGCAGGACGACTGATTCCTGCGCCATTTTACGTGCCAGGTCCCGCATATGAGGGGGGTTCAGTTCGATGGGGGTGTCCGCGGTTACCGGCTCCCAGTCGGGGTCGAGCAGCCCCAGTGCACACTTCTGCTCCAGGACCCGCAGCGCGGCCTGGTCGAGCAGCTCGACGGGGAGGGAGCCGGCTTCGGTGAAGCAGCGGACGGAGGGCAGTTCGACGTCGACCCCTGCCGCGAGCGCCAGGCCGGCGGCAGCTTCGGTGGAGTCCGCCACCTTGTGCGCGGACTCCAGGAGCGAGACAGCGAAATAGTCGGAGACCACCGTGCCCGTGAACTGCCATGTCTCACGCAGGAGTTGGGTGAGGAGCGCGGTGTGGGCGTGGGCGGGCAGTCCGTCGATGTCGTTGTAGGCGGGCATCACCGAGCGGGCGCCGCCGTCCCGTATCGCCATCTCGAACGGCGGCAGGATCACGTCGGCGAGTTCGCGCGGTCCGAGCGAGGCCGGGGCGTGGTTGCGGGCCGCGCGGGAGGCCGAGTACCCGGCGAAGTGCTTGAGGGTGGCGACGATCCCGGCCGCCTCCAGGCCCCGTACATAGGCGGTGCCGATGGTGCCCACCAGGTACGGGTCTTCGCCGATGGACTCCTCCGTGCGACCCCAGCGCGGATCTCGTACGACGTCCAGGACGGGCGCCAGACCCTGGTGGATGCCGACCGCGCGCATCGACGTACCGATCGACTGTGCCATCTCGGTCACCAGGGCCGGATCGAAGGTGGCGCCCCAGGAGAGCGGTGTCGGGAAGACGGTCGCCTGCCAGGCGGTGAACCCCGTCAGGCACTCCTCATGGGCGAGCGCGGGCAGCCCGAAGCGGTTTCCGGCGCGTATCCGTCGCTGCAGTGCGGCGAGCCGGGCGGCGCCCGTTGCCGGCTCGACCGGGACAGTGCCGAAGGGGCGGGTCAGCTGACCGAGGCCGTGCGGCAGGAGCGCGTCGAGGGCGGGGCTGTCGGCCGCGTACGCGTGCTGCCCCGGCGCGACCTCGGGGCTGTCGTCCTCCGCCCCCAGCCACACGCTGGACAGTTGGGCGGCCTTCTCCTCGGCGGTCATCCGGGCGAGCAGGTCCGCCGCCCGGACCTTCGCGGGCAGGGTGGTGTCCTGCCAGGGCTGGGCCATGAAACTCCTCAAGTGCGGTCTGTAAAGGGCGTGTTGGTCATTCTGCGACGGTGCGGGGTCAGCCCTTGGTGGCGCCCGTCGTGATGCCGCCGATCAGCTGCCGTTCGGCCACCGCGTAGAAGGCGAGGGCGGGCACCATGGCGAGGACGAGGTAGGCGAAGACGCGGGCGATGTCGGCGGCGTACTGCCCTTGGAACTGCTGGACGCCGACGGGGATCGTCCACCAGGTCTCGTTGCTGAACACGAGGAGTGGCAGCAGGAAGTTGTTCCAGCTGGTCACCACGGCGAGGACGGAGACGGTGCCGAGCGCCGGGCGTGCCATCGGCAGCAGGATCCGCCAGAAGAAGCCGAACGGGGAGCAGCCGTCGAGCGTGGCCGCCTCCTCCAGTTCGCCGGGGATCTCGCGGAAGAATCCGCGCAGGATGACGATGGTGAGGGGCAGCCCGAACGCGGCCTGCGGCAGGATGACGCCCCACGGGTTGTCGAGGAGTCCGAAGGTGCGCAGCAGGATGAACAGCGGCAGGATCGCCACCGCGAACGGGAACATCAGCCCCATCGTGAAGAGCGTGAACAGCACCTCCCGCCCTCGGTAGGCGAATCGGGCGAGGGAGAACGCCGCGAGGGCGGCGGCCCCCACCGTCAGGACGGTCGTCCCGATGGCGATCAAGGTGGACGAACCGAGCATCCGCCAGAAGGAGCCGGAGGCGAGGATGTCCGTGTAGTTGGACGTCACCCAGGGCGAGGGCAGGCCGAAGGGGTTGCTGGACAGCTGGACGGTCGACTTGAAGCCGGACATGAGGGCGTACAGCAGCGGCGTCACCATGACGATGCCGACCAGCCACAC
Organism: Streptomyces sp. NPDC031274; assembly: GCF_055570235.1. Classification (NCBI taxonomy): domain Bacteria; kingdom Bacillati; phylum Actinomycetota; class Actinomycetes; order Kitasatosporales; family Streptomycetaceae; genus Streptomyces; species Streptomyces sp. NPDC031274. The sequence goes on along the minus strand of NZ_JBVIHP010000030.1, from coordinate 61,351 downwards.
GATCACGTACGGAGGCACCTTGCCGAAGCGGCGGCGGCCGGGCACGTCGGACGCGGTCATCGGGTGGCTCGCATGTTCGTGAGGGCTCCTTCGGTGTCGCGACGCAGCACGAAACGCTGGTAGGCGAGGGCGAAGACGAGACTGATGAGGAAGAGCGCGATGCTGATCGCGCTGGCGTAGCCGATCTGGTAGCGCTTGAACCCGAACTGGAACAGAGTGATGGCCATCGTCTCGGAGGCGTGGTCGGGGCCGCCCTGGGAGATCACCCACACCAGGTCGAAGAGCTGGATGGCGCCGATGACCGACAGGAAGGCGCTGATGCGGACGGTCGGCCCGAGCAGGGGCAGCGTGATGTAGCGGAAGCGTTGCCAGGCACTGGCCCCGTCGATGCGGGCGGCCTCGTGCAGTTCGGCCGGGATGCCCTGCAGTCCTGCCAGGTAGAGCATCATGTGGAACCCGAAGTACTTCCACGTCATGACGAGGAACAGGGTCGGCATGACCGTCGACTGGTCGGCGAACCACAGCCCGCCGAGTCCGTCGAGGCCGACCGCGCCGAGCACCTTGTCGGCGAGCCCGGCGTCCGGCGCGAAGATCATGGAGAACAGGACGCCGGTGATCACCTCGGACAGGACGTACGGGGCGAAGAACAGCATCCGGTACACGGCCCGGCCGCGTAGCTTCTGGTTGAGCAGGACCGCCATGGCGAGGGCGAACGGCAGCTGGACGAGGACCGAGAAGCCGACGAGGAGCAGGCCGCGCCACAGGTCGCCGAGGAAGACCGGGTCCTTGACGAGGCGGCTGTAGTTGTCGACTCCGGTGAAGTCCGAAGGGGATCCGAAACCGCCCCAGTTGAAGAGGCTCACGTACAGCGCGTACATGATCGGGGCGAGTACGAGCGCGCCGAACAGGATCAGGGCGGGCAGGGTGAAGGAGACGGCGGTCAGCCAGTCCGTGACGCGGCGGGCGAGGGGCCGCCGGTTGCCGGGGCCGGGCTGCGGCTCCTTGGTGACGACGGGCCGCGCGCCCTTTACGTAGGTCGAAGTCATGGTCTCTTACTGGCCCTTGGCGACCTGGGTCACCGACCGGGCCACCTGCTCGGGCGACTTGGATCCGGCGATGAGCGCGGCGACGGAGTCGTTGACCTCCTGGCCGACGGCCGGCGGGTAGGCCTGGTCGAGGTAGAGCTGGAACCCGGTGGACTTGCCGAGCATGCCGGAGACGGCCTTGAGGTTGGGGTCGGTCAGCGCGCTGGTGGCGTCCTTGACGACCGGGATCGTGTCGGCCTTGGAGACGAGGATGCGGTCGGACTCGGCGGTCGTGAAAAACTTCAGGAAGTCGACGGCCGCCTTCGGTGCGCCCTTGCGGACCGCGTAGCCGCCGCCTCCGCCGAACACGTCCGTGAGGGCGCCCTTGCCGCCGGCCACCGAGGGGAAGCCGAAGAAGCCGAGGTCCTTGCCGATACCCTTGCCCGCGTCGGCCTGCACGACGGGCGCCCACTGCCCCATCAGCTCCATGGCGGCCTTGCCGTTGCCCATGGTGGCGGCCTCTCCGTTGGGGGTGGAGTAGGCGGCGCCGAGGAAGCCCTTCTGGAACGGCTTCAGCGCGACCAGCTCCTTGAGGTGCTCGCCCGCCTTGACGAAGTCGTCGCCGGTGAAGTCCTTGGCGTCGGCGGCCTTCTGCATGCCATCGACCCCGGCGATCCGCATCGACAGGTAGGCCCAGAAGTACATGCCAGGCCACTTCTCCTTGCCCGCGAGGGCGATCGGGGTGATGCCCGCGCTCTTCAGCTTCTTGATCGTGTCGAGATAGTCGTCCCAGGTGGTGGGCGGGGCACTGATCCCGGCCTTCTTGAAGAGCGCCTTGTTGTACCAGAAACCGACGGCGCCGATGTCGAAGGGCATCGCGTACGTCTTGCTGTCGAACTGGTAGGGCTTGACCGACGCGGGCACGAGCGTGTCGGCCGTGGGCTCGATGGTCGCGGTGAGGTCCTCGACTAGACCCGCGTCGATCTGCTGCCGCAGAACGCCGCCGCCCCAGGTGTGGTAGATGTCCGGAAGTTTTCCGGAGCTGGTCAGCGCCGTCATCTTCGACTTGTAGGCGTCGTTCTCCAGCGTGACGAGCTTGATGCGCACATCGGGGTTCTTGGCCTCGAACGCCTTCGCCCGCTCCGGCCAGACAGTCTTCGAGGGCTCCGTGGTCTGGATGTTCCACCATTCGACGACGGTCCGGCCCGAACTGTCCTTCGTGTCACCGGAGTCGGAGCCACCGCACGCGGCGAGTGCGGCCGCTCCGAGACCGGCGGCGGAGGCGGCGCCGAGGAAGCGTCGGCGGGAGAGATCGGAGGCTGGCATGACACACCTTCCGGAAGTGATCCGAAAACTATCGGTAGATGGCCTCGGAAGTTACGGAAACAAGACGGGGGTGTCAACGGCCTTAACAAAAAGGGCCGTTGACACCCCCGTCCGGGTGTCCGATGCGCTACAGGTCGCGCGGGGCCGCCGTACTGGCCCTGACCACGAGTTCCGTGGCCAACTCGATGCGCGGCGAAGCGGGTGCGACGGAGCGCGCGAGATCGAGAACGGCACGGGCCGCCAACTTGCCCATATCAGACAAGGGTTGGCGGACCGTGGTGAGCGGCGGTGCGCTCCAACGCACCTCCGGCAGGTCGTCGAAGCCGACGACGCTCATGTCCTCGGGCACCCGCAGACCGCGCCGGCGCAGCGCCTCGATCGCGCCCAGCGCCATCTGGTCGCTGGACGCGAAGACCGCGGTGGGCGGGTCGCCGAGGTCAAGGAGCTGGTTGCAGCCGGTGAACCCGGACGCGTGGTAGAAGTCGCCGGGCACGATCAGCTCGTCGTCGACCGGCACGCCCGCCACGTCGAGCGCGGCCCGGTACCCGTCGAGCCTGGCCCGCGAGCACAGCAGCCGGGGCGGGCCCTCTATGAACCCGATCCGCCGGTGCCCGAGGCCCAGTAGGTGCTCGGTCGCCGCCATCCCGCCCGCCCAGTTGGTGGCGCCGACGGTCGGCGCCTCGGTCGCGGGCGAGCCGGCCGGGTCGATCACCACCAACGGCACGCCCAGGCGCCGCAGTTCGTCATGGAGACCGGGTTCGAGGACGGACGTGACCAAGATGACGCCGTCGGAGGCGCGGGCCCGCAGATTGGTCATCCATTGCCGTGCGGCGCCCGCCCGGTCGTGGATCGCGGAGACCACCGTGCCCACCTCGGCCTCGTGCGCGACCTCCTCGACGCCGCGGATGATCTCCACGGCCCAGGGGCTGTCCAGGTCGTTGAAGACCAGGTCGAGCAGGGCCGCACGGTCGCCGGGTGCGGGCGGGCGGCGCTGGTAACCGTGCCGGTGCAGCAGATCCTCCACCCGGGCGCGGGTGGCCGCCGACACGTCGGATCGTCCGTTGACGACCCGCGAGACGGTCGGGACCGAGACCCCGGCCTCCCGCGCGATCTCGGTGATCGTCACCTTGGCCGGCCCGTCCGGGCTCCGCGTGGTCGCCTTGCGCTGAGCGCCTTCCCGGGCCACGTTCCTCACCTCCGTCGACTTGTCATCCGAAAGGTCTCCGGATGCCTTCCGGAAACCGTAGGACATGCTGTCGACCGGGCGCAGGTCAAGCCCTGTGTCCGTGCGGCCGGCCGAACGGACGGCCTTGAATCTACGCGCACCCGGCATCCAGGATCCGCTCCAGCCAGGCAAGTTGGCGCCGTACGTGCACGGCGTCGCCCCCTTCGTGGCCGTTGTACGGATACGCGCGGATCTCCCGGGCCGGGCGTGGGTGCGGCGCGCGGACGAGGCTCCCTCCGGGTAGGACAGCGTCCGGAACACGGCCGTCTCGGCGCCCCGTTGCACGGCGAGGCAGGCGGCGATCTCCCCGCAGGGACCGGTGTCGGTGAGTCCGAGGGAGCGCCCGATGCAGCACAGCAGCGACGCCGTGACCAGAGCCATCGCGAGATCCGGACGAGTCCAGCGACAGCGAGGGCCACTCCCCACCCCTGACTGTTGCCGACGGCGGCGATCCACGAGGGGCGACGCCGGGCAGGGCGCGCGCCGTGGCGACCGCGCAGACGCCGTCCGTGATCAGGCGCCGGTAGTGGTGGTCGTACGAGTCGAGAAGGCCGCGCACGGCGGGCACAGGCGCCGGCGCAGCACGGTGGTGGTGACCGCGAAGACTTGGCGCCAACGGCCGCGAGGGCTCAGCCGGGAGAGTACGGCAAGCCAGATCCTGTCGGCCGCCTGGTAGCAGACCCGGGCGATCTGACAGCGCAGCACCGCGTTCTCTTGCCGTAGCGCCAACACTTCCGCGTCTGTGGCCATGCGGCTGCGCAGCACGACAGCGGGCACGGTGATCAGACTTCGGCCCACCGCGGCGCCGACCGACAGCGACATCTGCAGATCGTCGCAGGGCAGTCGACGCCGCGTCGCCAGGATCAGCAAACGTGCAGGCCACAGCCGCGAATCGAATTTTTGAGCGGGGCACCGGCGGAACGGCCGCCGGGCCCCGCCAGGCTTCAGCTCGCTGCGCTGTTCAGCGCTGCGAGGACCGCGCCGTACGCTTCCTTCTTCTGGTAGTTGCCGTTGAAGAGCAGCGGGGTCTCCTGGGCTCGCCAGGAGTACTTGTCGGTGATGCCCCACACGGTGATGCCGTTGCACTTGGCGACGGCCACGCACGCCTGAGTGACCTGCCGGTACACGTTGGCCTGTGCCGCTCCGGAGCCGCCGACGTCGAGCTCGGTGATCTGCACGTTCACGCCGAGTTCGGCGAAGCGCTGGAGGTTCTGGCGGTAGGTGCTGAGGTTCTCGTTCGAGGCGAGGTGGCTCTGGAAGCCGACGCAGTCGATCGGTACACCGCGGGCGCGGAAGTCCTTCACCATCCGGTAGATGGCGTCGCTCTTGGCGTTGATGCCGTCGGTGCCGTAGTCGTTGTAACAGAGCTTGGCCTTGGGGTCGGCTGCTTTCGCGGCGCGGAAGGCGTCCTCGATCCAGCCGTCACCGAGCTGCTGCTGGAGGTTGGACTTGCGTCGGCTGCCGTCCCATTCGAACGCCTCGTTGACCACATCCCAGGAGTCGATCTTGCCCGCGTAGTGACCGGCGACCCCGGCTATGTGGCCCCGCATCGCTTGGCGCAGGTTGTCGCCGGTCAGTCCCTGTACCCAGCCGGGCTGCTGGGCGTGCCAGACCAGGGCGTGGCCGCGTACGAACTTGCCGCGCTGCTTGGCGTAGTTGACGAGTTCGTCGCCACCACTGAAGTTGAACTGCCCCCGGCTGGGCTCGGTGGCATCCCACTTCATCGCGTTCTCGGCGACGACGCTGGAGAACTCGCGGTTGAGGGTGCCCTCGTAGTCCGCCTCACCGAGGTGCGGGGCGACCGCGGCGCCGAAGTACCGGCCGCTCTGGGCGGCCGCGGCGCCGAGAGTTTCGGCGGCATGGGCGGTCGGCGAGAACGTCAGGACGGCCGCTGCCGCCAGGACGCCGCTCGCCGCGACGGTGATCGCGGACCGGGTGCGTCGTGAGGTGCGCCTTCTGGGGGATCTGCTGGTCATTGCGTGTCCCTTTCCTATGGGGGTTGGCAGTGAAGGGCTTAACTCATGCGGTCGTGGGCCGTCAGGCCAGGGCGGCTTCCCAGCGGGTGCCGGCGCCGGTGGCGTCGGCGGGGAGTCGGTCGCGGGCTGCGGTGTCGTCGTACAGGCGCCAGCGGAACCAGTCCACGAGGGTGTTCTGGGTCCTGTCGAAGGTGGGGAACCCCGGATTCAGGTACGCGGCGTGGTCCGCGCCGACGTGGGTGAGGAACGCCTTGGGCGCGCGCAGTTCCTCGTACGCCCGCCGGGCCAGGGCGTAGTCGCAGGTCGGGTCCTTGTCGCCGTGGATGAACAGCACGCCTGCACCGACCGAGGCGGCGGGGTTGCCCATGTCCACACAGGCGACCGGGACGGCGGCGACGATACGGTCGTCGGGCCAGGCGGTCACGAGGCCGTGGGTGGTCATGCCGCCCATCGAGTGGCCGGAGACGCCGACGCCGGCCGCGGTGTCGATGTGCCCGGCGAAGGGGCCACCCGGCGAGTCGTTGAGCGCCAGGGTCCGGGTGATGACCTCGGAGACGTCCCTCGACCATTCGCCTCCGTAGACGGAGCCGATGTTGGTGTTGTCGGAGAACGAGGGGGCGGGGCAGATGAAGCCGGCGGAGGCTATCGCATGGGTCTGCGAGGCGTACGAGTCGGAGTTGCCGCCCATGCCGTGGCTCCACTCGGCGACGGGGAACACACCGTCGGCGAGAGGGGCGTTGGGAACGGGCGCGCCGCCGGGGGTGCCGGGGGTGGGATAGAAGACCTTGGTGAACAGCGAGCGCGCACCGCGGCTCCAGTTGAACTGGCGCACTCCGATGGCGAACTGCGCGGTGGGCGCCGCCGGTTCGGCGCCGGAGGCGCGGTGTAGCCCGGAGCCGAGCAGGGAGGTGCTCAGGCCGCCTGTCGCGGCCGCTGTCAGGCCGAGGAAGGTACGTCGACTCAACGACATACGTGACTCCTTGTGTGGGGGGTGGGGTGTGGGGGGGGGTGGCGTGTGTGTGGGGGGGGCAGGGAGGTCTCAGCAGGTGGAGCCGGTCTGGGTGGCCAGGCCGAGCCGGTAGGGCAGCTGGGAGTACTCGCCGCCGGATTGGGGATCACGGCCCTGGTAGAGGAGCTGGAGTTTGCACGGATCGATGGTCATGGTCTGGTCGTTGGTGGAGCGGAGCAGCTCGCCATGACTGATGTCCTTCGTCCAGGCGCCGCCGGGGAAGGTGACGTTGGTGGAGCGGGCGAAGGGGTTGGCTTCGGTGGCGGCGAGAGGCTGCCACTTGCCGGTCAGGCCCTTGGAGGTGAAGGAGCGGTAGTAGCGGTTGCCGTCGGAACCGACGGCCTCCCACATCAGCAGGTAGGTGTCCGTGCCCTTGACGCGGTAGACCGCGCCTCCTTCGAACAGGGCGAACTTGGAGTCCTGGAGCACGATCTGGGTGTTGCCGAAGCCGTTCGGGAAGTTGGCGACGGTGGTCTCGGACCGGTACACGTGGCCGTTGTCGTCCGCGGAGAACAGGTAGCACTTCGCGTCGTCGCAGATCACGTAGAAGTCGAGCCAGTTGCCGTTGCCCATGTTCTGCCGGACGACGTCGGGCATGCTGTTCATGAGGTTTTTCGGCGCGGACCAGCTGGTCGGGTCGTTGATGTTCTTGGTGGTGGAGTACGACGGCAGGCCGGTCTGGTAGACGAGGTACCACTCGTCCTTGGGGGCGAAGTAGAAGGCGTGCGGGGCGGCGCGGTAGCCGCTGCCGATGTGGGAGGCGGTCTCCAGGTGGGTCTGCTTCGCACCGGCGGCCTGGGACCAGTTGTCGAAGCTGGTCTGGGCCAGGCTCCAGTCGCCGGAGGTCCTCGCGGCGGTGGTCATGAAGACGTGCCATCTGCCGTTCTTGTCCTGGACCACCGACGGGTCCTTGACGGCGACGGAGTTACTGCCGTCCTGCTGCGGAGAGATCACCGGTCCCGTGGACGACCACCGGAAGCTGCCCGGCAGGTTCTGCTGGGAGGTGCTTGCCTTCTGCTGGGAGGCGCTGGCCGGTGTCGCCCCCTCGGCGGGCACGGCGAAGAACGCCGCGAGCAGGGCGATGAGCAGAGCCACGTAGGCGTGGCGGCGGCTGCTGGTGCGGTGACGGAGGCGGGGACGTTGCGTCAGGGGCATGGGCAACTCCATTGCGGCTCGGCCGGTGGACCCGCCTCACGGTGGGGGCATCACCGGAACATGGGGGGTAGTGCGCATGCGTACGACTCAGGCCGGACCAGGCCGACGCTTGGTCGATATATCGAACGACGGCCGGATCTTCGGACGTAGGAATGATGGGCGCTTGACGGTGTCGGGTCAACGCATCGCGCGCAATTGTTTCAGCCATCCGCTCGAAAGTGTTGCGGGAAAGTGTCAACACCTGTGGTGAGCAGGCGGCTTGGAGGGCACGTCAAGGCGCACCTGTGGCGCACCGGAAGCCGCGCTCAACTCTTCGGCGGCGCCGCACTCTCACGGACCACGAGTTTCGTGGCGATCTCCAGGCCGAGCTGCGGCACTGCGCCTGCCGAAAATGTCGTCCATTCAGCTCAGGAGCGTCTTCGACAGTGCGGCAGGATAAGCACTCGTTCTGCCGCGCCTCACCTACCTGACCGTCACCAACCTGTTCGCCGCATTGCGGTTACTGCGGATGAGCGACCACGACAAGGACGCGGAGATCCTCGCTCTGCGCCACCAACTCGCCGCCCTTGCGCAACAGTTCCGTACGGGCTGGCTGAGGCTCACCCCCGCAGGACCGGGCGTTGCTTGCCGCCCTACTGGTCCCCCTGCCCCGCCTGGCTCCGGCGCCAGCTCCGGCTATTCGTCCAGCCCTACACCGTGCTGCGATGGCATCGCGACCTGATGAAGCGGCACCATGCCCGTACCTGTCGGCAGAAGAGGCCGGGCCGGCCGCCCACGGTACGCTCGATCCGCGCGCTGATCCTGCGCCTGGTCCGTGAAAACCCGTCGTGGGGCTACCGCAGGGTGCACGGCGAACTCACTACCCGCGGCATCCAAGTCGCCGCCTCCACCGTCTGGGAGACCCTCACCTCCGAGGGCATCGACCCCGCACCCGACCGGACGGCCACCACCTGGGCTGCTTTCCTGCGCTCGCAGGCCGATGCGCTCCTGGCCTGCGACTTCATCGAGACCGTCGCCCTGACCGGCAGGCGCCAGTACGTCCTCGCGGTCATCGAGCACGCCACCATCCGCGTCCGGATCCTCGGTACCACCGCCCACCCCACGGCAGCTCGGGTGACCCAGGCCGCCCTAAACCTGGCCATGGACCTGGCAGACGCCAAAGCGACCAACGCGTATCTGATCCGGGACCGGGACGCGAAGTGCCCCGCCCTCTGCGCTGCCCCCGAACCGCTCCCCCACGCACAGATCACCAAGCTGAAGGTACGCCGGAGAGACCGCCTCGGCAGAGTCCTCCACGGCGGAGTCCTCCACGAGTACCAACATGCCGCTTGAACCGCGCGGATGGAGTTTTCGGCAGGCGCACACTTGAGCGCCAGTTGTGGCACGCGCCCCCGGAGCGAAGAAGCTCCGGGGGCGCGTCGCGCCGTACGTGAGTCAAGCCTTGCGGATTACGGGGCGGTGCCCCACAGGAGCTGGCCGCCGGAGTAGACGCCGATCTTCGGTGCGTCCGTGTACGCACTCGCGGTGCCGTGGCTGTAGTCGTCGGCCTCGTTGAAGTTCGACCAGTCGCTGCGGTGCAGCCGCAACTGGATATCGCCCGTCGAGGCACCCGCGGCCAGCGTGCCGCCGGTGACGTTCACCTTCAGGTAGCGGTTGGCCCCGGTCGTCGTGCCATTCGTCGACACCGAGTGGGTGAGGTTCGAGCAGCCGATCTGCGCCCAGTCACACCACGTCGTGTACGAGGACGCCGAATCGTCGAACCAGTAACGGATCTCGACATCCTTCAGACTCTGCGCACTGCTCCCGGTGTTGACCAACTGCACGTTCATCCCGATGGCGTTGTCCGTCAGGCTCGTATCACTCGTCTTGTACTGCACCTTCAGGTTGCCGGTACCGGTCCCACCCCCCGAGGTCGTCGTGGCGGCGACCTGGGCGGACTGGGCCGAGGCGTTCCCGGCCGCGTCCCGCGCCCGCACCTTGTACTGGTAGGTGGTGGAGGCGCTAAGACCGCTGTCGGTGTACGTCGTCCCGCCGGTGGAGCCGACGAGGGTCCCGTTGCGGTACACGTCGTACGAGGCGACGCCCACGTTGTCCGTCGAGGCGGTCCAGGACAGCGACACCGACGACGAAGTGGCGCCCGTCGTCTTCAGCCCCGCCGGGACGCTCGGCGCCTGGGTGTCAGTGCCCGGGTCGCCGCCGCCGTTCAGCGGCGGGTAGGCGTTGGTGAGCAGCATCTGGAACTGTGCGGAGTACCAGCGGCCGGCCAGCGGAGCGTTGGCCATGGCGCCCGTCGGGTTGTTGCCGTTGCGCGCGTTGCCCTCGTACGTCGGGTCGCACATCCGGTCGAAGCCCTTGCCCTCGTCGTTGTCTATGGGCTGGCTGTTGCCGTCCGACTCGCCCGGGGGCTTGGCCCACACGTACGCGTCGATGCCCGGCTCGGGCGCGGTCTGCGGGCGCTCTCCGACGCCGGCGCCCTGCTGGTTGCACCAGTTGCCGGTGTGGATGCGGCGGTCCACCCTGCCGCCGTCGACGTAGGAGTCGACGGAGGTCTGCGGGCCGGGTCCGGTGGGCCGTGCGGTGCCGCCCCAGCCGTTGCGGGCGGTGTCGATGAGCATGCCGAGGCCGGAGTTGAAGCCGCCGCGGCTGACCAGGCGGTCGCGCAGCGCCTGGGCGTAGGACAGCTCGTCGACGTAGTAGTTCCAGTCGACCCACTTGGCCTGGCGCACGGTGGTGCCGTTCACCGAGTCGGTGACCTTGAAGTTCGGCTCGTGCAGCGCCCCGTAGTTGGCGGTGTTGACGATGAAGCCGGCGACATCGTCGACCGTCGCGCCCTCGGTGGTGGCGGCCTTCTTGAACTCGTCCACCGCCGGGTCGAAGTTGGTGTCCCAGCCGAGCCAGCCGTGGTGTCCTGCGTCGATGTAGTTGTAGACGTTGGGGATGTCGCCGAGCTTGTTCAGCGCGTAGCCCACGCCGTGCTCGTACGAACCCAGCTCCTTCACGTGCCGGCAGGCCTCCGTGGCGCCGGCCGCGCTGCCCGCGTTGGTGACCATGTTGGGCAGCGAGTCCGGCTCGATCAGCGCGGAGATCCGCAGTGCGGCGTACTTCGGCTCGGCGAGGATGGCCGCGATCGGGTCGATGTACTCCGTCTTGTACCGGTCGAGCTCCTCCGCCTTCAGCTCGCCGTTGGAGGAGAGCGCCGAGCAGTCGCGGCCCGGCAGGTCGTAGATGACGACCTGGAAGAGCGTGGCGCCCTGCGTCAGCGCGGTGTCGAGGTGGGCGCGCAGGCCGCGACCGTTGGAGGTGCCGGTGATCGCGGCGATCCGGTCCATCCAGACGAAGCTGGGCTGATCGGCGATGGCGGAGCCGCCGGGCTCGGCCTTCGCCTTGGCGGACCAGTCGGGGTTGACGTAGGGCTTGGCGCCCACGTACGGGTTGTCGACGCGGGCTGCCGCGGCCGCCGCGGCAGGCGCGGACGGCAGTGCGACGCTGAGCGCGGCGCCCATGGCGAGCGCGGGCAGCAGCGCCGCGAGCCTCCTGAAGCGGCTCCTGCGTCTGAGGTGCGTGGTGGTGTTCATCATGGCTTGGTGTTCCTCTCGGATCGGGCTGCGTGCAGATGAGGCCCCGGTGGCGGGAGGCAGCGGGAAGGATTCCCGCCACCGGGTGTCTGGGGGTGGATCAGGGCGCGGTGCCCCACAGGAGCTGGCCGCCGGAGTAGACGCCGATCTTCGGTGCGTCCGTGTACGCACTCGCGGTGCCGTGGCTGTAGTCGTCGGCCTCGTTGAAGTTCGACCAGTCGCTGCGGTGCAGCCGCAACTGGATATCGCCCGTCGAGGCACCCGCGGCCAGCGTGCCGCCGGTGACGTTCACCTTCAGGTAGCGGTTGGCCCCGGTCGTCGTGCCATTCGTCGACACCGAGTGGGTGAGGTTCGAGCAGCCGATCTGCGCCCAGTCACACCACGTCGTGTACGAGGACGCCGAATCGTCGAACCAGTAACGGATCTCGACATCCTTCAGACTCTGCGCACTGCTCCCGGTGTTGACCAACTGCACGTTCATCCCGATGGCGTTGTCCGTCAAACTCGTATCACTCGTCTTGTACTGCACCTTCACGTCGCCGGCACCGGTGCCGCCGCCCGGCGCGGTGGTGACGCTCACCGGACCGGCGGGCGGCGAGGCGTTCCCGGCCGCGTCCAGGGCGCGCACGGTGTAGCTGTACGCGGTGGACGCCGTCAGCCCCGTGTCGGTGTACGTCGTGCCGCCGGTGGAGCCGACGCGCGTGCTGCCGCGGTAGACGTCGTACGACGTGACGCCGACGTCGTCCGTGGCGGGATCCCAGGCCAGCGAGGCGGACGACGAACTCGCCCCGGTGGACCGCATGTTGCGGGGCACGGTCGGCGGCGTGGTGTCCCCGCCGCCGCCCGAGCCCTTACTGGCGTCGAACGAGAAGGAGTTCACGCCAAGACCCTGGCCGCCCTGCCAGATCTCGAAGCCGGCCTCGGCGTCGATCAGGTAGTGCGCGGGGTTGATCTGGCCGCGTGCGGTGGCGTCGTCGACGATGCGCTTCACGTTGAGGTCGGTCACCGAGGTGGCGCCGCCCTGCAGCACGTACGAGATGACCTTCCACCCGGAGGCGCCGGGGCCGGTCCACACGTCCCACGTCCGGCCGTCCGCGGTGAACGTCGCCGTGCGGGACCCGATGGGCTGGACGCCTCCGCGGTGGTTGATCCAGATCATCACCTCGGTGCCGTCCGGCTGGTCGTCGGTGGTGGGCGTGGAGTTGAACCACAGGTCGTACGAGGCGTTCCAGGCACCGGAGGCGACCTGCGTGGTGTCGAACGTCGAGCGGGCGCTGCCCAGTTCGCTCACCCGGATCGGCAGGCCGCTGTTCGCGGTGCACGCACCCCAGTGGCAGCCCTTGTAGCTGGACGGGTAGGTGGCGGGCGGCCCCGCCGTGGTGAGCGAGAAGTTCGCCTCGGTCACCTTCCAGGCGCCGGTCGCGGTGTCCACGCTGACGCACTGGCGGGCCGAGGAGTTCCACTCGTTCTGCTGGTACGCGTACGCGCCGCCCTGCATCTCGGTGGTGCCCCACTGGGTGCAGTCGGTGACCGGCGCGGCCGCCGCCGGGCCCGCGCCGGTGAACAGCGCGAGCCCGGCGAGCAGGATGCCCGCGGCGGTGGCGGCGAGGGCGCCGCGCAGGTGTCGTCCCGTCACGGCGCCGTCCCCCAGACGAGCTCGCCGCCGACATACGCGGTGATCTTGGAGGCGTCCGCGAAGGACGAGTTGGTGCCGCGGCTGTAGTCGTCGGCCTCGTTGAAGTTCGACCAGTCGCTCTTGTGCACGCGCAGCTGTATCTCGCCGGAGTCGCCGCCCGCTGCGACGCTGCCCGCGCCGGCGCTGAAGCCGACCTCCAGGTAGTGGTCCGCGCCCGCCTTGGGGCTGCTCATCGCGACCACCCGGTGGGTGATGTTGGCGGCGCCGAGCATCGCCCAGTCGCACCAGGTGGTGTACGTGGACGGGCCGCCGTCGCCGGTGAAGTAGTAGCGGACGGTCACCGTGGAGAGGCTGAGCGCGCCGCCGCCGGTGTTGCCGACCTTCAGGGACATGCGCAGGGCGTTGTCGGTGGCGTTGGAGTCGGTGCTCTTGTACTGGACCTTGGCCCCGCCCGTACCGCCGCCGGCCTTGGTGGTGCCGGTGACCTCGGCGGACAGTGCGGAGGCGTTGCCCGCCGCGTCGCGGGCGGCGACCCGGTAGTGGTAGGCGGTGGCGGCGGAGAGCCCGGTATCGGTGTAGGTGGTCGCGGTCGGGGTGCCGACCGGGGTGCCGTCGCGGTAGACGTCGTACGCCGCGACGCCCGTGTCGTCGGTCGACGCCGTCCAGCTCAGCGACACGCTGGTGCCGGTCGTCGCCGTCACCGTCAGGCCGGTCGGGACGGTCGGCGCGGTGGTGTCGCCGCCGGGGCCGCCCTCGTCGCCGAGGAGCTCGGCGTACGAGGCGAAGGAGAGCGCAAGGGCCGCCTGCGCCCAGAAGCGGTGGTACGTGAAGACGGGCGGGGCGCCGCCGTCGAGGTACGTCTGCACCTTCGACCAGCCCGGCTCCTGCTTGAGCCACGGCCGCATCCCGATGAAGGTCGTGCCGGAGCCCAGCTTCACGCCCTGCGGGGAGGTACCGGACCAGCCCGCAGGGAAGTACACCGGGTCGTCGAAGCGGTCGTAGTCGCGGCGGGTCTCGGGGACGGCGATGCCCTTGGTGTCCGCGTGCCCGGCCATGGCGTCGAGGAGGGACTTGGCGAGTCCGGCGGCGTCGGCGTCCTTGGACTTCGCGGAGTAGTAGATCAGCGTCATGGCCAACGCCGCGCCCACGCCGACGTCGTCGCTGTAGTCGACGACCGACACGTGCAGGCCGGTGTTGGCGCCCGGGCTCGCGGCGTTCCAGGTGTCGGGGGCGCCGGTCCAGCCCAGGGTGGAGGGGAAGCGGTAGCTGCCGTCGGAGCCGACGGTGGTCTGCTCGGATGCCCAGGCCACCCACTTGTCGAGGACCGCCTTGGCGGTGGCGTTGTTGGTGACGTAGTAGTACTGGGCGACGCGCTCCATGCACCACACCTGGAAGCCGAACCAGTTGTTGCTCGGCGGGTCGTGGTAGACGGGCTGCCAGTCGTACGCCATGCCGTAGAAGGTCGGTGTGCCGGCCGGCGGGGTGCCGTACTGGCCGTCCCAGCTGTTGGAGCAGCCGCCTGCGAGCGCGCCCTCGGCGGACTGCAGCCAGCGCAGGAACTCCAGCTGCCGGGTGAGCGACTTCTGCCAATCTCCCTTCGCGGTCGGCGACTTGGGGGTGAGGGCGGGGATGGTGGACAGCGCCCAGGCGGCGAGGGGGTTCTGGTAGCCCTGGTGGGCGATGCCGTCGCCGATGCGCCAGGCCCAGCCGCCACCGGTGCCGGAGGAGCCGCCCCAGGCGTAGTACCAGGACAGCAGGTAGTGCTGCGCGTCGCGGCCGGAGGCGGCCTGGCAGCCTGTGGGGCTGGTGCAGTTGCCTATCTTCTTGAAGTACTTGTCGAACATCGAGTAGCGCAGGTAGTCGCCCATCTTCGCGGCCTTGGCCACGGAGGCGGATACCTGGCCCGCCTTGCCCTGCGCCGTCGCCCACGTCAGCGCCCAGTACGCGGCCTGCACGGCGCGCGCGTCGGCGTCGGGGGCGTTGGTGTACTTCCACTGCTTCGCGTACGAGGCGTCCTTGACGAAGAGGTCGAGGTAGCCGTTGGGGCCGCCGTACTTGAAGAGGTCGGTGCTGGGCTGAGGGATGGTCTCCCAGACGGACTCCTGCGCGCCGCGCTGGTAGCTGTTGACGAACGACGCCATCTTGCCGGGGCCGAGCTCGTCGCCGGTGCCGGGCTTGTTGCCGAAGCCGTAGACGTTGTCGAGGTCCATCAGCCAGTGCATGCCGTAGACGTCCATCGTCCCGTACGCGGAAGCGAGTTCGGTGGCGATGGGGTCGGAGCCGGCGGAGACGGACGAGTCCAGCTGGGACGGGTAGCTGGAGACCTGCGGATGCTCGGGCGCGTAGGTGGCCGGCTTGGAGGGGGTGTACGAGTCGTTGGTGGGCTGGTCGATGTGCGGCGGGATGATCGAGGCCTCGGCGACCTCCCAGGACTTGTTGAACGGGGCCCAGTCGCCGGTCACCCGGCCGTACGCCGCTTCCAGCCAGATCCAGAAGCTGAACGCCTCGGAGGTCGTCTGATGGCCGTGGTCGGGGGCCTCGACGATCAGGGTCTCGGCGCAGTGGTAGGGGATGCCGTCCGGGCTGAAGTAGCCGCTGGCCGGGTTCTTGATCTTGTTGTACTGGGTGAGGAAGGCCTCCGTGTAGGGGCCGTTGGCGGCGACGGCCGCCTGTGCGGCGGCCCCGGCCGGGGCCTCGGCGGCCCGGGCGAGCTGCTGCCCGGCACCGAGGGCGACGAGCGCACCGCCTGCCACGCCGACGAAGGATCGCCGGGAGAGTAACGCGGATCTTTCGGATCTTTCGGGCATCTCAGGGTGTGCGGACACTGGTCCTCCAAGAGGGGGTCCGGGTGGGAGTGGTGGAGGTGCACGGTCCGGGCGGGCGGGGGATGTCGTCCGGACCGTGCTTCAGGGGGCGGTGCCGTAGACCCTCTGACCGTCGAGGTGGACGGTGATCTTCGGCGCGTCCGCGAAGGACGTGTTCGTACCGCGGCTGTAGTCGTCGGCCTCGCTGAAGTTCGACCAGTCGCTCTTGTTGAACCGCAGTTGCGCCTCACCGCTCGAGACCCCGGGGGCGAGGCTGCCCGCCGTGGCGGCGAAGCCCACCTCCAGGTAGTGGTCGGCGCCGGCCGTCGGACTGCTCATCGCGACGACCCGGTGTGTGAGCTTCCCGCAGCCGAGCACCGCCCAGTCGCACCAGGTGCTGTACGTCGTGGCGCCGGACTCGCCGCTGAAGTAGTAGCGGACGGTCACCTCGGAGAGATCGACGGCCGAGTCGCCGGTGTTGACCAACTGCAGCCCGGACTTGATCGAGTTGTCACCGGCGGACTGGTCGTTGTTCTTGTACTGGACCTTCAGGGCGCCGCCGCCCGTGCCCGCCGACTGCGTCGTGGCACTCACCGGAGCGGACTGCGCCGAGACGTTCCCGGCGGCGTCGCGGGCCCGCACCGTGTAGGCGTACGTGGTGGAAGCGGCGAGCCCGCTGTCGGTGAAGGACGCACCGGAGGCCGTCCCCACCTTCGTACCGCCGCGGAAGACGTCGTACCCGGTGACGCCGGTGTCGTCGGTGGCGGCGTTCCACGCCAGGGAGACGGAGGCCGAGGTGGTGCCGGTCACCCGCAGCCCCGACGGCGCGCTCGGGGCCTGGGTGTCGACCGGGCCGGTCTCGCCGAGGGCCTTGCGGATCGCGTCCATGGCGACGGGCTTGGGCTGCAGGTTCCCGTCCCACGGGAGGGCCGAGCCCTCGCCGTTGAAGACGCCGGGAATCCAGGAGTACTTGTCGGTGTAGTCCCAGACCGTGATCCCGACGCACCGGGTGACGGCCAGGCAGGCCTCGGTGACCCGGCGGTAGTAGTCGGCCTGGGTGGCCTCCTTCGCCGTGTCCTTCGGCAACTGCATCCGCACGTCGAGCTCGGTGACGGCCACGTCGAGGCCGAGGTCGGCGAAGCGCTGCATGTTCTGCTGCATCTGGTTCGGGAACCCGTACTGGATCGCCAGGTGCGCCTGCAGTCCGACGCCGTCGAGCGGCACGCCGGCGGCCACCAGATCGCGGGCGAGGGCGTAGAGGGCGTCGCTCTTCGCGCCGAGACCCTCGACGTTGTAGTCGTTGATGTACAGCTTGGCGTCGGGGTCGGCGGCCCGGGCGGCACGCAGGGCGTGGGCGATGAAGTCCTTGCCCATGGCGGTGTAGAACGGCGAGTCGCGGAAGCTGCCGTCCTCGTTGAAGGGCTCGTTGACGACGTCCCAGGCGAACACCTTGCCGCGGTAGTGGCCGGCGACATTGGCGATGTGGTTCTCCATGGCGGGGCGCACCTGCGAGGCGGGCAGCTGCCCCACCCAGCCGGGCAACTGGCTGTGCCACACCAGCGTGTGGCCGCGAACGCTCTGGCCGTGCGCCTGGGCGAAGTTCACGATCTGGTCGCCGCCCGTGAAGCTGAACTGCCCCTGGGTGCGCTCGGTGCTGTCCCACTTCATGGAGTTGCCGGGGGTGATCGGCCCGAACTGGGAACCCAGGATCTGGGTGTACGGGGCGTCGGACAGCTCCCCGTTGTCGGTCGCCGAGCCGAAGTACCTGCCCTTGGCGTCGGCGAGCTGATGCAGCGTAGGCGGCTCGGCCGCGGACGCCGGCGACGATGTGAACCCGATCGCGGCCGCCGCGAGGGCGAGGGTGGCGATCAGGGCGGCGGTGCTCCGAGACGCCCGTCTTCGGGCGGGGGGTACGGGCGCCAGCGTCATGCTGGTTCCTCTCTCCGAATGCGGGAGGGCGACGCTCGGGCGTCACCGAAGCCCTGCGACCGGGGTCCCACCGGTCACGGCGCACCGTCTCCTCCCCCGCGGCTCTGGTGGGAGATACTGCAAGCCTTGAAGTCGTGGGAGCGCTCCCAAATTGCTGTAACGGGGTGCACCTGTCAAGAGGTGAGTCGAAACTTGCGGGTGATCTGGCGGCATTGTCGACGGCTCGGGGCTTTGCGGATGTCGACACTCCGCCAACATGCGAAGCCCCGGACCACGCCTTCCCGTCATGTATTGAAATCGACATGAGGGAATCGCGGACTACGACTCGCTGCTGTCGACGTGTTCCTTCAGCCACCGCTCGGTCGTGCTGATGTGCAGCAGTGCGGCGGCTTGACTGACGGACGCGTCGCGCGTGGCCAACGCCGCGTAGATGGCCTCGTGTTCGGCTAGCGTGCGCTCCAGGGCCTGCACGTGACGGGTGACGTACGTCCCGTCGCCGCGCCGCACTTCGAGGACCCGGGCGACAGCGGAGGCCGTCGGGGTCACTTGGGCGTGCCCGGGGTGACGTTGATGACGTTGGGGTGACCGCAGGGGAAAAGAGAGCGCTGCTGGAGGGTTCCGGAACGGGGCGCGCACGGCCATGCGACCCGGCCCGGGGCGGGATTGCGCGCCGCGGGCCGGACCGACCGTGAGTCAGGTGCAGGTCTTCCCGTGGAGGGTGAAGGCCGTGGGCGCGGGATTGGTCCCGCTGTATGTCCCCTGGACTCCGAAGCTCGCTGTCGCACCGGGTGCGATCGTCCGGTTCCAGTCGGCGTTGCGGGCGACGACGGCGGTGCCGTTCTGGGTGACGGTCGCGTTCCAGGCGCTCGTGACGCGCTGCCCGGCCGCATAGGCCCAGCTCAGCTGCCACCCGTCCACGGCGGTCGGGCCCGTGTTCTTGACGGTGACCGTCGCGGTGAAGCCCGCGCTCCACACGCTGTCGGTCTTGTACGTCACCGCGCAGGCACCGGGGGTCGGTTCGCCGGTGGAGGTCCGCTCGGCGGCGTAGACGGCGAGCCAGGCCAGCGGGGCGTTCCAGTTGACCGCCACCTCGTTGGTGGAGTACGAGCCGATGTCGTCGATGTAGCAGGCGGCGGGCGCGCAGCCTGCCAGCTTCTCCTCCGCCACCGGGTCCTGGAGGCCGCTGTTGGGCCCGCCCGCCAGCGACCCCGCCGGAGGATGGGGCAACGAGGCGTCCAACTGGTGGGCCCAGAAGCGATGATGCTGGTTCTGCGAGGACGTCTCGCCATAGCCGGTCACGTAGGAACGGCCGAGGGCGTTGCGGCCGAGGAGGTAGTCCATCGCCTCCAGCGCGCCGGTGCGGTAGCGCTCGTTTCCGGTCAGCTCTCCGGCGACCGCCAGGACGATCGCGTCGTTGGCGACCTCGCCGTTGGAACCCCAGAAGTAGCCGTCCGCCGGTACGGGCACCGCGTAGCCCTGGGCGGCCATCCGGGACAGGTAGCCGTCGGCGGCCGCCGTCACCGAGGCCCGTACGCGCTCCCGGTCTGCTGCGGGCAGGCCGTTGGGGACGGTGGCCAGGGTGAGCCGTCCGAGCGCGGCCGTGTCCGCCCAGCCGAACCCGTAGGCGGAGAAGGCAGTTGGGGAAGTGTGCCAGGACGATTCGGTGACCGCGTCCCGGTAGCCGCCCTCGCCGGTCGTGGCGTACAGCTCGGCCGCCGCCCAGTAGAACTCGTCGCTGACCGTGGTGTCGCCGTAGGCGCCGCCGCCGGTGCTGTCCGAATCCGGCGCGTACAGGGCCGGGTTGGCGCGGGCCGCCGCCCAGGCCCGGCGCGCGGCCGACAGACAGCGGTCGGCGAACGCGGCGTCGTAGGCCCTGTAGACCCGGGCGCACTGGGCCGCAGTCGCTGCGAGGTTGAGGGTCGCCGCCGTCGACGGACGGTGCAGCTCGCGGGGCTGGGGGTCCTGGTCGGGGCGCAGCGGCATGCCGGTCCAGGCCGCGTCATGGATCTTGTGGAACGCCATGCCCGCGTACGGCTTGCCCTCGGGCACCTGCATCCGCATCAGGAAGTCGAGCTCCCAGCGCGCCTCGTCCAGCACGTCGGGTATGCCGTTGCCGCGCTCGGGGACTTGCAGGGAGGAGTCACCCAGCGCCGCGTCCTTGCCCGCCCGCTCGGCCCTCTCGAAGGAATTGACCATCAGCCATGTCGAAATGCCGCCGTTCACCACGTACTTGCCGTGGTCGCCCGCGTCGTACCAACCGCCCCTGACGTCCTGGGTGTAGTCGCACACGGCGGCTTGGCACGGGACGGAGGTGTCGCCCTTGTTGGGTGCGGCACCGAGGTGTCCGGCCGGGCGCGCGTAGGCGGAGCCCACCAGGGAGGCGTCGATGGGTATGCCGCTGCGCTGGTGGTAGAAGAACGCCATCGCGTCGGAGCGCAGAGAGTCGTACAGGTTCGCGCGGAGGTCGAAGGGCACGCTGCTGCTGCCGTCCACCCTCAGGACGTATCCCGAGCCGGACCCCTTGAACGAGGAGAAGTCGGCCACGTGGACGGACTGCCCGGAAGGGGCGTCCGCGCCGCGCGGGACAGTCGCACCGGAGGCGACCGCCGTCCCTGACGCGTCGCGCAACTGCCAGGTGAGCGGCTGCGTCGCCGTGGTGACCACCGTGGCGCGCTTGGGGCCGTCCGGCAGATAGCCGACCTGGTTGACGCGTACAGCCGTGGTCGCCGCCGCATCGGAGACGACGGCTGCCGCGGCGGGCGTGGTGAGGAGGCCGCCGACGAGGAGGGAACTCGTCAGCAAGGTGGCGGCGAGGCGTCTGGGGCGGGGTAACGACGGAACGGCGGTCATGAGCGGCTCCTGTGTCGATGCTGGTCAGCAGGGGGACTTGAGCTGGGTGAGCAGGCCCGTTGGGCACGGCAGGCGGAGGTAGTCGTCTCTCCGGCGCCGGACGTGTAGGAGCTGTAGCGCTGGATGGTCAGAGGTCCGCGCCGATGTCGGGCGTGCTCAGGCGATGGCGGTCGTGGCCGGGCTCGGCGCCAGGTCTGGGAGCGCTCCCCATGGCCGATATCCCGAGCATTGATCGATAGACCGAAGAACCGAGGTGGACAGTAACGACGCGCACAACAGTCGTCAACTAGTGCACATGGACGTGGAGTTGCCGGTTCGACTCGGCAGAAATTCGCCTTCGAAAGAGTTTCAGACGACCCTTCCAGCTGACGCATTGCCATGCTGTCTCAATCTGACCACTCCCCCGCACCACCCTTGACGCGTACGCCAAACAGGCCTGCATCCAGGGAAGTTGCTGCACGGCAGGGGGATCTCATGGATCAAAAGTTTCGCCCTTTGCGCCGAAATAGTTGACAGCCTACGAGCCCGGCACCAACCTGTCGACGTCGACAAGCCCCGTCCCTGTCCCCACCTCAGGCCGCAGGAGCACCCGCATGAGAACCCGACCAGGAACCACGCGACCCCGCCGGTCGCCACCTTCCCTCATAGCGAAACTGGCCGTCGTCGCGACACTTGGCGCATGCACCCTCGCCGTCGACACCAGCACCTCGGCACAGGCCGCCGCCACCTGCACCGGCTACGTCGGGCTGACCTTCGACGACGGCCCGTCCAGCAGCACACCGGCGCTGCTCGACACGCTCCGGCAGAACGGGCTGCGCGCCACGATGTTCAACGAGGGGCAGTACGCCGCCGCCAATCCGTCCCTGGTGCGTGCACAGGTCGCCGCCGGCATGTGGGTCGGCAACCACAGCTACACCCACCCCCACCTGACCCAGCTCGGCCAGGCGCAGATCGACTCCGAGCTCTCCCGGACCCAGCAGGCCATCGGCAACGCGGGCGGTGGCACGCCCCGACTGTTCCGCCCTCCGTACGGCGAGACCAACGCGACAGTGAGGAACGTCGAGGCCAAGTACGGCCTGACCGAAATCATTTGGGATGTCGACTCGCAGGACTGGAACGGCGCCAGCACCGATGCGATCGTGCAAGCGGCGGCCCGGCTCACGAGTGGCCAGATCATCCTCATGCACGACTGGGCCGCCAACACGCGCGCCGCGATCCCACGCATCGCGCAGGGTCTGGCGACCAAGGGGCTGTGCGCCGGCATGATCTCCCCGCAGACCGGACGTGCGGTGGCGCCGACCGGCTGACACCAAGCCCCTCCCACTCGGCGTGTTGAGCACCGGGTGGGAGGGCCGTGGCGCCTGGCTCCGCAGCTCCTGTCAGCTCTGCAGACTCCACTGCTGGTTCGTCTGCCCGTTGCAGTCCCAGATCACCGCCGCGATGCCGTTGCCGGTCCCCTTCTGGAGGCGTCCAGACACTTGTTGCCGTAGGCCGTCTCAAGCGCTCCTACGGGCTGACCTACCACGTCACGTACGTTTCAGTGCCGCGCAGTTGAGGGCGTTGCGGGGACTGGCCGTGGAGTCCGGGTGGCTTCGGGCAGGCGATCCTGTCGGCGGCGCCGATGATGCACCACGAAGTCGGCGCAGGTTCCCGTACCCGCCGCCGAGGTGGCCCGGCACGAACGGGCGATCGCCCTCGGCGACGTCAACGCGACGCCGAGCGCCCCGCAGGCCTGTCCCGAGGGCCGCCACCACCATGGCGGCGACCCGGGACCATCAGCGATGTCTTCGTGGAGGGGCGGGAGCCGCACCGTAGGTCTTCATCAGGTGCGGGTCCAGCGCTGATTGCTGCCGTTCGAGCAGGTGTAGAGCTGGATCAGGGTGCCGTTGGCGGTTCCGGCCGAGACGGCGTCGAGGCAGAGGCCGGACTGGACGCCGACGATGGATCCGTCGGCGTTGAGGCGCCATTTCTGGTTGTCGGCGCCCCAGCAGCTGTAGATCTGGACTTTGGTGCCGTTGCCGGTGCCACCGGCGTCCAGGCACTTGTTGCCGGAGACCTTGAGCTCACCGGCGTCGGTGTACGTCCACTGCTGGTTGGTGCCGTTGTTGCAGTCCCAGAGTTGGAGCTGGGTGCCGTCGGTGGTGCTGCTGCTGGGCACGTCCAGGCAGCGGCCCGACCCGACGCCCTTGATCTGTCCGGAGCCCGAAGGGGGCGTGGTGGAGCCGCCGTTGAGTGCGTTGAGGACCGCGCTGTAGGCGGGCTTCTTGCTGCCGTCGCCGTTGAACAGCAGCGGCGTGTCCTGCGGGCGCCAGGAGTCGGTGTCGCGCACACCCCAGACGGTGATGCCGAGGCAGCGCGAGACGGCCAGGCAGTCGTTGGTCACGTTGGCGTAGGTCGTGGACGAGGCGCCCTGGATGTCGAGTTCGGTGATGGCCACGTCGACGCCGAGGGCGGCGAAGTTCTGCAGGGTGGTGCGGAAGTTGCTGTTGTAGGGGCTGCCGCTGTTGAAGTGCGACTGGAAGCCGACGCAGTCGATCGGCACGCCGCGCTGCTTGAAGTCCTTGACCATGGCGTACATGGCCTGGGTCTTGGCCCAGGTCCAGTTCTCGACGTTGTAGTCGTTGTAGCAGAGTTTGGCGGCCGGGTCGGCGGCGCGCGCGGCGCGGAAGGCGACCTCGATCCAGTCGTTGCCGGTGCGCTGCAGGTTGGAGTCGCGCCGGGCGCCCGAACTGCCGTCGGCGAAGGCCTCGTTCACGACGTCCCACTGGGCGATCTTGCCCTTGTAGTGGCCCATCACGCCATTGATGTGGTCGATCATCGCCTGGCGCAGGGCGCTGCCGCTGAGGCTCTGCATCCAGCCGGGCTGCTGGGAGTGCCAGGCCAGGGTGTGACCGCGGACCTGCTTGCCGTTCTGGACCGCCCAGTTGTAGACGCGGTCACCGCCGGTGAAGTTGAACTGCCCCCGCTGCGGTTCGGTGGCGTCGATCTTCATCTCGTTCTCGGGCGTCACCATGTTGAACTCACGGCCCGCGATCGACGTGTACGCCGAGTCGCCCAGCCTGCCCGAAGCGATGGCGGTGCCGAAGTAACGGCCGCTCTGCGCCGCCGCGGCACCGAGCGTGCTCTCGGCAGCGTGTGCTCTCGGTGGGGCGGCCAGCGCGCCGACCGCAACCAAGACGCCGACGAGCAGCGCCAACAGCAGACAGCGGGTCTTCCGGCGGATATCGGGTCTGGAAAGGGCGTACGAGCCCATGACTGTGCCTCCAAGGTAGAAATCACGGAAGGACTGACGCGCAGGGGTCGACCGGCACGGAAGGACTCCATCGCGGCTCAGCCGGGGGACCGCCACGCGGCGTCGCGTACCTCTCCAACTGCGCGAAGAGCCGGGATGCGTGGGTGCGAACCTCACCGGAACGAAACGGGGCGGCGCAGGTGCTGTGGTGCGCGGATCTGCCGTGCAGCTGTGCGGGGACGTGGATCTGCTGTGCAACACAGGACGTCCAAGGCCAACGTGGTTCGAAATGCCGGACTATGACTGATGCCTCAGACGGAGATGATTGAGGTATTGACGATGGCTCGTCAATACTCCCCGCAGAAGAAGTTTCCGTTTCTCTCCCGACACTTTCCGGAAGCCCAACGAGTCGGCGGCGAACTCCTGACGCCACTGCCGATGGACGCCGTAGGGCCCGGGACGGGGCATTGTGTGCGGTATTTCCGGTCGGCGCGACAGCCTGACGAGCCCAAGGCGGGAGGGGCCGTTTGTAGACAGATCGGCGCCAGGCCTTGACCGGAGGGCCTCGCATTCCTAGCTTGTGGCGTCAATGAATCCGGGAACTTTCCGAAACATTTTCGGGCTCGCCCTTGCCCTCCCTACCCGTGGCCGCTCCGCGGTTCATCGGGGCCACCTCGCCCCCGCCCCTCAAGGAGTCCCTCTGATGTGGTTCCGCCATCCGTCCCCGGTCCGCCTGAGACGCTTACTCGCCGTCTTCACCCCCTTGCTGCTCGTGGCCACCTTCCTCGGTGCCCATCCCGCCGGCGCGGCGACCGTAGCCCCCGACACCTCGTACGTGCTGGTCAACCGCAACAGCGGCAAGGCCCTGGATGTCTACAACTCGGCGACCGACGACGGCGCCCGCATCACTCAGTGGGCCAGGAACGATCAGCCCCAGCAGCAGTGGCAGTTCGTCGATTCCGGGGACGGCTACTACCGCATCAAGTCCCGCCACTCGGGCAAGGTGCTCGACGTCCACAACTGGTCCACCGCGAACGGCGGCGCGCTCGTCCAGTGGACCGACCTGAACGCCACAAATCAGCAGTGGCGGCTGGCCGACAGCTCGGACGGCTACGTCAGACTCATCTCGCGCCACAGCAACAAGGCCCTCGAAGTGCAAGGCGCCTCCACCGCCGACGGCGCGAACATCGTCCAGTACGACGACTGGGGCGGCACCAACCAGCAGTGGAAGCTCGTCAAGGTCGGCGGGGACACCCCCGGCACCTGCGATCTTCCGTCGACGTACCGATGGTCGTCCACGGGCGCGCTGGCGCAGCCCAAGCCGGGTTGGGCCTCGCTCAAGGACTTCACCGTCGTCCCGTACAACGGCAAACAGCTCGTCTACGCGACGACGCACGACACGGGGACGAGTTGGGGTTCGATGAACTTCGGCCTGTTCACCAACTGGTCGGACATGTCATCGGCCAGCCAGAACACGATGTCTTCCGCCACCGTCGCGCCCACGCTCTTCTACTTCGCGCCGAAGAACATCTGGGTGCTCACCTACCAGTGGGGCGGGACCGCCTTCTCCTACCGGACGTCGAGCGACCCCACCAACCCGAACGGCTGGTCATCACCGCAGGTGCTCTTCTCCGGAAGCATCACCGGCTCCGGAACAGGACCCATCGACCAGACGCTCATCGGTGACGGGACGAACATGTACCTGTTCTTCGCCGGTGACAACGGCAAGATCTACCGGGCCAGCATGCCGATCGGGAACTTCCCGAGCAGCTTCGGCGCGAACTCGACAGTGGTCATGAGCGATACGACGAACAACCTGTTCGAAGCCCCGCAGGTCTACAAGCTCCAGGGCCAGAACCGCTACCTCATGATGGTCGAGGCGATCGGCTCGCAGGGCCGCTACTTCCGCTCGTTCACCGCCACCAGCCTGAACGGCTCGTGGACACCCCAGGCCGCGACCGAGAGCAACCCCTTCGCCGGCAAGGCCAACAGCGGCGCCACCTGGACCAACGACATCAGCCACGGCGAACTGCTCCGCACCAGCGCCGATCAGACCATGACCGTCGATCCCTGCAATCTGAAGTTGCTCTACCAAGGACGCAGCCCCAACTCCGGCGGCGACTACGGCCTCCTGCCCTACCGTCCGGGTCTGCTGACACTGCAGCACTGACGGCGTGCCACGGGTCCGGCCCCGAGAGGGAGCCGGCGGGGCGGGCTCGGCGATGGCGGTCATACGCGGTCCGTTCGTCCGCCGGCAGCGGCGCGGCGGGCCAGTTCCGCCTGGAGCGCCGCTGCGTCGCGCGCGTAGGGCCGGTAGAGCAGTGTGATCAGGGCGCCGTTGGCCAGCATGAGGACGACGGTCAGCCACAGGAAGGCCGTCTGCAGGCCGAACGCGTCGCCGAGGTAGCCGACGAGGAGGGAGCTGAGGGCCCATCCGGCGGCCTCGGCGGAGAGCATCAACGCGAAGGCCGCACTGCGCAGTTCGGGTACCACCACGGCCATCACCACCGGCCGGTTGATGCCGGGATTGACGCTCTGCGCGGCGCCGAGCAGGCTGAACAGCACCATGTACACCCACAGCGGGCCCCAGTCGATCTGGGTGGCGACGTAGGCGAGCACGGCATAGGTGAAGATCCCCGTCTGCATCGCCGCGATCCGGCCGGTGCGCGGGTGCCGCCGGTGGACCCGGTCGGCGACGAAACCGCCGAGGAACGTGCCCAGCAGGTACATGAGGGTGACGGCCGGTGTCACCAGGGAGGCGGTGGCGTTGCTGAAGCCGCGCTCGTCCACCAGGAAGGTGACCCCGAAGCTGATCAGGATGAACTGCCCGGTGGTCAGGCGCTGTACGCAGATCAGGAACAGGGTGCGGTTGCGCAGCAGGCCGCGGAGCTGCGCCCGGGTCAGCCGGGGCGCGGCGGTCGGTCCGAGCCTGCCGCCTTCCGTGGCGCCGACGCCGGGGTCGTGCAGGAAGGCGAGGATCAGCACACCGAAGACCACCTGGACGGCGCCGGAGGCGAAGAATCCGTACCGCCAGCCGTTCTCCACGTCCGCGAGCAGGCCGAGGGCCGGGCCCGCGATGCCGATGCCCAGTGCGGCGATGCCGTACAGCACGCCGGACGCCCGGCCGCGGTTGGCGTCGTCGAAGAGGTCGGCCACCAGGCCGTTGACGAGTGGGCCGCCGCCCGCGATCCCGGCGGCGGCGATGGTGGCCAGGACGATGAGCTGAACGAAGCTCTGGGCCAGGCCCATGGCCGCGGTCCACACGCCCCAGAAGCCGCAGCAGACGGCGAGAACGTTCTTGCGCGGCCAGCGGCGGGCCAGAGCGACCCACAGGGGCCCGGCGACGACAGTGATCAGCTTGCTCGCGGCGACCAGCTGGCCGAGCGCGGCGAGCGGAAGACCGAGGGCGGCACGCAACGCGGGGAAGAGGACGGACAGGACGCTGGACTCGCTGTTGTCGACGCTCAACAGCCCGCCCAGGAGGGCGAGTTGACGCCATCGACGGGGGGCTGCGGGTGGTGGCGCCTTCGTGAGCGGCGGGATGGATTTCGCTGGTACGGGTGGTACGGCATCGGTCGGCACCGCGGCTCCTTTGCCGGTGCGGATACGTGCGCGGATGAGGAGGCTCAGCTGCCCTGCTGGGCGGAAGTGCGCTGGTCACGGGTCTGCAGCAGATGGACCCAACGGGCCATGAGCTCGGCGGTGCGCGGGCGGTCGGGGGCGTGCCAGGACACGGGGATGTTCAGCGTGGCGAGGCGCTGCTCCAGGTCGTCGGCGAGATGGGCGCGGCCGGTGTCGCGCAGGTGCGCGGCGTAGCGGGCGGGGTCGTTGTAGTACGTGGGCCCGGTCTGCAGGGTGGCCTGCATGGGGTCGGGCAGGGCGCCGGGGCGGCCCGCGTACTCGTGCCACCACTCGGCGAGACGTGACCGCATCCGGGCGGCGATGTCGGGCTCCTCGGCCATCAAGTCCCGTGTCAGGTAAGGGTCCTTGGCGGTGTCGAAGAGCTGCTCCCATTCGGTGCGGAAGCTGCCGGGGTGGTAGGTGCGGATGTAGAGGTGGTCGCGGGTACGGACGGCACGCTGGTAGGTGTGGGCGCCATGACCGAGGACGACGTACTCGCGCGAGTCGATGCGCTCGCCGCGGATCGCGGGCGCGAACGACTCCCCCTGCCAGCCGGCCGGGACGTCCAGGCCGAGCAGCTCGCACAGGGTGGGTGCGAGGTCGATGTTGTAGAGCAGGGCGTCGTTGCGGCGGGCCTCGTCGGACAGTCGGTCGGTGAGCCCCGGCCAGTGCACGATCAGCGGGACACGCTGGACGGGCTCGCTGGCGTGCCCGTGTTCGGCGTACGAGCCCAGCTCGCCGAAGGACTCCCCGTGGTCGGCGCTGACGATCACCGCGGTCTCGTCGGCGATACCGAGCTCTTCCAGGGTGTCCATGAGGTGGCCGAAGTGGTGGTCCCAGTAGGCGATGGCGCCGTCGAATCCGTTGATCAGGTGCTCGAAGTCGGCGCGGGAGCGGATCGCGTCGGGCATGTTGTGCGGGACGGGCGATGTGCCGGCGCCGTGGATCGAGTAGTGCAGGTCGAGGGCGCTGCGCGGGCCGTACACCTCGGCGTGCGCGGCGATCGTCTCCTCGTCCGGCCAGGACTGCACGGGCCCGGAGGCGGCCATCTCCTTTGTCCACTCGGCGGGCTGCGTGTAGTTGGTGTGCGGGTCCCAATAGGTCAGGTGCAGATACCAGTTGTCGTCGTCGGCGTGCCGGCGCAGCCAGTCGATCGCGGCGCGGTTGACGTCGTGCGCCTCCTCGTCGCCCATCCGGTCGGTGGCGCGGATCGACTCGCGGAAGTTGGCGTGGAAGAAGTACGCGCGGTGGCGTTCGGCGAAGACCGACACGGCGGCGGTGTAGTAGCCGCCGAAGCCGAGGTGCTGACCGAGGAGCGGCCGGTCGGGCTCGGGGCCGTGTCCGGCGTCGAGCCGAAACTGGGCGGCCGGGCCGAAGTGTCCGATCACCCCGTTCGTGATGCCGAACTGGCCGCTGGTCAGCGCGGTGCGGGACGGCAGGCACGGCGAGTCGGAGCAGTAGTAGCGGTCGAAGGTGACGGACTTGTCGGCGAGCCTCTGCAGGTTGGGGGTGGTGGGCCGGTGATATCCGTACGGGGTGGTGTGGTCGGCGCGGAGGGTGTCCACGTCGACGTAGATGATGCGCATGTGCGGCTCCCGGGAGGGGATCGGGCAAGGGGCGACCGCCACGTGGCGGTGCGGCTCGCCACGTGCTGCGGAAGCGGTAGGGGAAGGTCGGGGAAGGGGCGGGGGTCAGCGGCCGAGCCGCGCCTCCAGGCGGGCCTCGGTCAGCTGGAGCCAGGCGATGTAGGAGGCCGCGAAGGCGTAGCCGTGTTCGTGGGCCATGGTGTGCACTTCGCGGGCCCAGTCCCCGTCGACACCGTCGATCTGCGGCTCGTACGGGTCGGGGAGGTACAGCGTGGCACTGAGCGCGTCGTGCTTGAGCCGGTATGCCAGCTCGGTGCGGACGACGTCCAGGGCGATCTCGGGGTCGAGCTGCCCGGCGAAGATGAAGCGCAACTTGAACTCCGGGTCCATGGGGCGCAGCGACGGCTCGTACGGCGAACGCGCCCAGGCGAGCAGCGCCTCCTCGCCCTCCTCGGTGAGCCGGTAGACCTTGGCGTCGGGCCGCCCTTCGCGCGGGTCGACGTCGAAGGCCACCCAGCCGCGCTCCACCAGGGTGCCGAGCCGGCGGTAGATCTGCGGCAGCTTGACGCCGTAGCCGATGTACCGGCCGGGGCCTTCCATCCAGCGACGCAGGTCGTAGCCGGACAGTCGGCGAAGAGCCAGCGCACCGAGGATCACGTAGTCGAGCTGCATCCGGACCTCATATGTTCGCAGTAACCTAGCTAGGCTCAGATTCACCCGCCGCCCGGACGGTGTCAAGAGTCTTCACGCGGGCGCAACGCAGCGGAAACCCGCGTGCCCGCTGGAGCTGTCCGGGCTGTTGGCGGTCCGGGCCGCGACGCGGTAGCGGTTGCAGTACGAGACGTGGCACATGTGCGAGCCGCCGCGGATCGCCTTGTCCGAACCGTCGCGGGGGCCTTGCGGATTGACCACCGGCCGGGCGGGCCCGTGGTCCGTGGTCCACCAGTCGGCGCACCACTCCCAGACGTTGCCGGAGGTGTTGTACAGGCCGAAGCCATTGGGCTCGAAGGCGTCGACGGGGGCCGTGCCGCGGTACCCGTCGGCGGCGGTGTTCTTCGTGGGGAAGGTGCCGCGCCAGATGTTGCAGCGGTGGCTGCCGTCGGGGTCGAGCTCGTCGCCCCAGGGGTAGCGCCGCTGCTCAAGACCTCCGCGGGCGGCGTACTCCCACTCGGCCTCGGTCGGCAGCCGCTTGCCCGCCCACGCGGCGTACGCGGCGGCGTCGTTCCAGGACACGTGCACGACCGGGTGGTCACCGCGCCCCTCCGGCGTGCTGCCCGGCCCCTCCGGCCGGTTCCAGGCGGCGCCCCGTACTCCGCACCACCAGGGGGTGCGCTCCGGTCGGGGAGCACCGCGCCGCAGGGCCGCGGGCAGGAAGCCTGCGAACACGTACGACCAGCCGATGCGCTCGGCGTCGGTGCGATACCCGGTGGCCGCGACGAAGGCCGCATACCGGTCGTTGGTCACCGCGCACGCGTCGATGCGGAACGGGTCGAGCCGCACGGCCCGCACCGGCCCCTCGCCGTCCCCGGCGAAGCCCTCGGCGTCGTCGGCGCCCATCAGGAACTCGCCGCCCGGTAGCGACACCATCGCCTGCTCATCGCGTACCCGGCCCGGTGCCGCGGTCAGGGGTACGGCCACGGAGACGGCCGCCGGTCCTCCGCCGGTCGGCATGCAGCAGCGCGCGGGGCCGCGGGAATCGCTCATCTCGGCTCTGATCCTCCCGGTCGTCGGGGTTGTCTTCATCGACCACCCCACCTATGTTCGTCCGAACATATCCACGGTGATTCACAACAAGAAAGGGGCCCATGAAGGCGATCATGGTCATGTTCGACACGCTCAACCGGCGCTTCCTGCCGCCCTACGGGGCGAAGGGGACACATGCCCCGAACTTCACGCGCCTCGCCGAACGCACGGCCACCTTCGACACCTGCTACGCGGGCTCCATGCCGTGCATGCCGGCCCGCCGCGAACTGCACAGCGGCCGCCACAACTTCCTGCACCGCGGCTGGGGCCCGCTCGAACCCTTCGACGACTCGATGCCCCAGATTCTCGGCGAACACGGCGTCCACACGCATCTGGTGACGGACCATCAGCATTACTGGGAAGACGGCGGCGCGACCTACCACGGCCGCTACCGCACCTTCGAGTTCTTCCGCGGCCAGGAGGGCGACGCCTGGAAGGGCCACGTCGCCGACCCCGACATCCCAGAAGCACTGCGCGTGCGCCGCGGCGAGGCCTGGCGGCAGGACTGGATCAACCGCCAGTACCTCGACGACGAAGCCGACCACCCACAGACCCGCACCTTCGACGCGAGCCTGGAGTTCCTGCACACCAACCACGCCGAGGACGGCTGGTTCCTGCAGATCGAGACGTTCGACCCGCACGAGCCCTTCTTCAGCTACGCCCGCCACAAACAGCACTACGCGCACGCCTACGACGGCCCGCACTTCGACTGGCCCGACTACAAACAGGTCAGCGAGAGCGACGAACAGATCGACCACGCCCGCCGCGAGTACGCGGCCCTGCTCTCCATGTGCGACGCCTCCCTCGGCCGGGTCCTGGACGCCATGGACGAACTCACGCTGTGGGACGACACGTTGCTGATCGTCTGCACCGACCACGGCCTGCTGCTCGGAGAGCACGGCTGGTGGGGCAAGAACGTCCAGCCCTGGTACGACGAGACCATCCACACCCCCCTCTTCGTCTGGGACCCGCGCAGCCGCGTCCAGGGCGAACGCCGCGCATCCCTCGTGCAGACCATCGACCTGGCGCCCACGCTCCTGGAGTACTTCGGCCTCGCCCCCACCCCCGACATGCAGGGCCGCCCCCTGCTCCAGACCGTCGCCGACGACACCCCTGTACGCGAGGCGGGCCTGTTCGGCGCCTTCGGCGGCCACGTCAGCGTCACCGACGGCCGCCACGTCTACATGCGCGCGAGCGCGGAGCGGGCCAACCAGCCCCTGCACGAGCACACCCTCATGCCCACCCACATGCGCGGCCGCTTCGCCCCCGCCGAGCTCAAGGGCGCCGAACTGGTACCGCCGTTCTCCTTCACCAAGGAAGTGCCGCTGGTGAAGGTGCCGGGCCACGCCATGTCCAACCCGTACGCCTTCGGGACCCTGCTCTACGACCTGGAAACCGACCCCGAACAGCAACAACCGCTCATCGACGACGCGTTGGAGCTGCACATGGCGACGCTGCTCACCGACCTGCTGAGGACCTCGGACGCCCCGCAGGAGCAGTACGTCCGGCTTGGCCTGCCGGAGTCGGGCCCGCTCACCGAGGAGCATCTGCTCGCCCGGGCGCAGCGCCCCCAGGTGGAGGCGTCCACCGCACCCCCGCCCCACCCGGATGACTTCCCCACCGGCCCGCTCAGCGTCCACGTCCCGCTGCGCGACCTGCTCGCGCACGCCGAGGGCGAGCGCATCCTGCGTGCGCACTTGGCGGCACTCCTGGACGGCCCGTTCGCGCGCATGGCCGCGGAGTTGTCCCTGCTCCAGGTCGCCGCGTTCGCGGTCGGCCTCGTCCCCCGCGACCTGCTCCAGGCCATCGCCACGGAACTCGCCGCCGTGGATGCGTAGCCCTGGCCGTTCAGTAGCCTTCGGCCCTCAGGATCGCCGGCAGGAACCGGCGCTGCAGTGCACCGGGTGGCAACCGGTCGGGTTCGACGAGGGTCTGCATCAGCGCGCCTTCATGGAGGGCGATGAGCAGTCGGGCGAGCGGGTCGAGGTCCTGGTTTCCGTGACGGCCGATGCGGGCGGAGAACGCCGTGAGGAGTTCGGTGAGCCGAGCCCGCAGTCGACGATCGCGCTCGGCAAGCCGTTCAGCGGCCAGCGGGTGCCGGATCGCATGAAGGGTGAACTCCGTGGATGCGAGGAACCACAGGCGTTCCTCGTCGCTGCTCCAGGCGCCTGTCAGGCCGTCGAGGGCCTCCTCGACCGTTGAGGCATCCGAGATCGCCGCGTCCAGTCGAGCCACCTCACGGTCGGCATGTTCGTCGAACAGGGCGAAGAACAGGGCCTCCTTGTCCTCGAAGTTCGAGTAGAACGCCCCTCGCGACAACCCGGCTCGCGTGCAGATCTCCTCGATCGACGCGCCGTGGAAGCCGCGCTCCGCGAACACCTCGAGTGCCGCTGCCTGCAGTCTCGACACGCTCCGCGCGCGAGTCTGCGCACCCTTCGCCATGGCCATCCTCCCCGATCCATTGACGGTGCCTGCGGCGCGTGCCAGAGTACCGGCCAGTCATAAATGAACAGACACGTATTTTATGGAGGGCTCCATGACGACACTCGCAGCCGAAAAGCAGGCGGCCCTCGGCACCGAAGAACAGATCGCGGCTCTGAACCTGCGTCCGGCTGGGCTGTCGGTCGAGGACGAGCGGCAGCTGCGCAAGCAGGAACTCGCCGCATCGTTCCGGCTGTTCGGCAAACTCGGCTTCGGCGAGGGAGTCGCCGGGCACATCACCGCACGCGACCCCGGCGACCCGGACCGCTTCTGGGTCAACCCGTTCGGCATGAGCTTCCGGCACATCCGAGCCTCAGACCTGCTTCTGGTCGACGGCGCGGGCCATGTCGTGGAGGGTTCCCGCCCGGTGAACCGAGCGGCGTTCTGCATCCACTCCGAGGTGCACCGCGCCCGCCCCGACGTCGTCGCCGCCGCCCACGCCCACTCGACGTACGGCAAAGCATTCTCCAGCCTGGGCGTCCCCCTCGACCCGCTGACCCAGGACGCCTGCGCCTTCTACGAGGACCACGGCCTCTACGCGGACTACCAGGGTGTCGTCGACGACACCGAGGAGGGCCGGCGCATCGGGCGGGCGCTGGGCCCGCACAAGGCCGTCATCCTGCAGAACCACGGAAACCTCACCGTGGGGCAGACCGTGCCGGAAGCCGCCTGGTGGTTCATCACCATGGAGCGTTCCTGCCAGGCGCAACTTCTCGCGATGGCCGCCGGCACCCCCAAGCACATCGACCACGACAGTGCGGTCGTGGTCCGGGAACAGACCGGCACCCCGCTTTCCGGGTGGTTCCAGCTGCGTCCCCTGTGGGACGAGATCGTCAGGGAAGAGCCCGACCTCTTCGAGTAGCTCATCGGCGACCCCGCCGGTCCCGGCAAGGCCGGTCCCGGGAGGCCCTTGCTGCTGGTCGTGTATTTCACGGCCAGCCTGAGCGGCCGGTGACAGTGCCGGATGCGCGCTGTGGCGTTCGGGCGGCAGGTTTTGTTCGACACCGGGCGGCCCCCTCCTTGAGGTTGTGACACATCACAGAGTGCGTCGGCTTCGACTGTGAGGGTGGAGGGTGTCTCCCGGTCGGGTTCCGACCCAGACTGTACGGACATCAGCGGGCCACCGCAGCGGGCAGCGGGGTGGTCCCCAGCGTGACGCACGAGGAGCCGGACGTTATGGCGGAAGACAATTCCAGCGGTTACATGGGGTACGCGGACCGGGTCTGGTCCGGCGAGGAGTCGCTGTTGGCCCATTTCGCCGGGCAGTTCGCCGACGGCGGTCTTGTACACGTCGGTGATCGGACCGGGTTCTTCCCGGCTTTCGCGAATGTGGCGGTGTTCGACACCGGGGACGGCTTGGTGCTGGTCGACTCGGGCGACTTCCGTACCGCGTCCCAACTGCACGAGTCGGTGCGCGGCTACTCGTCGGCTCCGGTGAGCGCGATTGTGTACACCCATGGCCATGTGGACCACGTCTTCGGCGTGGGGCCCTTCGACAGGGAGGCCGCCGGCGCCGGAACAGGGCGCCCCGAGGTCATCGCGCACAAGGCGGTGGCCGCGCGCTTCGACCGCTACCGGGAGACCGCCGGCTACAACACCTGGATCAACCGGCGGCAGTTCGGCGTGCCCTCCCTGGAGTGGCCGACGGAGTACCGCTACCCGGACACGACCTACCACGACCGGTTGACCGTGCGCCGGGGTGAGCTGACCTTCGAGCTGGTGCACGCCCGCGGGGAGACTGACGACCACACCTATGTGTGGATCCCGGAGCTACGGACCCTGTGCACGGGCGATCTGTTCATCTGGAACTCGCCCAACGCCGGCAACCCGCAGAAAGTGCAGCGCTACCCGGTGGAGTGGGCGCAGGCGCTGCGCGACATGCAGGACCTCGGAGCGGAGGTGCTGCTCCCCGGGCACGGCGTGCCGATCCTGGGCAACGGCCGGATCCGTCAGGCCCTCGGCGACACGGCGGAGCTCCTGGAGTCCCTGTGCGACCAGACGCGCGACCTGATGAACGCGGGCGCGCGCCTCGACGAGGTGCTGCACGGTGTGAAGGTTCCCCCTGGTCTCCTGGAGAAGCCGTATCTTCACCCGGCGTACGACGAGCCGGAGTTCGTCGTACGGAACCTGTGGCGGCTGTGGGGCGGCTGGTACGACCAGAACCCGGCGAACCTCAAGCCCGCCCCCGAAACCGCGCTGGCCACCGAACTCGCCGAGGCTGCGGGTGGTGCGCGGGCGCTGGCGGACCGGGCGGAGCAGTTGCTCGGCCACGGGGAACTGCGCCTGGCGGCGCACCTGGCCGAGACCGCCGCGCTGGCTGCGCCGGCCGACCGCGAAGTCGCCCGGGTCCGGGCCGAGGTCTTTGCCCGCCGGGCAGAGCGCGAGACCTCGACGATGGCGCGCGGCGTCTTCACCTGGGCCGCCGCGGAATCCGCCGCCGTGGCGGCGGGCACGGACGTCGCCACCGAACTGACGCGCAGTGACGAGGGACGGCGACGGGCTGCTGGAGCCATCAGCGTGGGCGTCGTCAACGACGACAGCTGCGGCTGCAGCACACCACAAGGGGTGTGACCGTGGAGGCAGGGAATGCGGCGGAGCGGTAGGGCACCCGAGCCCGGTGTCCCTGTCGCCTGTTGGCCGACAGACTTGGACCACCACCTGGCTACTGCTGGGCCCCTGGTCCTCGGCTGGAGCGTGGACAGCGCGGCGACAGCCGCGATCGACTATCAGAACGGCTGGCTCGTCACAGCGGTGCTGTTGCTGGTCACCGGCCTCCTGGCTACCCCCTTCATGCGCCCGGAAAGGGACGCTCAGCGCCTTGGCGTACCGGAGTCACCGGCCACCGGCCTTCCAGACGGCCACTGACAGGGCTCCTGCCCCAGGAACGCTTCGGAGGAGGCGCCCGCCATCCCCTGATGCCGACGGTGGCCACCGTCGGTGTGACAACTGATCGGCGGCAGCATGCCAGGTCCTGTTCATCGCCCGGTCTCCTGAGAGCAAGAGCATCGCGACATGGAGATCATCTTCGGTGAGATCCACGGCGCGGAGCGCTCGCTGGACTGAGCCGCCTTCCGTTGCCGTCCACCGCCGGAGGCCCCAACTCGGCCGATCAAGCCCGGGTCGTGCCCGCCGGTGTGTGGGCTCCTTGTCGACTGACCTCAAGAAGGGACCAACACCGTATGAAGCGACGTGACTTCGCCGCCGCCCTGACCGCCGGCGTGTCCGCTCCCGCACTGCTGGGCGCGTCCCCCGCGCACGCGGCCGACCGTAACGCGACTGGCCTGCCTCAGCACATGCGTGCCGTCCTGACCGCGGAACTCGCGGACAGGGATGCGGCCAAAGCCCTGACTCCCCTTCTCCATGACGTGGGATTCGACTGGCATCCAGAGACGGCGCCAGCGGCTGACTGCGACTTCATCCTGGCGTTCGGCTTCGGCAACCGGCCCCCGGCCGGCGGCGGCGACCCGGCCAAGGTCCGCTACGAGCCGGGCCCGGTGAACGAGGAACTGGCGGACACGGTGGCGAGGGTCCGGGCCCGACGCGATGTTCCAGTCTACGCCCAGTGGGAGATCGCGCACTTCCTGGTTTCCAAGTACGGGATGCCGGACGTGACGTCGATCGAGCCGGTGGTCGCGCCGGACGGCACGATCACCTACCTGAGTACGGACGGGGTCGCGGCGCAGGTGGCGGAGGCCCGGAAGAGGGTGCCCGGTGGCGCCGGCACCGCTTGCGTCATCGGCTTCCGTGACCACCACAAGCGGTGCGTCCAGACCACCTTGGACCATGGCTTGAAGGCGTACGCCCCTCGGGGATTCAGCATGCCGCACACGTACGATCCGGAATCGGGCCAGCTCTGGACCCGCCGCCGTGACCTCTACCTCGTGAACGACATGCTGGCTCAGTGGTCGGTCCTGCGGGCCAAGCTGATAGCCGAGGCGTTCCCGAACGGATGACCCGTCCCTGACCTGCGAGCCCCGGGGCTGTCGAGGCCCGGCCGACAACGTCGGCAGTCCCATCAGCTTCTCCGCTCCCGAGCGGGGCGCCTCACGCGGCGCCCCGCAGGACTTCGAACGCTCCATTCATCTGGACCAAGACAGCCGAAGAGATCCTCGACTCCCCCGCCCGCTTCTGCCGACGGATCTCCGGCGCAGGACACTAGCGTCTGCTCTCTTGACGCTGCTAGATACCAGCTTGAAGGACGTGAACCGAGGTCTGTAGATGGTGGGGTCGCGGTAGTGGGCGCCATCGGAGGTGACGCGGTTGTCGAAGTTGTTCACGTTGTAGGACAACGTCCAGCGGTCTCCGGTCGCTAGCGATGGGTGGGCGTGGGCGTTGTATGAGAAGCACCGGCCGTCTTCTTGGCCGGCGACGCAGTCTCCGTACGGTCCTGGTTCGGGCATCCGGTACACCTCATCGTGGACTTCCCAGGATCCGAACGGCTCGTACGGGTCACAGCCGGTCCACATGCGGATTTTCCCGCTGAATGCTTCCGCGCTGTCCTGGCTGATGAGCGCGTAGCTGCCCTTGCGGGGGGGGGATGCTGTACTCGTTGGCTACGCCGATGGTGGGTGTTGTCTCTTTCGGTCTCGCCGTGGCGGCGTTCCGGTAGGACGCGGGCGAGGGGGCGCGGCCGGAGGAGGACTCCCAGCCGCGCCCTTCTTCTGGCCTGCCGGTTGGCTAGTCGGCCTGCTTGACGCAGGTCTCGTCCTTCTTCGGCAGCTTGCCGGTGGCCAGGTAGGTGTTGACCTTGTTGTCCACGCAGTCGTTGCCGTAGAGCCCGTAGAGGGCGTGCCGGTTGGCGCCCTTGAGGGTGAG
The DNA here is from genome assembly GCF_055570235.1 of Streptomyces sp. NPDC031274. Lineage (NCBI taxonomy): Bacteria > Bacillati > Actinomycetota > Actinomycetes > Kitasatosporales > Streptomycetaceae > Streptomyces > Streptomyces sp. NPDC031274. The sequence goes on along the minus strand of NZ_JBVIHP010000030.1, from coordinate 23,363 downwards.
CAGTTTGGAGCTCGGCAGCTGCTTGTGCAGGTCGAGGCTGCTGCGGTAGGTGGTGCGGGTGTCGCCGGTGGCGGCGACGATCAGCGTCTTGGCGTCGCGGCGCACCTGGGTGGGCTGCTCACGGGGCGCATCCAGGAAGGCGCAGGTGCTGATGTTGTTGGCCACCGGACCCATGATCGGGTGCTCGGCACGGCTGCGCTGGATGTCCTTCCAGTACGTTTCGGGATCGCGAGGCGCCGGCTTGTCGCCGCAGATGATCGTGGCCTGCACGCCGGAGTTCGGCGATCCGCCGGTCAGGGCGGACTTCAGTGCGGCGGCGAACTCGGGCGACAGTTCGGTGGGCTGTCCCTTCGCCGCCTTGGCAAGTACGGAGACCTGCTCGGCGAACGAGGCCCGCGCTTCGGGGGTGTCGTCCGAGTTCCCCGCGATGAAGAGGAACGGCACCTGGGTGTCGTCGAGTTGGAAGGTGCTGGCGCCCGTGCCGACGGTCAGCGGGCCGCGCGCGGACGCCGCGACGATGCGGTCGAGGGTGGCGAGCACCGCGGCGCGGGTGCTGCCGAGGCCGTAGGTGGCGTGGCGCTTCGCGGCCCAGGCTGCCCAGTCGGAGAGGGCCCGCTCGTTCTCGCGCTCGGAGCCCTTCAGGAGCCGGGGGCCGTAGTCGGCCGGGGCGATCGCCCCGTCGAGGACGAAGCGGTCGTACTTGCCGGGGAACATCTGGGTGTAGACGGTGCCGAGGTAACTGCCGTACGAGTAGCCCAGGTAGGAGATCTTGCGTTCGCCGAGCGCGCCCCTGATGACGTCCATGTCGCGGGCCGTGTTGCGGGTGCTGACGTGCGGAAGGACGGAGCCGCTGGTGGCGCGGCACTTGTCGGCCAGGCCCTTCTTGAAGGCGACCTGGCGCTCGAAACTCGCCCGGCTGAGACCGGCCGAGCGGATGTCGGTGTCGACGGGCCAGCCGCAGTCCAGTGGGGTGCTGCGGCCCACGAAGCGCGGGTCGAAGCCGATGATGTCGTAGCGCGGCCCGGTCTTCTTCATCATTTTGCGCACGTCCGGCGGGGACTGGACGGCGGGGCCGCCAGGGCCGCCGTTGTTGAGCAGGATCGAGCCGATGCGGTGGCGGGTGTCGGTGGCCTTGAGCCGGGATATCGCGACGGTGATCGTACGGCCCCGGGGGTCGGCGTAGTCCAGCGGTACGAGTACGTCGGCGCACTGCACGCCGGCCTTGTCCAGGTCGCGGCCCATCGCGTCGTCGGGGCCCTCGGCACAACTGCCCCAGCCCGGGAGCTGGTTGTAGTAGCGGTCGAGGCCGGTCCCGGTGCTGCTCTTGGCCGTGGTCGTGGCCGTGCTGGTACTCGAGGCCGTGCTCGTGGCCGTGGCCAGGGCGGGAGTCGCGGTGAGGGCGGCGGTGAGGGCGAGGCCCGCGGCCGAAGCGCGGCGTGCGGTGGTGGTGGTGAACATGGTCACGCGGTCTTCTCCTGGAACGAGTGGGTGCGGTTGGTGGGGCAGAAGGCGCCGTCCACGACGGCGCGGAAGTCGGCCTCGGCCTTGTCGGTGTCGGGGACCTGGTTGAGGGCGATGGCGATGCTGCGGCCGCCGGGGCCGCTCGCACCGAGCGCACGGTGTCCGCCGGGCACAGTCCCGCCGTGTCCCCACCACGTGCCGCCGCACTTCAGTGGCGACGAGACCAGGCCGAGACCGTAGCGGGCGCCGGGCCACAGCCGGTCGGGGTCGGCGGGCACGGTGCGCTTCATCTCGGCGAGCCAGCGCGCGGGCACCAGCTTCCCGCCGAACAGCCCCTGGTAGAACCGGTTCACATCGGCAGGCGTGGAGACCAGGGCACCGCCCGCACCGCCGAAGGTCACGTTCCACTCGGTACCGTCGACCTGCCGGCCCGAGCCGCCCGGGTCGGGGAAGTAGCTGCGCGAGTGCGCGCCCCGGACGCGAGTGGCATCGCCCGGCCAGTACGTGTCGCGCAGGCCCAGCGGCCCCAGGATCCGCCGCGAGACCTCCGCCTCGATGCCGCGCCCGCTCACCTTCTCGACGATGAGCCCGGCGACGAGGGTGTTGGTGGTCGCGTAGTGCCACTTCTTGGCAGGGCGCTCCATCGTGAGCGCGGTCGCGATCAGCTCACGCGGCTCGAAGTGGCGGTAGCGCCACTCGTTCACGGGTCTGTCGGCGATGGCCTCGACGTAGTCGGGAAGGCCACTGGTGTGCTGGAGCAGCTGCCGTACGGTGATCTTCCGCCCGTCGTAGCCGTTGCCCCGGATCAGCCCCGGCAGATACCGCTCGACCGGAGCGTCCAGCTCGATCCGGCCCTCGGCGGCCAGTTGCACCACCACCGTCACGGTGAACGTCTTGGTGACACTGCCGATGCGCAGCCGGTCGTCGGCGTTCATCGGGCGCCCTGTGTCCCGGTCGGCGACGCCCCGCGCGGCCTTCCAGCGGCCGCACTCGGGGTCGGCCACCTCGGCGGCCGCACCCGCGATCCCGTGCCGGGTGACGAGGGTGTCCAGGGACGCGGTGAGCGCTCCACGCGCCGCCACGTCGCACCCGGCGGGCTCGCTGGGCCCGGGCGCCGCAGCCGAGGCGATAGAAGCGTTCGAGGCGTTCGCGCTGGGAACGGCGACCGCCAACACAGCCGATGCCGCGGCCAAAGCCACCGCGTACCGGTTCGGCCGGGCTGTTCTGATGGGGGATTTCTCTGCTCTGAGGTGTGTATGTGTCACACCGTCAGACGCTAGAGTCAGAGCCGCCCCTACTCACTACAGCCCGCACCCCGATCCCCCAGGGAGCCACCTACACCCACGGGGTGGGGTGATCCCCCCAACGGGACGGATCCGCTGGCCTCATGAACTGGTCCCTCGCCCACGCAGATGGCGCCCAGTGGCACCGGTTGCGTGTCGTCCTCGGTGAGCGTCAAGCCCGGCCGGGACCTGACGAAGGTGGCGTCATCCAGGGTGATGCCGATGCTGTCGAACAGGGCGGCCAACGCGGATGCCATCCCAGCGCCCTCGCCGTCGCACGCGGCGGCGCCGCATCAAGCCGGTTCCACCAAGGTGTGGTGAGTTCAGGCCGGGTGTACTACTCCACGCCGGGTCCAAAGTTCTCGCGGCACGCGCCGTCACGCCCGTACTGAAAGAACTCGATGCCATCAGTGGACATCACGCTGTACGCGTACGTCTCTGCGTCCCCGGGACAGCTCCGTGAGTGGTCCGCCCGACGAACCGATAGCACCGCTCTCCTCCATGCACAATGTCCACTCACGCTCGATCTCAGCGCCCCCGAATGCGTAGCACTGCCGGACATGCTGCGGGTCGATGACCAAGCGCCAGGTGCGATCGGAATCGGCGGGGATGACGACCTGCTCGGAGATCTCCATGCCTTGACCGCAACGCGGCCGAGAGACAGGACGACCGCAACAGCGCGCGCAACAATCGGCGCGTTCAAAGTCCAGGTTCACGACGCCCGACGCGATGGACTGACCTGGCCACGGCGGCGCCGGGATGGTCCGATCACGCCCGGAGCGACAGGCCTCCCCCGCCGCCCCCACATTTGCCCGCCGCCCGGCCGACCCAAGCCGCCAGAAGCGCCTCAGGTGTCACCGGCGTGACACCAACCCCGTAGACGCTCCAGGACCACAAGAATCCGCCTACGGCAAACGATATCGTTTCGGACCACGTGGACGCCAAAAGACGGCTCCGCCTACCTGTGCCACGTCGCACCACAGGACTCGCACCTCAGCGCCCCAAACCACGCCCCGAGATCCGGACCAGGTGCGGACCAACTCGGCCCAGCAGCAGACGCAAGCCGCGGCTCACCCCGCAGGCCCCCGCCCTGGCTGACGCGGTCCCGTTCCTCCATGAACTGCTCGATGAGGCGGTTGGCCTGGTCCCGAACGCCGTCCAGGAACTTGGCGTAGTGGCGGAAGAGGACCTCGTTGCCGTTCATCGACCACGACCGCCCCGTCGACACCGGGAGTGCGGCGCCCTGCGCTGAGTTGGGTCACTCTGCGGAGAGCCTGGACCGGAGGTCCACCCGATGCGTTCTGACGGCTCCGGACGGGCAAGAGATGGACCTTCATCCGCTGATCTTCTCCGACGACGGTTCAGCAGTGCAGGCGTAGCCCGATCCGCAGCGTCCTTTCGTCTCCCCCTCCGCGTGCTTCGTGACAGGCACCGTCCAGGGGGCGCCTGCCCCGTGCTTGTCCGCCCAGCAGCCGCTCCACTTCCACCAGGGATACGAACCATCGGAACGCGATCGCCACGACATGGCACAGCTCCGCCGTGTCTTCGGGATCGCCACACACTCTTGACCCATGCCCGCCTCGAACCTGCCCGGCTCGACGTAGCCCAAGGCAGTGTAGAAAAAGAGCGAGCGGTCCAGGTCGGTGACGCGGTAGGAGACGAAGAGCGTTCTCATGCGGCCTCCCCGGGTCAGCGCACCTGGTAGCGGAGGTGCGTGACGTCTCGATCCTCGAGCCGTCGGACGAGGTCGAGTTCGATGTGATCACCACCGAGGTGGTCGAACAGCCGTCGGCCGTCCCCGAGGAGGACCTGCACCAGGTGGATCTCCATCTCGTCCATCTGCCCGGCCCGGAGAAGCGCTTGGGCCGCCCCCGCCCCATGGACCATGACCGGCCGGTCCCCGGCGGCGGCGCGAGCCTGACGGGCGCATTCTTCGACGTCGGTGACGAAACGCGCGTGGCCGGGTGGCACGTCCCCGTCATCCACCTGGTGGGTGAGGACGAGGATCGGCACGCCGTCGTGGTGGTCACCCTGCCAGCGCCCGGCGAGTTCGAAGGTCCGTCGGCCGGAAATAACCGCGCCGGTCGCCAGCGCTTCACGGTAGACCTGGCCGCTCGGGCCGTCGGACTCCCGATCGTCGAGCCAGTTGAAAAGCCGTCCGCCGTCGCGTCCGAGCTCCTGACCCGGCCGATCGTCCGGCCCGGCGATGTAGCCGTCGAGCGACATCGACATGTACAGCCGAATCGGATTGTGCATCTTGGCCTCCCTCTCTCCTCCATGACACCGGGCCCGCCGCTTCCTGACCCGCCGGCGGGGCGGTCATGTCACGAGGAAGACTTGAGGCAACCTGCAAACTCATCGGCCCGACGCATCGGCCTGCTGTCCAGGGCGGCGCGGGCGGAGGTGTCGCAGACAACATCTGTGGATGAATCCATGAATCCAGGTCGTTCAGGCTGCACGTCTCTCGGGACGTTCGACGAGATGGCCGCGCGCGAAGCGGGCTCCGGCACGGACGAGGGCGACGAGGTGGGGTACGTTCACGGCTCGCCAGCGGGCCTGGGCGGACTCGACGAGCTTGAACACCATCGCCAGGGCGGCTGCGCGGGAGCCGACCCATTTCATTGGGTGGCCTTGGTCCGCAGTCGGACGGTCGCGAAGGCCGCGAAGGCCGACTCGATCGGATTCGTGGTCCGCAGGTGGATCCAGCGCCCGACCGGTAAGTCGTAGAACACCAGCGGCTCGGTCTCGTATCGACGATCTTCTTGACGGCCCTTGGGGAACCTAGCCTCGCGCCGCTTGGCGAACGCGGCATCCAGGGCCTGTCCCGCGAGGTGATGCCTTCACGTCTCGGCGCGGCGGAACTTACGGTTTGTGGGTTACCCAGAGCAGTTCCGCCGGCCAGCGGTGTGCCCAGTCGGGTGGGTCGGTTTCGTTGTAGCCGTTGGGTGTTCCGAGTTCGGGCCGCGGCTCGATGAGGTCGTCGATGATGAGACCCGCGCCGCGCAGGATCTTGACCCAGTCGCCGTAGGTGAGTTGATAGCTGATCGCGCCGTCGCCTTCGGCGATGGTGTTCAGCCCGAAGTAGTCCTGCCGCAGCGTCGTGGTCACGCGGCTGGCGGCTTCGTCGTAGCAAGCTTCGAACCATGGGCTGGCGACGTTGAACACCAGGCGCCCGCCTCGGTCCAAGACGCGTGCGGCCTGCGGGACGGCCAGGTGCGGGGGCGCCCAGCTAAGCCCACCGAAGTCGCAGAACACCAGGTCGAAGCTGTCGGCGGCGAAGGGGAGTTGTTCGGCGGCGCCTTGCACTAGCGGGTAGCGGTCCGCTCCCATCGCGCGGGCCGCTGCGGCGAGTTGGGCTTCGGACAGGTCGAGCCCGACCACGGTGGCGCCCTCGGCGGCGAGCGCCCTGGACCACTGGCCGGCGCCGCAGCCGAGTTCGAGGACGCGCTTGCCGGTGACGTCGCCCAGGGCGTGCAGGTGCGCGTCGGGGATGGAGTACATGCCCCACAGCCGGGGTGTGGCGCCGATTTGCGGATCGTGCTCGTGCTGGTAGGCGCTGCTGATCTGGTTCCAGAGCCGCCGGTTGGCGGGGATGCTGTCCACGTGCCGACTCCAGCACTGCCTGCCGGGGCGGTCAACACCATCAGGACAATGGTCGACCCCTCGCATCGCTCCGGCCCTAGTAGGGCCTGGTCAGGTTCGTATCGGGGTGGGTACGTCGCGGTGGCAGGTGGGGCAGGCGCCGACGCGGGCGCTGGCTGCACGCCTTCCTCGGCCTTATCCCGCACCACAGTCAACGCGACCGCATGTCCTGAACGGACGTACGCGACCACGCACGAATCACTGCCCGGGGAACGCCGGACGCGCGGACAGCGCATGTGCTCATGACCCAGACATGGCTGGAGAACCTTGGGTCGCTCCTCACGCTCGAACTGCACCGAGCGCAGCCCTAACCGATAGGAAAACATACCCGTTATTAAACACTAACCGTTAGTGTTACGGTTCCCGCATGAAGAGGGCGAGGCTCGCCGAGTCCGACGGTCCGGCGCCGGGTTCGCCGTCTCCCGTCGTCGGCTGGTCCCACCACCACACCGGACGGCAAGAGGAGGAACGATGCGCACTGTGATCGTGGGAGCGGGTCTGGTGGGGCTCACCGCCGCGGCTTCGCTGCGGCAGATCGGGCATGAGGTCATCGTGCTGGAACACGCGCCGCAAGTGCGGGCTGCCGGGGCCGGGATCGGTCTGTGGCCCAACGCGCTGCGGGAGTTGGACACCCTCGGCGTCGGTGACGACGTCCGACGCATGGGCAAGACCGTCGACGCCTGGTTCTTTGACGCCGCCGGACACCCGATGCGCGCGGCCGGCTACGATCCGGCCGCCCACCAGTTCCTGATGGTGCCGAGGCCGGACCTGAACAACCTCCTCGTCGACACCTTCGGCAGGGACAGGGTCCGCCTGGGAACACACGTCACCGGCTTCACCGAACACGACACACACGTAGAAGTGCACATCGCCGACGGTGCGCCACTGCGGGCGGATCTGCTGATCGGAGCGGACGGTGTGTACTCCGACGTGCGCGCCACCCTGGTTCCCGGCAGCGCGGCGGTCGCGCATGCCGGCAACTACGCCTGGCGAGCCGTGGTGCCCTCCGGGGACGAACGACCGGAGGGCACGTTCGTCACGATCGGCCCCGCGCGGACCCGAGGCGGCTACACGCGGGTCGCGCAGGGCCAGACCATGTGGTGGGTCGGCCAGTTCGACGCCGGTGAACTAGTCGGCGACAAGAGGGACCGGGCCCTGCGGCGGGCCCGCAACGTGGCCGAGTCCGGTTGGCATGACGAGCTTCTGGAGATGATCGCCGCGACGCCGGAGGAGTCCATCCTGGAGAATCAGATCATGCTCGTCCCCGAGCTGCCACGCTGGACCACCGACCGGGTCGCGCTGATCGGGGACGCCGCGCATGGCCTGTCCCCGCACATCGCGGCGGGCGGCACCCTGGGCATCGAGGACGCCGGAGTGCTGCGCGCCGAACTGGCGAGCGAGTCCGACACAGCCGCTGCCCTCGCCCGCTACGAGAGCGCCCGCCGCTCCCGGTTCGAGCAGGTGCGCGAGCACTCCGCCGCGGTCGAGCACGCCAACGGGGCCGCCGAATCCGCCGAACGCTACGCCGCCTTCACCCACTGGATGACCACCACCGTGCCCAGCACCTGAGCGCAGTGCTAGTGCCGCGCTCAGGCAACGTTCGCCCTGGGCGGTCTGAGACGATGGCTCCATGGACGAGGAAGTCATTCCCATTCTTCGCGTCGAAGACGCTGCGGCGTCAGTCGCGTGGTACGAGCGACTGGGCTTTGCCAAGCAGTGGGAACACCGCTTTGAACCGGGATTTCCCGCGTTCGTAGAGGTCGCCCGAGGCGGGGTGCGGTTGTTCTTGTCGGAGCACAAGGGCGACGCCCGCCCCGACACGTTGGTCTACCTCCGTATTCGTGATGTCGAGGCCATCGCCTCCGAGTTCGGTGTGCAGGCGAAGGACGCTCCGTGGGCGCGTGAGATTGAGCTGTGCGACCCTGACGGCAACCGGCTTCGGATCGGCACGCCGACGGAATGACACTCGCTGGCAGCGCGCGGCAGGGAAGCTGTGCTGGTGGCTGAGCGAGTACGCGTCCGCGAGATCGATGATGACGAGGGGCAGCGCCTGCTGCGGATCATCCGCCGGGGCAGCGGGTCGGTGGTGACATGGCGTCGGGCCCAGCTGGTGCTGCTGTCCGCGCAGGGCGTGCTTCGGTGTGGATGAAGCCTTCGCGCAGCAGCTCCAGGCTGTGTTCGCGGGCACGTTGGGGGTGGGGTGCAGAGCGACCGGCCGCGTGCCCCCGGTAGGCATGGGCGACGAAGTCCCCCCGGTGCCAGTAGCGCGTCACGCCTCTCAGCCGCCGCAGCCACAGCCGCACATCCACTCCCCTGCTCACGAGACTGAACCCTGGCCTACCCAAGGGCGCGGGCCGGCACCGGCAGATACCGCGCCAGCTCGCCCCTTCCCCCGGGTCACTTGTGAAGGAAAGCACCGGTGCGGCGCTCTTCCCGCTGGACGGGCACAGGCTTGATCTCGATCTCGCGCGTGGTGGACACCACCTTCGACATCTCGTTCGCATGCGGCCCATACGCACGCATCACTTCCCAGGAGGCGAGGAGACAGCGCAACGGACCGCCGGTGGACCGCAATTGCCCGAAATCGCCGCCCATTCAACGATCTTGGCTGGAAGGCGCTGCGGAGACATGCTCACGTAGCCACGTCGCCTCCGCGCCGGCCCAGCAGCCATGGATCGAGCTGGGTACCGAAGGCCGCTACTGAATCGACGCCGTCGAGCAGGTGCCCGGCGCCCGCTGAGACACACATGCCTGTGCCCCCGGATCAGCGGATCCGGGGGCACAGGGGACGGCGTCGTGTTCAGAGCCCCATGGAGGCCCGGAACTCGTCGAACGAGACCTTCCGGTCACCGTCGCTGTCGATGGTGTCGATGAGGTCTTGCGCGGCCTCCGCGGTGATACCCGTGTCGCCGAGCTCCACGACGACCTGCCGGTACTCCTCGGCAGTCAACTGCCCGTCCCCGTCGACGTCGTACCGCTCGAAGACCTTCCGCGCCGCGGCTGCCATGTCGACCACTTGATCCCCATTTCCTTGCTGTTTCAAGACCGCCCCCACTCTAGGACCTCCAGGCACCCGCTCCCGTCCACGAACGAGCCAGCGGCGCTCTCTCCCGGAGCGATGTCCGCCTCACCCGGAGGCATAAGCCGCTGCCACACACCATCGCCTGACAAATCGTCAATCGCAGGGGTTTGCCGACCACCACCGCAAGCGCCGCACCAAGATCCTGAGCAGGTGCGATGACGAGCACGACTGGCAAGGAGAGCAACGGACTTTGTTGTTTCTAACAGCCCGAAGAAACTTGGGTTCATCTAGAGCCTGACGTCGGGATGTCCGGGGGTTTTGCTCATCCCCGGACAACCCGCTCAGGCGGCCGCGGCCCGTCAGACGTTGCCGAGGTCGGAGGAGATCCAGTGCTCAGGGCGGATCGTGATGACGACTGCTTCGCCGTGGTTCGCCTCGGCGAACTCGATGTAGCCGTCGACCTTCTCGGGCGGAAGGTAGCGCGAGGTCATCTCGGTCAGGTGCGTGCGTGTGCCGGGGACCGTGGAGATCACCGGGCCCTCGACGGACACGTAACGGACGGTCGGCTCGAGGCAGTCCGCCATGAGCGTGAACCGGCCCGCCTTCTCGATGAGTTCATGCTTGCGTGAGCCCTTGGCGGTGTGGATCCAGATGTCGCCGCCGGGCGCGTACTGATACCAGATCGGCACGGTCAGCGGCGCCCTCCCTTCGCCTGCGTCGACGGCCAGGGCCGCGATGTGCGGCTCGGCGAGGAATTGCTCGCGCTCTTCACGGGTGAGAGCCATGGGGCTGCTCCTTCGGAGGTGGATGCCACTGCGATCACGTCGTCAGGCGGTTCGATCCAGCATTCAGCACAAGATGTTGGGCGGCGGTCCTATGCCGCCCTCGCTGAAGTCCGGTCGCCGCACGATCGTGGAGTCCACCGAGACGGACCACGCCAGGTCCTCGTCCGCAGCGGCTTGTGCCACCAGGGTGGTGAACACCCGCTCCCAGGTGCCGTCAACGGCCCAGATCCGCAACCGGTTGCAGACGCCCCGCCAGTTGCCGTACTTCTCCGGCAGGTGCACCCACTGGGTCCCGGTCTGGAACTTGTAGGCGATCGCGTCGGTCACCTCGCGGTGATCCCACCGACGACCACCTCGCTTCGGCGTCCGGTCCGGGAGCAACGGCTCGGTCCGCGCCCACTGCGCATCAGTCAACGGCACACCCAGACCAACGACTGACTGATCCCACCTCACTACCAAGATAGCGTCGCTGCGCCACGCGCGCTGACCGGAACGCCGGCGCACCGCCCGTGCCCCGCGGCCTCTCGGCGCGGCCGACTCCCCGTGCAAGCGGTCGTGTTCCCGGCGCAACCCGCGCCGAACGGCGTCACGTGCCTGCGGACGACCGGACCTGCTGGTCCTCGGAGAGGGGCGGTGCGAAGGCAGTGGTGGCCGAGCGGAATGCCCTCCGGTAGGCGGACGGGGTGATGTCCAGGGCGGTGCGCATATGCTGCCGCAGGTTGGTGCCGCTGCCCAGGCCTGCCCTGGCGGCGATGTCGTCAACAGGCAGTTCGGTCGACTCCAGCAGATGGCGTACGTGTGCCAAGCGGGCCGAGGCGAGCCATTCGGCCGGGGAGAGTCCCGTCTCCTGTCGGAAGCGCCTGGTGAAGGTCCGTACGCTCATGTGGCAGTGGGCCGCGAGGTCTATGAGGGACAGCCGCCGATCCAAGTGTTCCGTCATCAGCGTCCGCGCCCCGGCCGTCGAGGTGCCCGCGTCCTCCCGGACCGGGTGCTCGATGTACTGTGCCTGCCCTCCGTCTCTCATGGGCGCGACGACGTTGTACCGCGCCACCCGGTTCGCCACGGAACTGCCGTGGTCCTCCCGGACCAGGTGCAGGCACAGGTCGATGGCGGCCGCGCCGCCGGCTGACGTCAGGATCCCGCGATCGGCGATGTAGAGCGGGTCGGTGTCGAGGTCGACTGCGGGAAAGAGCCGCCTGAACTGCTGCGCGTAGCGCCAATGGGTCGCGGCCCGGCGGCTTTCCAGCAGGCCGGCGGCCGCGAGTACGAACGAGCCGGTGCACAGGGACACCACCCGGGCGCGGCGCCGGGCCGCACGGCGCAGCGCTTCGGCGACGGAGGCGTCCACCGCACCGGCGTCCAGTACCTCCGGGCAGCGGGTGCCGGCGACGATCACCGTGTCGGCGTGCTCCAGCAGGGACAGGTCGCCCTGCGGCGTGACGCCATACCCGTTCACCGTCGGTACCGGGGAGCCGTCCGGGGTGAGAGTGCGTACCTCGTAGGCCGCGGTACCCGCGCTGGTTTCGACCGAGGCGAGCATCTGGGCCGGGATGCTCAGGTCGAAGGCCACCACCGGTGCGAGGGCCAGGACGGCCACATGGTGCGGTGTCGCAACAGTCATGGCCCAATAGTTGCACATAGTGGCTCTTGAGCCACTTCTGTGCCGCTCGTGATCGGCACAGACTGAGATCAGTTCCGCACAACAGACCGGGCAGCACTCGGTCGAACACCCGGAAGGTGCCCATCCAGCCATGACTGTTCCCCCTGTCGATCCCGAGATCCAGACCCTGCTCGACACCGCCGACACCGGCGTCTTCCCCGTCCACGGCCTGGACGCCGTCCTCGCCGACCCCCAGCGCTACGCACTGCTGCGCGCACACCCCGACACCCCCGTCGACGACCAGGTCAAGGTGCGAGACCTGTACATCCCCGGCCCCGCAGGACAACTGCGACTGCGCGTCTACCGCCCCGACACCACCGAAGACCTGCCGATGATCCTCTACATCCACGGCGGCGCCTTCACCTACGGATCCCCCGAGGCCGAAGAGGGACGCTCCCTGCGCTACGCCCGCGACGCCCACGCCGTCGTCGTCTCCGTCGACTACCGCCTCGCCCCCGAACACCCCTACCCGGCCGCAGCCGACGACGCATACGCCGCCCTGACCTGGATCGCCGACAACCCCGCCGAACTCGGCGGAGACCGCACACGCATCGCGGTGGCCGGCGGCAGCGCCGGCGGGAACATCGCCGCCTCCACCGTGCTCCGCGCCCGCGACCAGGCGGGCCCCCACCTGCTCTTCCAGTCCCTGACCTACCCCAGCGTGGACGGCAGTCTCACCACCGCCTCGGCACGGGAATTCACCGATACCCCGGTCTTCAACCGGGGCGCGCTGGAACTGGCCGTGCAGTACTACGCGAAGGACGGCCACGCCGACCCCTACGCCTTCCCGATCCGCGCCACCGATCTCAGCGGCCTGCCGCCCACCTACATCGCCGTGGCCGAGATCGACCCGCTGCGCGACGAGGGCCGCGACTACGCCGCACGCCTGTCCGCCGCCGGCGTCACCACCGAACTCGTCCAGGTTCCCGGCGCCGTCCACGGCTTCGACCTCCTCTTCCCCCAGGCCCTCATCAGCGAACACAACCTCACCGACCAGGTACGCACCCTGCGCAAGGCCCTCCACCCCTGAGAGGGCGTTCCTGCCGGCTCGACCGGGAGGCCTGCAAGCAGCGCCACGCCGTCGATGACCACCGCGTGGATTCCCTGCGGGTGTTACCGCATCAGGGTCAGGCCGACGCTGCGGGCGCAGAGCTCGTCCAGGTCGTCTCCGTAGAGGCGTACGAGAGCAAGGTTGCACCGGGCTCCGGCCTGGTCTCCGAAGGCCCGGCTCGGGTCGGAGGAATTGCTGAACCCCCGAACGGCTTCCTCAGCGGCGGTGGCGAGGCGAGCATCGCCTTACCCCAGGAGGACGGCGGCCTCGACGGCGCAGTACCGCTGCTTGACCTCGGATAGGTGAAGAGTCCGTCCAGCGCGGCCAGCTCATCCGGTACAACAGCCCCTATGAGCGGGGTCCTGGCCGTAACTGTACGGCCAGGTGGACGACCTCTCGGACCGCCTCACGGCTCAACACTTCCTGGCTCACTTCAGCAGATCGCGGAATCCCGCCGCGATTGCCGGGCACTGGTCGGCGCCAAGCAACGCACCGTCCCCGCCCAACGGTCGGCACTGTGTGAATGGGCACTTCGGTCATGCGAGTCGTGAGTCAGGCCCCGGGCCCGGGACAGCACTCCCCGGGCCCGGGACAGCACTCACCCACGCTCCCGTCCGTCACAGCCCCCCCCATCCAAAATACCGAGCATGCCCAGTCCCAGGTCCCGGGCACTCCGGCTCCGGCTCCGGCTCCGGCTCCGGCTCCGGCTCCGGCTCCGGCTGATCGTTACCCGGCGCACAGGCCCGACATCTTCATTCAGTCCGCGTCACGACCGGTTCGGCCTCTGCACGGCCGTGGGCGCCACGGGGCAGGGCTCCAACGAGCTGGCCGTCGAGCCGAACCGCAGTGAGGCACATGATGGAGCCACCCCCACGGGGTCGCCTACTGATCCTGCCGCTTCACATACGCGACTGCGGTCATGCCGCCAGAGAAGACGAACGGCACGACAGCCCCGCCGGAAGCAACTGCGGCGAGGGGTGACTGGCCGAGAGCGGCAAAGCCGATCCCGGTGGTAAACCCAACAACCAGGGAGATCAAGGCGACAACGACTACGTGGTACACGCGGTGGTCGCAGGTAGAAGTGGTTGCGGACAAGAAAGACCCTCCCAGGCATCGTGAGAGCGCCGTCACGGAACCAGGACAGGAGTCAACCCGCCGCCGGATCTGAGGTACGACGTCGCCGCCCAATGGGCGTCGCCATAGGAGAGCGCCGGCCAGGCGCCCCTATAGGAACTCTGCCGCCGCGCCGTGATAGTCGGCAATCCGCACCGATGCACCTTGCCTTTCAAGGGTCTTTTCCACCGCGTACATAGTAGCCAACACCACTGACATTCGCACGAGTTGACGGGAGCCATCGTCAACCGGCCCGTGTGGGTGGACAGAGCCCAGCCCTACTGCCCCGTCGGCAGCGGCACCGCGCCGTCGGGCTGCCGGGTGGTTCCACATCCTTCATGGCCACCACCAAGCGCCTGGTCAGGGCGACGATCAACCGGCGGCTGACTGTACGAGAGGCGTGGGCTGGACGGTTGGCCGGTGGTTCGGGGTGTAGGCCCAGGGGCGGAGTTGCTCCAAGGCCTTGCCGACCCGGAAGACGCTCGGGTCGTCGTAGGTGTGGCCGACGATCTGGACGCCCGTCGGCAGGCCCCAACTGGATGTACCGCTGGGCACGTTGAGGACGGGACAGCGGTTGCTGATGTTGAAGGGCAGCGTCATGGCCGCCCACAGCGGCTCGCCATGATCCTCACCGTTCACCACCAGGCGGCCCAGGAGATCGTCCCCGGCGGGCAGTCCCGGGACGGCCGTGGTCGGGCAGATCAGGGCGTCGAAGGGGGCCATCGCCTCCGCCAGTTCTCGCTGCAGCCGGGTCTCGACGCGCAGGCCGTCGAGGTAGGTCACCTGCTCACGGGCGACGGCCATGGTGTCGGCGAAGACTGCCGCGTACGGCGACATCCGGCCGCGGTGCTCGGCTTCGATCTCGCGGACCAGGGCGCCGAAGATGGTCGAGAAGTGTCCCGCGCCGCTGATGAGGAGGTCGTCCTTGGTCCACGGGAGTTCGATCTCCTCGACGATCGCGCCCGCGTCGGTGAGGGCGCGGGCGACGGCGCGGGTGTTGGCCTCGATCTCCGGGTGGACGTCGTAGGCGCCCAGGCGCAGGCACAGGGCGATGCGCATCCCCGCGACCGCGTCGTACTCGGTCGGCAGGACGAGTTTGGGGCGCAGCGACACGTGGTCGCGCGGGTCGGGTCCTGACAGGACGTTGGCGAAGGTGACGCAGTCGTCGACGGTGCGCGCCATGGGGCCGTCGCCGCGATAGTGGTCGGCGGACAACGGTGCCACGCCGGGGATCCGGCCGTAGGGGGCCTTGTAGCCGACGGTGCCGGTGAAGGCGGCGGGGATACGGGTCGAGCCGCCGATGTCGGACGCGGAGGCGAGCAGCGCCGTACCGGCCGCGAGGGAGGCGCCCGCGCCGCCTGAGGAGCCGCCGGGGGTGAAGTCGGGGTTCCACGGATTGCGGGTGACGCCCCACAGGCGGCTGTGGGTGAAGGTGGCGATGGAGAACTCGGGGGTGGTGGTGCGGGCGTGGATGATGCCGCCGGCGTCCAGGATCCGGTCGATCACCGGGGCGTTCTCGGTCGCGGTGTTGCCGACGTTGACGAGGGAGCCCTCGGTGAGGGAGCGCCCGGCGATGGCGTGCTTCTCCTTGGTGGCGACCGGGATGCCTTCCAGCGGGCGCGGTGTCAGGCCGCCCTTGCCGAGGAAACGGTCCTCGGCGTGCCTGGCCTGGTCGAGTGCCTCGTCGAAGAGCTGCTCGGTGAAGGCGTTGATCACCGGTTCGGTCTGGTCCGCGCGGTCGATGACGGCACGCATCAGCTCCACCGGGGAGAGTTCGCGGGCGTCGAAGAGCCGTCGCGCCTCGGTGGCACTGAGGTAGACGAGATCAAGATCGGTGCTGGGGGTGTTCGAGTTCATGCGGACGTCCTTTACGGATGAGAGTGGTAAGGGGGGTGTCAGCCGATCAGCCGTCTGAGCGCGGTGTTGATCCAGGCCGTCGCCTCCCCTGCGGCGGGGCTGATGTGATTCATGCCGTAGAAGCCGTGGACGAGGGCGTCGAACCGCCGGTGTTCGACGCGTACGCCGGCGCCCCGCAGCGCTTCGGCGTATGCGTCCCCTTCGTCGCGCAACGGGTCGTACTCCGCGGTGGCCACGACGGCCGGAGCGAGCCCGGCAAGATCCTTCGCCCGAAGGGGTGCGACCCGCGGGTCGGCGCCGAATGTGACGGAGGCGGGATCGGAGCCGCTGACACCGAGGTACTGCTCGAAGAACCAGTACAGCTCCGTGGTGGTGAGGAAGTAGCCTTCACCGTTCTCGGCCCGCGACGCGTACGCGCCGGACATGTCCGTGCTCGGGTAGACCAGCAGTTGGGCGGCCAGCGACAGCCCGTCGGCGTGGGCCTGTTGTGCGCACACGGCGGACAGCGTCGCCCCCGCGCTGTCGCCTCCGACGACCAGCCGGGAAGGGTCGCCGCCGAACACGTCCACGTAGCGTGCGACCCAGGTCAGGGCGGTGTACGCGTCGTCGACCGCGGCGGGGAAGCGGTGCTCGGGCGCGAGCCGGTAGTCGACGCTCACCACGACGGCGTCGAGGTCGCGGCAGAGCGTCCGGGCGTGCACGTCGTGGGTGTCGATGTCGCCGGCCACCCAGCCGCCGCCGTGCAGGTAGATCACCGTCGGCACGGGCGTCGCGGTGTGCGGCCGGTAGACGCGGGCCGGGACGGAGCCCGCCAGCGCCATGGAAGCCACCGCTGCGACCTCGGGCTTTGTGGCCTGATCCAGTTGGTCGACGGTCAGCGCCCGCAGCCGGGCTCTGGCTCGCGCAACAGCGTTTTCCCCCGGTTCAGGGGCGTCGAGTTGCTGGAGGCTTCGCAGGAAGGCCGCGATGTCCGAATCCAGGGGCATGTCAATCCTCCTGCCGGTCGCGGGCACGCTCGCCCTCGGGGCACAGCCAGTGGGCGGCCGCCGCGAGCAGCGCCGTCACACCGGTGTGGATCGTGGGTTCGGGTACCGGGGCGAAGTGCGGGGAGTGGTTGGCCGGGATCGTCTCGGGCAGGCCGTCCGTCAGCAGGGTGTCGGGGTCGACGTCCTGAAAGAGGGCCGGGTCGCCGCCCCCGAAGTGCCAGAAGACCGAGGGGACGTCGAGGGCCGTGCCGAAGATGCCGAAGTCCTCGCTGCCGGTGAGGGGCTGGGGCAGGGTGAACACCCGTTCCTCGCCGATGACTTCGGCAATCGCCGTCAGTACGGTTCCGGTGGCCGCGGTGTCGTTGACCGTGACGGGGAAGGAGTTGAGACCGGTGATCTCGGGTTCCTTGGGGGCGCCGGAGGCGGCGGCCTCAGCGCGGATGATCCGTTCGACGGCCGCCAGGACCTGGTCCCGTACGGCGGGTGTCGTGGAGCGGATGTTGATCCGCAGGTCCGCGGTGTCGGGAATGATGTTCTCCTTGGTGCCCGCGTGCAGCGAACCGACGGTCACCACAGCGGTCTGCGCCGCCCCCACCTCCCGGGAGACGACCGTCTGCAGCCGCATGACGACCGCGGCGGCCATGACGATCGGATCGACGGTGGACTCGGGCGTGGACCCGTGTCCGCCGCGGCCGAAGAGGCGGACACGCAGGCTGTCGGAGGCCGCCATCACCGGCCCGGGGCGGGTGCCGACCAGGCCGACGGGAGCCGGGGACACATGCTGACCGAGGCAGACGTCGGCGCGCGGGAAGCGCTCCAGGAAGCCGTCCTCGATCATGGCTGGTGCCCCGCCGACCTCCTCCGCGGGCTGGAACACGGCGACGACGGTGCCGCGCCATTTCCCACGGGCGGCGGCGAGTTGGGCGGTCGCGCCGAGCAGACAGGTGACGTGCATGTCGTGGCCGCACGCGTGCATGACGGGGACCCTTGTGCCCTCGCCGTCGACGGCCGTCTCCCGGGAGGCATACGGCAGTCCCGTCCGCTCCTCGACCGGGAGCCCGTCCATGTCGGCGCGGAGCAGGACCACCGGCCCCTCGCCGTTGGCCAGGACCCCGACGACGCCGGTCCCACCGACGCCCTCGGTGGTCTCCCAGCCCTGCTCGCGCAGCCGTTCGGCCACGACCGCGGCCGTACGGAACTCCTGGAAGGACAACTCCGGGTGGGCGTGGAGGTCTTCGTAGAGGGCGAGCAGGCCGGGCAGCCGCTCCGGGAAGCCGGACAGCAGGCGCGCGACGGGGGCGGCGGTCATGAGTGCTCCTTTGCGGGCGTGGGGAGTTCGGGCGCGCGGGTGGCGGCCCGGAAAGAGGCGGCGTCCTGCGGGGTGAGGAGTGCCATCACGGCGGCGACGGCCGCGCCGAGCACCAGGGAGGCGAAGGCCACCTTGAAGGAGAAGGCGTCAGCGAGCACGCCGATGACGGGCGGGGCGACCATGCCGGCCACCTGGCCGCCGAAGATGATCGCTCCACTGCCCACGCCGACGTCCTCGGGCGCGAGGCCGCCCAGCGGCACGGCGAGGATCGGCATGTAGCAGAGGGAGACGGCGGTCGTGGCGAGCGTGCCGAAGACGATGAAACCTATGAGCGACGGCGAGAAGACCATGAACAGCAGCGTGACTGCGGCCACCGCCATGCCGGGCACGATCACCCTGCGGTGGTGGCCGCCGAGACGGTCCGCGAGCCGCCCGCCGACGACGATCGCGCCGGTCGCGGCAAGGCCGGGAATCGCCACAAGGGCCCCGGTCGAGGCGAGCGAGACGTCGTACTCCTCGCTGACATAGGTCGGGATCCAGGTACTGAGACCCCAGACGATCACGCTGTAGCCGAACATCATCGCGCTGAAGCGCCAGATCACGCCCTTGCGCAGGACGCCCCCGGCGCGCCCCCGGTCGACGCGGGGCTCCGGCTGCTGCGCCAGCGGCAGGGGCGCGGGGAGCCACACCCGTATCGCCACCAGGACGAAGACGCCGAGGGCCGCCGTCGAGAAGAACGCCGAGCGCCAGCCGAAAGCGGCGATCAGAGGCGCGACGAGGAGCGGGGTGAGGACCCCGGCGAGGGCGTTCGAGCTCATGATCACGCCGTTGGCGCCCATGCGCTCGGCCGACGTGGTCCGCTCGACGAGGACCTTCATCGAGGCGGGCGGGAAGATTCCTTCGGCGGCGCCGAACGCGAACCGCATCAGCAGCAGGACGGCGAACGACCAGGCGAAGCCGGTCAGCGCGGTGAACACGGACCAGGACAGCAGGGCCCAGAGCATGACCCGCTGAGCACCGTGCCGGTCGGCGAGCAGGCCGCCGGGTATCTGGCACAGGGCGTAGGCGAGGAAGAACGCCGAGACGATCAGGCCCTGTTCCCCTCGGCCCACGTCGAACTCGTCCCCGATGGAGGGCAGGGCCAGGTTGATGACGAGCCGGTCGGCGTAGTCGACCAGCCAGGCGGTGAACAGCAGCACGATCGTGATCCGGACGGTTCTGCGGGTGGACTTCGCGGGCGGGGCAGACACGCGGCACTCCTTCGACTCCGGGCGGCCGAAGCCGGGACTGGGCATCGGCCGGAAGTGCCCCTACGATCCGGTCTGTGACAGGAACCCCTGGAGAATTGCAGGAAAACATCTCAGGAGGAGCTACGTCCCCCGATTCCCGCAGCATGGACGAGGGCGCCCACTTCTCCGAGCTGGACCTGGCCCTCGTCGACGCGCTCCAGGCAGTCCCCCGGGCGCCGTGGTCCCGGATCGGCCGGGCACTCGGCGTGGACGCGACCACGGCGGCCCGCCGCTGGGAACGACTGCGCGCGGGCGGTCTGGCCTGGGTCAGCGCGTACGACTCCGCGAAGGCGGCGACCGTCGCCTACGTCGAGGTCCGGTGTCGGCCCCGGGCCGTGGAATCCGTCGGCGACGCCCTGGCCGACATGCCCTGGGTGTTCAGCGTCGACGAGACGGCCGGCGACTTCGACCTCCTGGCCTCGGTCGTCGCGGCCGACCTGCCCGCCCTCGGCCGCTCCGTGCACGGTCTGATCGGCGGCCTGAAAGGCGTGCGGTCCACCCGCACGCACCTCGGCATCACCCTGTACAGCGAGGGCGGCGACTGGCGCATGCGGGCCATGGAACCGTCCGGCGACGCGGAACTCTCCGCCCCGCGCACCTCACACCCGACTCCCTACAGCGCCCACATGCACCACCGGCCGCCGCCCGATGACCAGGCCCTCCTGGACGCCCTCGGCCGGGACGGGCGTCTCGGCTATACCGACCTGGGCGCCCTGACCGGCATGAGCGAACACACCGCCCGGCGCAGGCTCCAGCGGATGACCCGGGACCGGGACATCACCTTCCGCTGCGACCTCGCCCATCCCCTCGCCGGGCTCTCGACGGTCGTGCTCTACCGCACCGCGGTCCCGCACACCCACCTCAAGGCCACGGGCAACGCGCTGGCCCGAAGGGAAGAGGTGCGCCTGGCCGTGTCCGTCAGCGGCTCCGACAATCTCCTCGTCATGGTCTGGCTGCGCGGCCTGCACGCCATCGACCCCTTCGAAGCGCACCTCGCGGAACGCTTCCCGCACCTGAAGGTCAGCGACCGCACCGTTTTCCTCCACTCCCGCAAACGGATGGGCCGACTCCTCGACGCCACCGGCCGCGCCGTCGGACACGTCCCCTTCTCCCTGCCGCAGGTCTGAGCCCGGCGCCTGCCGGGCCTCGCGCTATGTCCGACCCATGACCCATCTGGCGAGAGCCGTCCACCGCTGGTCCCCACGACTGGACCGCGTTCGCCGCCGAGGACGAGAAGGTCCCGCTCCGACCGCGCTTCGGCGGACGCAACCCGGCCACCTCCCGGACGGGCAGGCCCACTTCGTCACAGAAATCAAGGTACGAGCGCAGGGTGGTCAAGCCGCCATCACGGGCGAGGCCGACGTGGTGGCGGTAGTCGTCCACAATTGCGGCTCCGCATTCCTCCCGGAACGCGATCAGGGCGCGCTGAGCCGAGACGGCAGTCTCCCTACTGCGCGGGTAGTGGTATCAGTGGTGCAGTCGGCGGTGGCTGGTGCTGCTGGCACACTGCGGGCGCGGGCGGCCGAGACGGCATACAGAGCCAAAGCGCCGCGGCGGGAGCGGCATGCGGAACACATGCCTGCCTTGGGTCGGACCGACTCGGTTGCGCGTTCCGCGAGGCGTGCTCCCCCGCCACCCAGGTGACGGAGGCCCGGCGCCAAGCGCTGGGTCGGCTCAGGGAAGGGGTGTGAAGCGGAGGGAGAGGTAGTAGTCGCCGACTGCGGACAGGTAGTCGTGGTCGGCTGTCTCGCTGTCGGTGGTGAAACGAGGAGCGGACTTGATCTCCTCCCGGAGCGGTGTGACCTTCACCGTCCGCGCTTCGGTGTCGATGGCCGTGACGGCGCCGGCCGGGATCAGTACGCTTCTGCCGAATTTCCACACGCCGGTGTCGACGACCAGGTGCTGCATGCCGGGCTGATCCTGCTGGCGGTCCACGTGCCCGATGACCCCGTCAGCGGCCTCCACGGTGAAGCCCACCAGCGACTGCTGGGACGTGTAGCAACTGTCCTGTGTGTACATCCACATATTGCTCACAGACCTGTCTCCTCACTCGTGATGACCGAAGCCGGTGGCCTCGCCCGCTTGTACGGTTCCCCCCTTTCCCCGGTATGCGCCGCGTAATCGAGGCATGTACAGACTCCGGAGGGGCTCCGGACGTGTGCGGCATCCGTGCCTGGGTGCGGCCGACGACACAAGGCGGACCTGTGCTGATCTGGTTCCCGCCGCGGGCCCTGATAGCGGCTGACGACTTCGCCGCAATTTCGGAACGTTGCACTGAGAGCGCATCAATATCTGTGCTCGGGAGGTGAGGGTTTGCCGAGCGGTGCAGTGAGAGTTTGCGCCGCAATGAGCGGAGCGGAATTGGCTAACCGACGCGGGCCGTTGCGGCGTGCTACTGTCGATCTCAGTTGCAGTTGTGGTTCCCAAAGCTCCAAGTGCCCCCACTCCGTTTCTGTCGGGTGGGAGCATTTTGCATTTCCGGTCATTTTCCGGACGGGGTAATCATTGCGGCGACACGGTGTTCGCACGGTGCGGACGCCGATGCACTGCCCCAAAGGAGATATGACATGGCTGCTGGTACCGTGAAGTGGTTCAACTCGGAAAAGGGATTCGGCTTCATCGAGCAGGACGGTGGCGGCGCTGACGTGTTCGCCCACTACTCGAACATCGCCGCCCAGGGCTTCCGTGAGCTGCTCGAAGGCCAGAAGGTCACCTTCGACATCGCGCAGGGCCAGAAGGGCCCGACGGCCGAGAACATCGTTCCGGCCTGACGCATCTTGCAGCTGGGGCCCGCATCCCTCGGGGTGCGGGCCCCAGCTGCTTGCGTTTCCCGCAGTGCTTTCACCTGCGGGACGCGTCGGAGCTATCCGCAGTCGCGCGCGGGTCCTCCTTCACTCCTTCAGGATGCAGCGCATCCTGAGAGCCGCACCGCACTTCGATGCCCGGGACGTCATGTCCTCCGCCGCATCACCTATTTCAGCGTTTGCGCGCCGCGGATTCCCGTCGACCGGATGTTCTTTGACATCGATCCATACTTGTCATTCCGTCTGCTCATCACTTGCGGAAATTCCTTGATATGTGCCGCGTCGAGGAAGGTACGAACGACCGTGTCTTCCCGCGCCCGGAATGGCGGTGCCGACACAGGAAGGCGCGGTAGCCGTTTCCGCTCATCGGGAAACGGGCACAACCGACACCTGGACAACACTGTGGGCCCGACCGGTACACGCCGGTCGGGCCCACAGTGCTTGCAACGGGTTACTGCCGCAGTGGATGCTCAGTGGTCGGAATAGCTGAAGTCGCCCATGGTCCAGGCGCTGACGTCATCGATCGCAACGCGGTACATCCCGCCAGTCTCCGGGATTCCCACTGTGCCCTGCAGGATCCGGGCGACATGGAAGTGCAGATGTGTGGGCCGCCCGCCGTTCTTCGCGGGGGCATCGAAGACGGCGGAGAACTCACCCAGGCGGGCAGAGTCCTTCAGCACGTCCGACACCCTCTGCCGCCACACTGCTTCGGGAGCCAGCCGACCGGTGATGACGGCCCCACCGGTGACCACCGTCAAGGGCATCTGGTTACTCTGCCCGGACTCCACCAGGGCAGCGACGTCAACGAGCAGTTCGTCAGTCTTGGACATGGGGAAGATTATATTTGCCGGCCGGCGCATCCTTGACCAGTGGCCGCAGCGGGCGCGAAGGGTGAGTGTCGACTGTCGGTCGCGAAATCCCCGGAGGGTCCAGGGTGACGCGTGCGAGGCGATCAAACAGCTCTCAGCCCTCTCGTTCAGGGGGCAGGCGTCGGGTGCGTCGGGTTCGCTGATTGGGTGGTGTGGTGGTGTTCGGTGTTGATGCGCTGGGCTTCTTGGAGTTGGTCTTCGAGGATGACGATGCGGCAGGCGGCTTCGATGG